>JBBRDT010000049.1:0-25812 GCA_038203635.1 Solirubrobacterales bacterium
ACCCCCGGGGGCCGCCGGCCCGACAAGACGTCTCGCTCAGGCCCGCGGCTAGCGAACACGGGGGGGGGGGCCGCACCGGGGGCCCCCCGCGCCGCGCCTACCGGTGGCCGTCGTAGCTGATCGCCTGCTGGAAGGTGGGCCTGTTGGTCCAGCGCATCGTGGACGGCAGCAAGCCGGGCGCGAAGACGATCCGCTCGGCCGTGGCATTCGACCTCCAGACCGTCGGGTCCGGGTTCTGGAACTCGGCCTCGAGCTCCGCCCCCGCCTGTTCGAGCGCCGCCCACAGCGCGGTGCGACACGTGTTGAAGTTGCCCTGGCCGCAGAAGCGGGTCTGGAACGGATCCCCAACCGGCCGGCCCGCGAGGTGCCTCAGGTCCTTCTCGACGTAGCCGTACCAACCGGAGATGTAGGCCGATCCCTGGTTGTTGGCCTTGTTGTCGCGCCCCATGAGGCTCGCGAGGTCGTCGAGCTCGGGCCCCAGCACGGGCCCCATCACCGCGTCGGCGAACTTCGGCCATGCCTTGTCCATGATCGCCGCCCCGGGGTTGTCGATCGTGCCGTTCAGGTCGGCGTCCAGCCTGCTCGACCCCCCCTGGTCTCGCCAGGCGCGCAGCAGGTCGAACATCTGCTGGGCCCGCGCGCTCGGGGCGCCGCCGGTCTGCAGCACCGCGCCGATCCCGCGCAAGGCCTGCGCCGCGCGCAGGTCCTGCGTGGCCGCGTAGTTCATGGACGCGACCGTGCTCGCCAGCGTGTGGGTCTGGAGGGAGTTGACCGCGGACTCGAGCAGGTCCTTGCGATGCACCGACCCGTAGGACCACGTGTCGTCCGCCGCCTGCCATCCGGGCGCCGGCTTGTTGTTCCAGTTGACGAGCGTGCCGTCCTTGGGCGCCGTGCCGTGGGGGTGCCTGTCCCGGGAGATGAAGCCCCGCCACTCGTACTTGCCCGTGCCCTTGGTCGGCAGTCCGAGATCGACATCCGGGTGGCGATTCGGGATGCGGCCGCCGGAGAACATGGCGACGTTGTCCTTGTCCGCGTAGAACCAGTTGAACGTGAACTCGATCCTGTTCGCAGCGTCGTAGAAGCTCTCCACGTCGTGGACCGTGTTGTCGTTGAAGTCCGCGAAACCGAAGGCGCTCAGGACCTCGCGGTTGCGGGTGGAGCGCGCCGTCGAGAGCGCGACGCGCTCGCCGTCGACGGTCGCGTAGCCGATCACCGGCCCGTGGACCGTCTGGTTGAAGATCACCGGGGTGCCGGCGCCGGATCCCACCCGGCCGGCGTCGAACTCCTCCATCTCCCGGCACTGGTTCTCGAAGCGATAGTGCGTGTCGTCGCCGCACAACTCCTCGACGAAGATGTCCACGATGTCGTTGCCCGCGGAGGTCGCGCTCCACGAGTAGTCCTGCCCGCGGCCCAGCTCCACGTACGGCCCCGAGCCGGGGAACGTCACGCCGCGCGCGTCGATGCCGCCGCCGTGCACGTCGACCTCGTACAGGAGCTGCGGGTAGTAGTAGCCGACCTGCGGCCCGGCGACGAAGAAGGGATGCCCCGTGGCCGACCGCTGGGCGCCGACGAGAACGGCGTTGCTCGCCGCCTGCCGGCCGGCCTGCGCGACCCTGGACGCCCGGTTGGCGCTGGTGTCGAGGCTGGCGGCATCGATCGCCGCGTTACCACGCTGACTGGGGCGCGGGTGCGTGAGCCGGAACTGCTTGTCGAGCGTGACCGAGGCCTCGGCGTCGTTCTGCTCGCGCAGGTCGTTCCAGACCCGTTCGCCCCTTCGCTCGCCGAGCCTGTCCTGGAGTGCCGAGAGCAGCTGCGAGCGCCGCGCCTCGTCGCCCCCACCCTTGCCGAAGACAGCCCCGACCAGCGCGGCCACCGCGACGATGTCGTTGCGGGTCCACGGCCGGCCGGTGTTGCCGGCGAACGTCCTGAAATCGTTGATGCCCTCGACGTAGTTGTCGACGTCGTCGAGGATCCGCTGGCCGCCGGGCTGGGCAAGCACGAGGTCGACCTGCTGCGCGAGATAGGCCTCCGTCTGCTGGGAGGGAACGAAGGGCGTGAAACTCCGTGCGAGCTGGAAGGCATCGAGCCCCGGCGCGTCGAGCACCGCCGCCCGCCCCGGGTCGCGGAGCGTGTCCATCAGCAGGGTGCGGTCCTGGGCGGTGACCCAACCGACGCCGTACATCGCGTCGTTGCGGTTGGCGGCCTCGATGTGCGGGACGCTGAAGGTGTCGCGCGTGATGACAAGCCCGGGCCTGGCGGGGAAGGTGCGCGTGCTCTGCACCGGGAGGCCGCCGAGCCCGAACACGTTCTTCTTGAAGAACTGCGGCAGGTCCGCCGCCGAGACGAGGCCCCGCTTCGGGGTGAGCCCGTCGTAGAGCGGAAGCTGGTCCGTGGAATTCGGCGTCAACGAGATGCCGCCGGCCTGCCCGGGTGGCAGCACGTTGAACGCCTCGCCGGCCTTGGAGAAGTCCGGACCGGTCTGTGCCACTGCGCCTGGCGTAAGCGCACCGAGAGCCACGATCGAAACGGCGCACAGCGACGCACGGAACCTGCCGGCAAAACGAAACATCACCCCTCCTGCATTCGACCCCCGAAGGAGGCGAGTCTAGCGCGGCGCGGGCGTCCCCGAACCCGACTCGCCGTTCAGTTCGCCCGCCGGGGTGCCCGGGCGCAGTGAGGCGCCGCTAGGCCCTCGCGGGCGGGTTGGTCGTGCCGCTCCAGGTGCGCCAGTCGGGCCGTATGCAGGCCTCCCAGCCGGCCATCGAGACGACGCGTCCCAGGCACGAACCGCCCTCCACGTCGACCAGCATGACCGACTCGCCGGGGCGCGGCGGCCGGGGTCCGCGCATCAGGAACCGGACCGAGGTCCAGATGCAATCGTCGTCATCCCGCCCGCCGAGGTCGGCTCGCAACGCCACCTCACGCTCGCTGAAGTCGAGTTCCTCCCCTAGCAGTCCCTCCATGCCCTTTGCCGTACCCGGATTCGGAAGCGCCGAACCAGTGGCGCTGTACGCTCGCCGACATGGGGTTCGATCCCGCCCTGGCCGACGAGGACTACTGCTACCTGACGACGACCGGGCGCGTCAGCGGCGAGCCACGGGAGATCGAGATCTGGTTCGGGCTGCAGGACAGCCTGTACATGCTGGCGGGCGGCCGCGAGCGGGCGGACTGGGTCAAGAACCTGGTGCAGGATCCGGCTGTGGCAGTGCGGATCGCGGGCGTGCGGCTGCCCGGCCGGGCGCGCGTCGTTGAGGACCCCGGCGAGGAGGCGCTGGCGCGGCGCCTGCTGTTCGAGAAGTACTCGCCGGGCTACGGCGGCAACCTGGAGGACTGGCGCGAGAACGCGCTGCCGGTGGCGGTCGACTTCTAAACGGCAGCGGGCTCGGGCTGCCTGACGGGCGCGGGCGGGGGCTCCACCTGCCCGACATCCTCGCTGGCGCCGCAGATCGCGCCGCCCGGGCAGTCCGCCGCCGCGACCTTGCGCCGCGGGTTGCGGATGCCTGCCGCGGAGACGAGGCCGCCGAGGACGACGAGCGAGCCCGAGACTCCCATGCCGACCCGGAACGCGCTCACCGACGCATCTTCGAACGCGTGGCGCAGGAGCGGGCGCTCGGCGGGCGGCGCGTCATCGGCGGCGCTCGTGGTGAGCGGCCGCGTCCGCGCATCGTTGACGGCGCCTCGCGCCGGCGGGCTCAGCGGGCGACCCGCCAACCGGTCGTCGACCACGGACACGAACTGGGCCGAGACCGCCGCCCCCACCACCGCGATCGCGAGCAGTCCCGCCACCCGTGCGACCGCGTTGTTGACTCCCGACGCCACACCCGCGTGGCGCTGGTCGGCATCGCCGAGCACCGTGGCCGTGAGCGGCGCCACGGTGAGCGCCAGGCCCAGCCCGAACAGCGCGACCGCCGGAAGGATCTGCGTGACGTAGCCGGCGTTCGCGTCGGCGAAGATCAGCAGCAGCAGCCCGCTGCCGCCGACGATCGGCCCGGCGCCCATGAACAGCCGCGGTCCGAGCCGGTCCGCCAGCGCTCCCACCCGGCTCGACAGGACGAACAGGATCATCGTCATCGGAAGCAGCGCGAGGCCGGCCTCGAACGCGCTGTAGCCCGCCGTCTCCTGCAGGAACAGCACGATGAAGAACATCGCTGAGCCGAGGCCGCCGTAGATCAGCAGCGTCGCCAGGTTCCCAACGGTGAAGTTGTGCCGCCGAAAGAGCTCGAGCGGCATCATGGGGTGCGGGGTGCGGCGCTCCCGCCACACGAACAGCCCGAGCATCGCGAGGCCGGCGACGAGCGGACCGGCGACGAGCGAATCGCCCCAGCCCCGCGCAGGCTGCTCGATCAGCGCGAACACCGGTCCGGCCAGCCCGAGCACACACAGCACCGCTCCGCCCCAGTCGACGTGCGGACGCTGCTCGGCGCGGGCGTCCATGCATCCGGGCAGCTCACGCAACACCAGATACAGCGTGATCGCGATCGGAACGAGGCCGATCGCAAATACCCACCGCCACGATGCGGCGTCGACGAGCGCGCCGCCCGCAAGCGGCCCGATCACCGTGGAGACCCCGCTCCAGGCCGTCCACGTGCCGATCGCGCGGCCGCGCTCGTCCTCGGGGAAGACGGCCATGATCGTGGCGAGCGTGCTCGGCACCAGTAGCGCACCGGCTGCGCCCTGCACGATGCGGGCGGCGACCAGGAGCTCCGCCGTGGGGGCGACTGCGCACATCAGCGACGTGACGCCGAACAGTGCCGTGCCCAGCGCGAAGACGCGCCGCCGCCCGAACAGGTCGCTCAGCGACCCGCCGATCAGGATCAGCGACGCAAGAGTCAGCAGGTAGCCCTCGACCACCCACTGCTGGGCCGCGAGGCCGGCGCCGAGGTCCTGACGGATCGCCGGCAGCGCGACATTCACTACGGTGCTGTCGATGAAGACGACGGCCGACCCGCTGATGCAGGCGATCAGCGTGAGGCGCTTCTGCCGGGGGGTGGGCGGCGGCCACCTGCGGGTAGGAGAAGCGGGATTCGCCGCGGTGGCCATCCTGCGTTCACCGTAGCGGACAGCGTCGGGATCGAGATCGAAGGGGAGGACGGGGGAGACATGAGGTTTTCGCAGGCGGCAGCGCGCACGACGGCGATCGCGATCGCGGTGGCCGGGGTCCTGTTTCCCTCATCCGCGGCCGCCGGCCCGCACCGTGCGGACGGCCGCCTCTCCGACTGGCGCGGCGACGCCACGATGCTCTCCGGCGAATCGCGCCTGTCGAAGGGCGAGCTGATCTACGACGACTGGCTTTACGACGACTACGGGGCGGACCTCGACAACGCCTCGAACACACCCGCCTTCCGGGCTGCCCTCGCTCCCACCCGCGGCGACTACAGGTACCCGACGAACTCGGCCCGCTACGGATACAACGCCGCGGACCTGCGCCAGCTGCGCATCTCCGCGAGCGGGACCGGACTGCACATCGCCGCCTTCCTGCAGACGATGAAGGAGACCGACGCGGCCGCCGTCACGGTCGGGCTCGACACCGGCCGCGCGCGCGAGGGCTCGGGCTGGCCCGACGGTGCGGGGATCGACTCCCCCGCCGCCGACACGTTCATCACGTTCTGGGGCACTGGCGGCTGGATCACGGACCGGCGCGGGCGCCGCGAACGTGTCCGCTACCAGGCCGTGAATCTGGCGGAGAACGCAATCGAGGTGGACGTGCCGTGGCGGTCGATCCCATACGTGCGCAACCGGACCGTCACGCTGTACGCGATCAGCGGCCTCGCGGACCCGCAGGCCGGCTCCTACAAGCAGGTTCCACTGGGCCAGCCGAGCGCAACGCAGCCCGGCGGCGGCCAGGCCGGCGCCACCGCGGCCTTCGACGCAGCCTTCGACCCGCAGGAGGAATGGACCCGCGCGGTCGGAAGCCACTGGGGCGAGGAGCGCCAGTCCCGGCTGCTGGCGCAGCACACCCTGTCCGGCCTGGGCCGGAGCGTGCGTATCTCCAACCTCGAGAGCGGCGTCACGCATCCCTACGCTCCGCTACCCGGTCGCTTCTACAACCGGATCTTCCGCTCCACCCAGAGCTTCGGTGAGGGCATCAACCTGAAGCAGCCCGGTGCGAGTCCCGGCGGAAGCCCCGACCCGCAGTTTTTGTCGCCGTATCAACCGTACGGGCTCTACCTACCCGACGACTACGCCACGGGACAGCCCGCGCCGCTGATGCTCAACGGCCACTCGCTGGACGTCAACCAAAACGAGTACCAGGCCGTTTCGCCAAACCTCTTCAACCAGCTGGGTGACGAGCGGTCGAGCATCGTGTTCACTCCGCTCGCCCGCGGTGTGGACACCTGGTACATCGACTCCGGGTTCAAGGACGTGCTCGAGGCGTGGGAGGACCTGCGTGCCCACTACACGGTCGATGACGAGCGCACGGTGATCGGCGGCTATTCGATGGGCGGCTACATGACGTATCGCATGGGCCTGCTGATGCCGGACCGCTTCGCGGCCGCGAATCCCTACGTCGGCCCGCCCGCCTACCAGCTGTGGGCACCGCCGCTGCCTCCCTCACCGCCGGGCGACTACGACGTCGCGGGCCAGACCAACAACATCGTGGTGAACGGGCTGAACCTTCCGTACGAGATCAACAACGGAGGGATCGACGAGCTCGTTCCCGCGGCGGGACCGACTCAGCAGGCGCAGTCCTTCCGCGACGCCGGCAACCCGCACCTCTACTACTTCTATCCGGAGTCCGACCACCTCGCGCTGATCCTCGCCGACGAGTGGGGACACACGCGCGACTTCCTCGACCAGCACTCCACCCGCAATCTGTCCCCGGACGAGGTGCGCTACAAGCGCTACCCGTCGATGGACCTGCCGCAGCACGGACTGCGCTTCGACGGCGCGTACTGGGTCGACGGGATGACGGTGCGCACGCCGGGAGACACCTGCGCGCCCGGGGCGGCGTGCGACTCGGCCTCCGGCCAGGTGGACGCCTACACGCTCGGCCACGGCCGCGCGCGCAGCACGACGCAGGCGGTCACGACGGCGTTCCCCGGACCGCCGTTCCCGGCAACCGTGCAGGGCACGAACCGGATACCGGGCGGGGCGATCGCGGACCAGAACCGCTTCGAGGCGACTTTCACGAACCTGAGCGCCGCGGCGTTCGAGACGACGCACATGGGGCTCGACCCCGCGGCCGCTCTGACGGCGGAGCTGACCGTCGCGACGGGTCCCGGGGCGTTCACCCTGACGCTGCGCGGCAGCTTCCCGGCCGTGACCGCCCAGGTGGACGGTCAGCCCGTTTCGGTACAGCAGACGGCCGCGGGCATCGTGCTGAGCCTGACCCTCACGACCGGAGCGCACGAGCTGGCCGTCACGCCTCAGTGAGATAGGCACGTAGAAGCGCGGTCACCCGGCCGGGGTCGTGCACGACCTGGCGCCAGGCGACTCGCAGCACATGCCAGCCGGCGAGCTCGAGGTCGAAATCTCGGCGCCGGTCCCGATCGAACGCCGAGGCGGAGTCGTGGAACGCTCGCCCGTCGGTCTCCACCACGAGGCGCCGCGCCGGCCAGTGGAAGTCGACCTGGTGCTCGCCGATGTAGGCGTTCACGACCGGCAGGGTCAAGGCACGCGGCGCGGACCAGCGCCAGGAAGCGCCGCTCGAGCTCGCTGCTGACCGGCGCGGGGTCGTCCGGGAGGTCGGCCATCAGGCGCCGCAACGCCACCATCCCGGCGCGACCCGCGTACCTTTCGACGGCCCGGCGATCGAACAGGTTGAGCGTCGTCGACTGCTCCAGCGCCCGCTCGAGCTCCCGTCGCCCTGCGACCGTGGCCAGGTCCACGAGCGTCCGCGCGACGGCGGTGCAGGGAATTCCGTCGCGAACCGCCCGTTCCTCTGGATCGAGGGATCGCGTCTCGTGGACGATTACGCCGGCTCGCGACCGCGCACCGCGGCGCGGCACCGTGATCTCGACCGGTCCCGCGGACCAACGTCGCAGGTCCCAGAGGGCGGCCGCGAATCGGTGGCTCGCGACCGCACCTCCTCCCGATCCGAGCACCGCCGCCATGCAACGGCCGTGCGCTGTCAGCCGGTGGCCGGCCGAGAACACCGTTTCGTCGACACGGCGGAGACGACACACCGCGACCCTGTGCCTGATCACTGCGTCGCTCAACCCGATCGCCCGCAATTGCCGCCGGCTCACGACCCCGTGCTGGACCGCCGCGATCTCCGCCAGCCGCACGTCCGGATGATCGCGTGGCAGCGTTTGCTGCTGTAGTACAACCGCATCTGCTGCCACGCCGGGATCGTGGCGCTAGAGGTGTGACGCGGGGGTATCGGGCGCGTCTAAAGCGTTACTCGTGCCGTACGTTTTCGCAGTTGACCGCGGAGTCCCCGCGGTCCACGAAAGCGGTGTCGTTCCCCGGTCCGCAGTCGACCGAGTCGTGCTTGCCGCCGCCGAAGGCGTGCACGGTGTCGTCGCCGTCGCCGCCGAGCACGCGGTCGCGGCCCGTGTCGGGGCGCAGCTCGTCGTTCCCCGCGCCGCCGTCGAGGAGGTCGTCGCCGCGCCCGCCCGAGATGCGATCGTCGCCGTCATCGCCCTGCAGGTGATCCGGCCCGTTGTTCCCGAAGATCGTGTCTTGACCCGGTCCCGCCAGCACGGTGTCGGAGCCGCTCGAACCGGGCACGTGATCGCCCCAGAGCACGTCGTCGCCGGCCAGCCCCTGGATGAGGTCGTCACCCGAGCCGCCCAGCAGCGTGTCGTTCAGGTCCGTCCCGGCGAGCGCATCCGCCGCGCTGCCGCCGATCAGCTGCCTGCCGCGGTGGGGATCGGCCGGCGCCGGCGGTGGGCCGGGCGCCACCATCTCGCAATCGCGAAAGCGGGTGGCACGCAGGTCCCGGCGGTCGACGTACACGGTGTCGTACCCGGCACCGCAGTCGATCACCGACTCGGACAGCGGCCCCTCGGGCTCGACCGCGTTCACGACGTCGTTGCCGGGCCCCGCCCAGATCGCGTCCCGGCCGCTCCAGCCGACGAGCTCGTCGTCGCCCGGCCCGCCGCGGAGCCGGTCCTCCGCGCTGCCGCCGTTCAGCCGGTCGTTGCCCGCGCCGCCGTTCACCGTGTCTCCGGCCGGACCCCCGTCGACGACGTCGTTGCCGGGACCGCCGGATGCCCGGTCCCGCCCGAAGCCTCCGGCCAGTGTGTCGTCGCCCGGGCCGCCGCGCAGGAGGTCGTCGCCGGAATCTCCCACGAGCAGGTCGTTGCCGCTGCCGCCGCGGATGCGGTCGCCGGCTGTGCCGCCCTCGATACGGTCGTCGCCGCCCTGGCCGAACAGGCGGTCGCGGGCCTCGTCGCCGAGGATCGAGTCCGCGCCGCTACCCCCGCCGAGGGTGTCGCGGCCGGTGCCGCCGCGCAGCGTGTCGTTGCCGCCCAGGCCGAACATCCGGTCGCCCGACCGGCCGCCCCACATCGTGTTGGCGAGCGCGTTGCCGCGCAGCCGGTCCTTGCCGCTCGAGCCGAAGAACGTCACGCGCGCGCCGAGGGCGGCGGACGCGAGGAGGCAGGCGCACAGCGATGCACACAGCACGGTGGCTGCGCCGAGGCGTGCGGCGGCACGCATGGGTCGACGATTCATTCGCATGTCGTGGGCCAAGAGCCGACGTTTTTCGATGACCGCCTACGAGGTGAGCTGACGGGCTCGCGCTCCTTCACCTGTGTCGGATCGGGTTGCGCGTCGGCCACCGGTGTGGCCGATTAGCCCCCGGCCGCCAGACGTCGACGACCAATGGGTCCCCCGCTCCGCGGCGCCATGGGCACCACGGACTCGGCGGCGAGTCGCGGCGGATTAAAGCAAGCCGGCCGACAGAAAACTTGCAGCAGAGCTTGTGTTTATCCGCTCTTAGCGGGTTTTTACTGCCGACTGCCGCCTGCCGACTGCCGGCTAAGCCTGGGGTTCCCGCCACATCCGCCACAGCGGCGGGCCGTCATCCGGCAACGCGAACTGCTCCGTGACCCTGAACCCGTGGCGCAGGTACAGGTCCCGGCTGCCGGGGGATCCGGCGTTGAGGTAGGCGGGCACCCGCTCGATGTCACACCGCTCGAGCACCGGCCCCATCAGTGCAGAGCCCAGGCCCCTGCCCTGCCACTCGGGCTCGACGCCGAGCGAGTCGAGGTAGTAGTGGGGTGCCGTCGGGTGTCCCGACTCCATCACCGTCAGCCCGCGCTGCGCGCGCGCCAGGCCGCGGCCGAAGACGCGCACCATCCCCGGCAGAAGCACGACCTGGTCGACGAGACCGAGCCGCCATGTCCCCGGTGGGACCCACAGCGCCCCCCCGATGACGCCGCTCGTCGTATAGCAGTAGTCGCGCCCCAGGTGGACCCTGCGCAGCATCACCTCGAACAGGCGCCGCGCGCGGGGGATGCGCGTCTCCGCGTCGGGCAGGAACCATCGCATCGGAGGATCACCGTCGAAGGCGTTTGCGAGAGCCTCCGCCAGTCGCGGGACGTCCTCGAGCGTCGCCTTGCGGACCGCCTGACCCGGCAGCGCCACGGCGGGCGCTCCTACCACCGGCTGTCGGAGTCCTTGGTGAAGGTGCGCTTACGGGTGGGGTAGCGGCGGTTGTTGACTGCCACCGCGACACCGGACACGGCCACGATGATGCCGCCGAGCACCACCCAATCCTCCCAGCCGTCGACCACGCTCGTGACGCCCAGCACCACGATCACGCCGACCACCGATAGGACCACCAAAGCTTGCAACCAGACCGGGAACCGCAATACTCCTCCACGTCCTCGGGGAGGGCATCATAAACCGCGCCACAAACAAACACCCCGCGGCGAGAGGAGAAGGCGAATGATCAAGAAAGTCGCCGTCGGCACCGACGGCTCCGAGACCGCCGAGAAAGCGGTCGACTTCGCATTCGACGTGGCCGAGAAGTTCGGCGCCACGGTGGTGATCTGCAGCTCGTACCGGCCGGTCGCCGAGGACAAGGTCCGGCGCGATCAGCGGGAGGCGCCGGAGGACATCCAGTGGTCGATCAACCCCACCCAGGAGGTGGACTCGACCCTCGACGCGGCCGCCGAGCGCGCGCGGAAGCGCGGGATCGAAACCGTCACGGAGGCCCGTGAGGGCGATCCCGCCGACGTCCTGTGCGACATTGCCGAGGCCCATGGCGCAGATTTACTGGTCGTGGGAAACAAGGGCATGCAGCGCCGGGTGCTCGGCAGCGTCCCCAACAGCGTCTCGCACAAGGCTCCCTGCTCGGTGGTGATCGTCAAGACGACCTAGATGGCCAACGCGGTCGAGCAGCTAAGAGGGTCCTACGAGGCCCTCAACCGGCGGGACATCGATGGCACGATGGCCGTGCTGGACCCCGACGCGAAATGGGTCGAGCACTCCGACATGCCGGAGGCCGGAAGCTACGAGGGCCGCGAAACCATCCGCGGCTTTCTCGAGCAGTTTCTCGACTCCTGGGACGAGTTCGAGCAGCAGATCGAGGAGGTCCACACCGAGCACGACTGCGTCCTGCTCTTCATCCGCCTGACCGCAAGCGGCCGGGGCAGCGGCATCGACGTGCAGTCGCGCTACGCGCATCTGTGGGTGATGCGCGAAGGGCGCGGCGTCCGGGTCGACGCCTACTACGACCGCGAGTCCGCGCTAGCCGCGCTGCGAGCCGCGCACGATGGCTGAGCCGGCGAGCCCGACAAACAGCACGGAGGCGGCGAACGAGACATAGATGGCGCTTTCGCCATCGTCGAAGTGCTCAAAAAAGACCGCTGCAGTGAGCAGTTCCAAGGCGCCCAGCGTCGCGTACGCATAGGCCGCCCCGGCGAGGCGCTCGACGCGGTTGTCCCACGCCGCGAAGGCGGCCGCCGCCGCGAAGCCGATCAGGAATGCGCCCACCGCGCGTGCCGTCAACGAGGTGAGCGGCCACGGCCAGATCGTGTCCGCGCTGGAGGGAGAGATCCACAGCACGATCCCGATTGCGCCCATCACGGCGGCCTGGATGCCGAGCGCGGAGCGCAGCAGCGCCGGGACCGGCGTCGCCCCCAGCCGTGCGGATCGCGCCGGCACCGCGAGCTGTTGGCGGATCAGGAAGGCGAGCGCGAGCGGCACGGTGCAGTACACCACGAGCCAGAACCAGCCGAACAACGAGTCCAGGTCGAACTTGTCGAGATGGATCAGGGTCGCCGCCAGCAGCCCCACGGCGATCACCGTCACGGGCACGATCGCCGGCACGACCTCCTCCCAGGTCGAGCGTCGCGCGCTCCACCCGATGAGGACGAACGCGGCCCAGTATGCGGCGCCCATGAAGGCCGCTGTCAACGGTGGCTGGATCGTCCAGGAGAAGAAGCGGTCGGTCTCCTCCGCCAGCGGGAACAGAAGAAAGCCCGCGATCAGGGCAAGCCCGGCAAACCCGGCAAGCAGCGCGCGGAGCCGAGGGGTCAGGGGTCGAGCCGTGGGCACGGCACCACTCTAGATATTCGGCGCCGAGCGGCGGGGACGCCGATGCTCGGCGCCCCCGCCTATGCGAACTGTCAGGCAGGCCCGGCGGTCAGCCGGCCATTGCCGTGCCTGTGAACGCGCATGCAGCCGTTGCACCGAAACCGTCCGCCTCCTCACCGAGGAACGTGACGGACGTGGTCACGCCCGTCGGCGTCGTGAAGACGAGCGTCCCCTGCGAGCCGTCGTCGTTCTGCGCCAGGAGCGAGAAGTTCTCGCCCGGGTTGAGGTCGTTGTCCTGCCTGTAGAAGGGCACGTTGCCCGGATCCTTGTTCCACGACGCGTGCAGCGTCGAGTGCGCGACGGTCGTCGTGGCGCGCACGTCCAGGTCCGGCCCGACTCCACAGCTGGCGCTCAGCACCAGGCCGCCCAGATCGAGCAGCCGTGTGGAGGCTGTGTTGATCGGCGCGCGGAAGTCGATCTTCGCGGCGTGGAAGCCGTCCACCCGATCCGCATTCAGACCCGTGGCGACCCCGGTCGCGTTGGTGGTGAAGGGCTTGCCGGCCTCCGTCTTCGTCACGATCCGGCCGGCCTCGTCGCCGTCCGTCTCGAACTCGAAAGCGCGCCCATTCTCGAGGTTGTTGGACCGGATGCAGGGCTCCCGGCCGGGGTTCGACCGGCAGCCGTAGATCGCGCCGCCGCCGTTGCCGCTGCCCACGTTGGACTGGCGCGTTCCGTACGTCTTGGACTTCGAGATGATCTCGGTCTCGCGGGTGCTCGACCCACTGCTCGGGTTCCGCTTGCCCTCCCGCAGGGCGCTGCCGGTGGCACCGATCGCGAAGGGCGAAACGGCCAGGGCCAGCACGGCCGCGCTGGCAAGCACGTAGCGTCCAGAGTTGGCGCGCGGACGCCGCTCGCGCTTCGCCGTCGCGACGTAGCGGTCCACTGCCTCCGTCCAGGCACGGTCATCCTGTCTGTTGCTGGGCATGCTTCCTCCTTATGCCGTTGGCGGGGCATTCCCAAAGAGCAGCGCCCCAGCGCAGTTTTTCTCTCCCCCTTGCAGGCAATCTAGCCTGGGCTTCGCTAATTGGCGCCGGTCGCCTTTGCCTGCAACGCAGCGACCACGCGCTGCGGGTTTGTGTGCGGGCCCCGCGGGGAAAGATCGACACATCGGTCGCCAGGCCTGGGAGGGGCTGGTTTCGAAGATGCGTCGGACAGGCTCTGCTTCATCAGTCGCACTTCTCTTGGCGGTTCTGACCGCCGTCCTCGTCGCGCCACCTGCGGCGGGCGCAGTGGCGGTGCCGGCGCAGCCGATACCCGAGGGACCGGAGGCGAACGACCCGCCGGCCTTCATGGGCGCCCCGGCAAGGCCGCGGCCGGTCTCGGCGCAGCTTGCTCCCCAGCACCCGTTCATGGCGCCGAACGGGCAGAGCAACATCCACGACGACGCCTACATGTCGGGCGCTTACGCCGGCCCCGGCCCGCTCGGCGCCGACATGGAGCGGCGCTCCACCTTCCAAGTCGCCGAGTGCGCCTCCGTGACGTTCGACAGCGCGGGCCGGATCGTGTCGATCTGCGTGGGGCTCGAACGACCGCGGGTCGTGATGTTCGACCCCCATACGCTCGACAAGCTCGCGGAGTTCCCGCTGCCGCCGCGCCAACCGAGCGCCGGCAACCCGTTCAACGACTTCTCCGGTGGAGGCTATTTCTACCTCGACCACCTCAACCGCGCGGTGATCCCGACCAACCACCGGCACATCTGGGTGGTCGGCGAGACGTCCGGGCCGCTCGGCCCCGGGTTCGCACTCGAGCGCGACTACGACCTGAGCGGTGTGACGGCGATCGACGACAAGCTCTTCTCGGTGCTGCCGGACTGGTCGGGGCGGCTGTGGTTCATCTCGCAGAAAGGGGTCGTCGGGACGATCGACCCCACCTCCGGAGCGATCCACACGCTGAGCCTCGGTGAGCAGATCACGAACTCCTTCTCGGTCGACGAGTCGGGCGGCGTGTACATCGTCTCCGACGCTGCGCTCTACCGATTCGACGCCGGCGCCGGCGGCACACCGGCCGTCACGTGGCGTGAGGTGTATCCGAACTCCGGCATCCACAAGCCGGGTCAGTCCAGTCCCGGGTCGGGGACCACGCCCGACGTGATGGGCTCCGACTACGTGGCGATCGCCGACAACGCCGACCCCATGCAGGTGGTCGTCTACAAGCGGGCAAAGACGGTGACGGGATCGCGGCTGGTCTGCGCGCAGCCGGTCTTCGCTCCCGGGGGCGGCGCCACCGACAATTCGCTGATCACCACCGACCACTCGATCGTCGTCGAGAACAACTACGGCTACTCCGGGCTGACGGCCACCATGCAGGGACAGACGACGACGCCGGGTTTCGAGCGCGTCGATATCAACTCCAACGGCGTGGGCTGCAAGACGAAATGGCGCAACAACAAGGAGCGTGCACCGTCGGTGGTGCCGAAGCTGTCGCTCGCAACCGGCCTGATCTACGCCTACACGAAGCCGCCCACCGCCAACTCCACCGACGCGTGGTACTTCACGGCGCTCGACTTCCGCAGCGGCCAGAGGATCTACCGGCGCCTGGCGGGGACAGGGCTCGGCTTCAACAACAACTGGGCACCCGTCACGCTCGGGCCCGACGGCACGGCCTACGTGGGCGCGCTGGGCGGGCTGGTGCAGTTGCGCGACCGCTAGCACAACGAAAGAGGGGCCTGTCGGCCCCTTTTCGTCTCAAGTCTCTGTGTGTGTCGGATCTAGTTGCGGTAACCCATTGTGTCCCCCGTGAGTCGCGATTGGCGATCGCTTACGACCACCAGACGGGGGAGCGGGCGGTTTTCTTCCCTGTGGGTGAAAGGTTTCCGAGCGTGGAGCGTCAGGCACGCGCCGGGAGCACCGCGGGCGCCAGCATCCGCCTGATCAGCAGGCCCCCGTTCGCCCACAGGGCCGGCAGCCACATGGGGATCCCGGCGAAGTCCGGATTGGCGTAGTCGAACGCTCCGGTCGCCGAGATGGCGATCTTTCCCAGCGGGCCCAGCAGCGCCGCGACGGCCGCATAGGCCCAGTCCCCCGGCACCGGCGCGACCAACAGCCGCACGATCACCAAACCCGCCAAGCCCACCAGCAACCACGGAGCGGCGTCCCCGTCCCACAATGCGGTTGCCCCGTACAGCGCCGCGAAAAGGCCCAGCTCCAGGATCCGTTGCGCGGCACTGAAACGAGGTGGCGAGGCCGGCCCGGCCGCCCCCTCGATCCGAGGAATGGCGAGGCCCGCCCCGAGGCCGGCCAGCCCGAACTCGAGCGGCACGAACCAGGCCCAGTCGCCAAACGCCTCGTGCTCGTAGGACAGGACGTCGCCGAGCAGGTGCAGCCCATCAAGCAGCGTGCCGGCAACGGCACCGATCGCGAAGCAAGCGGCTAGACGCACGGCGGACGGCACTAACCCGCAGTATCGCTCGCGGCTATCCTGCGGCGCATGTTGAACGGCTGGGCAGCTGCCATTCGTGGAACTCCCACGGCTGTAGCCCTTGCGGCGCTTGCTCTCTTCTTGTGGCCGGCTGCCGCGCCGGCCCAGCAAGGCCCGGCAGGGGATCAGGGAACTCCTTCATCGAGCCAGCCGGCCCAGCCCGGCCAGTCGGCCCCCCCGGGCCAGAAGCTCCCGTCCGGGCTCACGGCCCCCCCGTCTCAGAAGAAACCGCCGCCCGGCTACCACCTTTCCGCCGAGCAGGCACTCCAATTCGCCACGGCCTCCAAGAAAGTGCAGGAAGACCTCGGCGGGGGGCAATACTCGGCATCGGCCTTGCTGGCAGGTCCCGGCCGCTGGCAGGTGACCCTCTTCGACACCAAGGGAAGGCCGCAGGCTCAGGTCACCGTGGACGATCGGACCGGGCACGTCGTCAAGGCACTCACCGGGGCGCAGGTCGGCTTCTTTGCGGCGCGCGGGGAAGAGGGTGCATACGGGCGCAAGCTGAACGCTCCGTACGTCTGGATCCCGTTGATGGTGCTCTTCACCTTGCCCTTCATCGATCCACGCCGGCCGTACCGCCTGCTGCACCTCGACCTGCTCGTGTTGCTGTCATTCTCGATTTCCCACTACTTCCTCAACCGCGCCGAGATCACCACGTCGGTGCCGCTCGTCTATCCGGTGCTCCTCTATCTGCTGGTGCGACTGCTCCTGTTCGTGTACCAACCCGGTTTTGGAAACGAGCAAAAGCCTGTCCGCTCTCTGGTACCGGTCAGGTACCTCGCGGTCGGGCTTGCGCTGCTGACGGTGGGGCACGCCGTCGCCAACCTGAGCACCCAGAACAACGTGCTCGACATCGGCTACTCGGGGGTCGCGGGCGCCGACCGGCTGTTGCACGGTGAGGAGATATACGGCAACTTCCCGGCCGACGACGACCCCGGCCAGGAGTGCTGCATCTCCACCGGCGATACCTACGGGCCCGTCAACTACTACGCCTACGTGCCATTCGAGCTGGCCTTTCCCTGGCACGGCACGTGGGACAAGTTGCCGGCGGCCCACGCCGCAGCGCTGTTCTTCGACCTCGCGACGATGCTGGGCCTGTTCCTCGTCGGTCGCAGGATGCGGCGGGGGAAGAGGGGAACCGAGCTCGGCGTGATGCTCGCGTACGCCTGGGCCGCCTTCCCGTACACGTGGCTCAACCTCACCACCAGCGTGAACGACTCGCTCGTGGCGATGCTGCTGGTCTACTCGTTCCTGGTCCTGCAATCTGCTCCCGCGCGCGGGGCGATGCTCGCGCTGGCCGGCTTCACGAAGCTCGCCCCGCTTGCGCTGGGGCCGCTCTATCTCTCCTACTCCACCACCAGAAAGGCAGCGCTCCAGTTCGTCCTGGCGTTCACGGCCGTGTCGTTCCTCGTCCTGGTCTGGCCGGCGCTGATAAAGGGCAGTCCGGCCGAGTTCTGGGATCACACGATCGGTGCACAGCTCGGCCGCGATACCCCATTCAGCATCTGGGGGCAGGAGCCGGGCCTGAGTTGGCTCCAGACCCTCGTGAAGGTGCTGGCGGCGGGCCTGGCGGTGTTCGTTGCCTTCTTCCCGCGCCGCAAGTCCCCTCTGCAGCTGGCGGCGCTCGCAGGTGCGGTGCTGATCGCGGTTCAGCTCATGCTCTCGTACTGGTTCTACTTCTACATCGTCTGGTTCCTGCCGTTCGTCCTGATCGCACTGCTCGGGGACGAGCCGGAGTCCGAGGAGGCCGCCGGACGACCGGAGCGTGTCGCCGACGAGATCGAATCCGCCGAGCCGCTCCCCGCGTGAGCGGTGGTGCAGGGCCATCGACAATGCGGGTTAGGATCGGCGCGCCCATCCAACACGGCTAGAGGAGCGGACCATGGCGTTTGGCATCATCCACCGATTCAAAGGCGGTACCAGCAACCAGTACGACACAGTGGTGTCAAAGGTCCATCCACCGGACGGCCTGCCCGCGGGCCAGTTCTTCCACGCCGCCGGCGCGACCGATGACGGGTGGATCGTCCTCGCGATCTGGGACAACCGTGAGAGCTATGACAAGTTCCGCGACGAGACGCTGCTACCCACGCTGCAGGAGCTCGCCGACCAGGGATTTCCGGCCCCGCCCGACGTGACGGAGTTCGAGACTCACGTGGTGGTGCAGGCGTAGGAGCGCTCAGCCGCGCTCGATCAGCTCGATGCGATAGCCGTCGGGGTCGCGCACGAAGCACAGCCGTGAGCCGCCCTCGCGGACGCTGTAAGGCGGCTTCTCCGGCTCGATGCCCTGCCCGGCGAGCCGCTCCAGGGTGGAGTCGAGGTCGTCCGACGTGATCGCGATGTGGCCGTAGGCGGTGCCCAGCTCGTACGAGTCGACACCGTGGTTGTACGTCAGCTCGAGCCGCGGCATGTCGCCGTCGCCGGGAATGTTCATGAAGACGTTGGTCGCCTCGTCGCGGATCGGGATACGGCCGACCTCCTCGAAACCGAGCGCCTCGTAGAACGCGACGGAGCGGTCGATGTCGGTGATCCGGTAGCAGGTGTGGATCAGGTTCGACATGGCGCAGCCCGAAGTATTAACAGCAACCGGGCGCCGATGGTCCATCATTGGAGGGGATGCTGCGCATCGGCCACAAGGGAGCAGACCTGATCGAGCCCGGCAACACGCTCGCGAGCTTCGACGCCGCGATCGAGCACGGGGTCGACATGATCGAGCTGGACGTGCTGCCCGCGCGCCCGGGCGGCGAGCTGATCTTGGCGCACGACTACGAGGACGTGGGCGAGCAGGTGCCTCTCACGATCGACGAAGGGTTCGCCCATCTGGCCTCCGAGCGCTTCGCCGGCATCGAGTTCATCGTGGACCTGAAGCTGCCCGGCTACGAGACCCGTGTCGTCGACGAGCTCGATGCCGCCGGCCTGCGCGACCGCGCGCTGGTCTCATCGACCTACAAGGAGAGCCTCGCGCGCCTGCGCGCCTACGACAAGGACCTGCGGATCGGTTGGTCGGTGCCGCGCGCGCGGCGCGACTACACGACGTCCATCCTGATGAAGATCCCTGCGCTGGTGGTGCTGACCGTGATGAAGCGCATCCTTCCGCGCCAGGCGGGGCAGGCCCTGCGTGAAGGCCTGTGCGACGCCGTAATGGCGCATTGGCGGCTGGTCGGTCCCGCGCTGGTCAAGTCGGTGGCCGCGGCCGGCGGCGACCTGTACGTGTGGACGGTCGACGAAGCACCGCGGATCCGCGAGCTGAAGACCCTCGGCGTCACGGGCGTGATCACGAACGACCCGCGCCTGTTCGCAGCCTCACCCTAGGCGGGTACGGCTTGCGACTCGGGCGTCGCGACCGGCGGCACGATCACCGGGTTGACCCAGGTCGGCTGCTCGTCGATCCCCACGGCCGCCCGCGAGACGAGGTCGGCCGGACCGCGATCGGACTCGAGTCGCCCGGCCGCGCCGACGCGCGCGTGAACACGCGCGGCCTCGAGCGAGTGCTCGAGCGCCCGTGCAAGAGTCTCGATCGACCCGGAGGATGACTCGGGGCAGATCACGGCAAACCGCGAGGGCGAGAGCTGCGCAACCGTGTCCGCACCGCGCGCCTGCGCCGTGATCGCGTCCTGCGCATCGCTGCGGTGCTTGCCGGTCAGGAGACGGCGACCCCCGTCGGAGGTCGGCTCCTCGAGCTCGAGCAGGAGCAGGCCGAGAGGACGGTGGTAACGGTCGGACCGGGTCCACTCCTGGGCCAGCAGCGTCTCGAACGCGACGACATTCATCTCCGGGCTGTCGGTGTCCACCCACGCGTTGCGCTCGAGCCGGCGCCGGCCGCGTACCCACATCAGCCACATCGTGAGCGCGATCAGGCCGAGCGACAGCAGCGCTGCCCACACGGCGGAGGGAATCTTCTCGATCAGGTCGAGCACGGGGGCGACGCCCCGCGTGGCCCGCTCGGTGGCGGCGGGCGACTTGTGGGCGCGCCGGTCGGCGGTCGCGTTGTCACGCTGGGCCGCAGCGCCGGCGGGTGCTGCGCCCGTGCCGGCAGCAGCTCCTGCGCTCCCGGCTGTGGTCCCGGTCGCGCCATCCGGTCCCGCAGGGCTCGCGGGAGTCGTGTCGTCGCCCGGTGAAGAGGGCTGTGAGGCGTTGTCGCTCCCGCCGCTTCCCTGGGGGGAAGCCTGGGCCTGGCTCCCGGTCCCGCTGCCTGGCAGGGTGGCCGAACCGGAGTCCACCTCGACCTGGGCTCCCTGCGGGCCTGCCCCGACGGTCAGCCCGCGGTTCTCGCCGGCATCGACACCGAGCGTGGCGCCCTGCTTGGGGTCCGCCTGCAGGGAGACGCCCGACTGCCCGATGTCGTAGGCGGAGACGCCGCCCGAGGGCGAGACGGTCTGCGCGTGGGCAGTGGGGCCGATCGCCAGGGCGATCAGCGCAGCGGAAACAGCGGTTCTACGAATCAGGTTGGTCATGGATGGCGGCCTTTCCCGGCCTCACCGCGCCAGCGGCTACCTCTGGCTTCGCTATCGGTCCCTCGCCCGCCGCCCTTGACCGTTCCGGTCAACTGTCCACGCCTCTTTGCAGGAACGTTCAGCCAATCCTCAGCTGGGCGCGTCACACTGAGGGCGTGAAGATCCTCGTGGTCGACGACGAGCCTGCCGTGCGGGACTCGCTCGAGCGGGCGCTACGGCTCGAGGGGTACGAGATCGACCTTGCCGCCGACGGGGCGCAGGCCCTCGCG
The DNA here is from genome assembly GCA_038203635.1 of Solirubrobacterales bacterium. Classification (GTDB taxonomy): domain Bacteria; phylum Actinomycetota; class Thermoleophilia; order Solirubrobacterales; family JBBDJG01; genus DASRIA01. The sequence continues at coordinate 20,630 of JBBRDT010000049.1, forward strand.
GCCATCTCGGCCGACGGGCCGGATGCCGTCGTCCTGGACGTGATGATGCCGAACATCGACGGCCTCCAGGTATGCCGGCGGATGCGGTCGATGGGCGACCGCACCCCGGTGCTGATGCTGACCGCACGGGACACGGTGTCCGATCGCGTCGCGGGCCTCGACGCAGGCGCCGACGACTACGTGGTCAAGCCGTTCGCGCTCGACGAGCTGCTCGCCCGCCTCCGCGCGCTGCTCCGCCGGTCCGGTGTCGGCGCCGCCGGGCAGACGCTGCACTTCGCCGACCTCGAGCTCGACCCGGTCTCCCATCAGGTGAAGCGCGGCGAGCGCCTGGTCGAGCTGACCAGGACGGAGTTCGCCCTGCTCGAGTTGTTCCTGCTGCACCCGCGCCAGGTCCTGACCCGTCCCGTGATCTTTGATCGTGTGTGGGGGTACGACTTCGGACCGGGCTCGAACTCCCTCGAGGTCTACGTCAGCTATCTGCGGCGCAAGACCGAAGCCGCCGGCGAGCCGCGGCTGCTGCACACGGTCCGCGGCGTCGGCTACGTGTTGCGCGAGGAATGAGCCTGGGCCTGCGAGGACCGTCGCCCGGGGTGGGCACCCGCGTGCGCGACCGGATCGGCGCCTCGTCTTTTCGCCAGCGCCTGGCGCTGCTGTCCGCGGCAGCTGTCGCTGTTGCCGTGGTGCTCGCATCCGCGATCACGTTCGTGATCGTGCGCAGCGAGCTGCGCGGCGGGGTCGACCAGAGCCTGAAGGACACCGTGGACCGGATCTCCGTGCCGGCCGAGCTGCTGCTGCCCGGCACGGTTCCGGGCCAGAACGTGCTCGTGCTGCCGCAGGGCGAGCTCGGCAGCCGCGACGTCTACGCCCAGGTCGTCCGCCCGAACGGCTCGGTGGTCCGCCCGCGTGGCAGCCGGGTCCGCCTCCCCATCGACGAGCGGGTGCTGGAGGTGGCGGTGGGCGAGCGGGAAGCGTTCTACACCGACGCGACCATCGGGGGCGTTCACGCGCGCGTGTATACGGCGCAGGTGCCAACCGGCGACGCCGTGCAGGCGGTGCGCCCGCTGGAGGAGGTGGATCGCACCATGCGCCACCTGACATTCGCACTGGTGCTCGTGGGGCTCGGCGGCGTTGCGCTTGCGGTCTGGCTCGGACTGCTGGTGGCGCGCGCAGCGCTCACACCTGTGAAGCAGCTCACCGACGCGGCCGAGCACGTGGCACGCACCCGCGACCTGTCGCGCCGTATCCGCGCAGACCGCACCGACGAGCTCAGCCGCCTGGGCGCGAGCTTCAACACGATGCTCGAGGCACTCGCCTCCTCACAGGCATCGCAACGCCGGCTGGTGGCGGACGCCTCTCACGAGCTGCGCACACCGCTCACCAGCCTGCGCACGAACATAGAGGTGCTGTCGTCCGACGCCCTGCCGATGGAGGACCGCGAACGTCTCCTGCAGGACGTGGTCGCCCAGCTCGGGGAGCTGACGGTGCTCGTCACCGACCTCGTCGACCTCGCGCGGGGCGACGAGCCGGCGCTCGTCGCGGAGGACGTGCGGCTCGACATGCTGGTGGAGGACGCCGTCGAGCGCGCGCGCCGGCACTCCCCGGACAAGGCGTTCTTCACCGAACTCGCCCCGTCGCTGGTGAAGGGCGTGCCGGCCCGCCTCGACCGCGCCGTCACGAACCTGCTCGACAACGCCGCGAAGTGGAGCCCGCCGGGCGGCCAGATCGAGGTGCACGTGCACGAGGGCGAGCTGACCGTGCGCGACCACGGGCCCGGCATCGACGAGGCCGACCTCCCACACGTCTTCGACCGCTTCTATCGAGCGGCGGCGGCGCGCGGCCTGCCCGGCTCCGGCCTCGGCCTTGCGATCGTGCGCCAGGTGGCCGAGTGGCACGGCGGCACCGTGTCAGCCGAGTGCGCGCAGGGCGGCGGCGCCCGCCTGCGGCTGCAACTGCCTGTGGCGGAGTGACACTCGATGCTTCTGGCGGTCGTCTCCGACACGCACATGGTGGCCGGGGGCCGGCGGCGGTTGCCTGAAGGCTGCGTCGAGCTGATTCGAGCCGCGGACCTGCTCGTGCATGCCGGGGACATCATGAGCCTCGAGGCGCTGATCGAGTTCGAGGCGATCGGGCCGCCGGTGCGAGCGATCACCGGCAACATGGACGGATGGGAGCTGCGCGACCGCCTGCCCGACGAGGCCGAGCTGGAGCTCGAGGGCGCGCGCCTCGCGCTGGTGCACGACGCCGGGCCGTCGGCCGGCCGGCTGGCCCGGATGCGGCGCCGCTTTCCCGACGCCGACGCGGTCGTCTTCGGTCACTCGCACCTGCCGCTGCACGAACGCGACGGAGCCTTCCAGATCTTCAACCCTGGCAGCCCGACTGAGCGCCGACGGGCACCGCAGCATGCGATGGGCATAGCGAGAATCCAAGACGCTGCCGTTAAGTTCGAACACGTGGTGCTGGACTAGTTACGCCGTTCGCAGTTACGCCGTTCGCAGTAATGACCAATGGAGGTTCGCAGTGACCACGAAGATCACGAAAACCGAGGAGGAATGGCAGCGCGAGCTGACGCCCGAGCAGTACGAGATCCTGCGCCGCCAGGGAACCGAGCCGCCGTTCAGCGGTGAGTACACCTACAACAAGGAAGACGGCATGTACCGGTGTGCGGCCTGCGGAAACGAGCTCTTCAGCTCCGACACCAAGTTCGAGTCCGGCACGGGCTGGCCGAGCTTCTCCGAGCCGGCGACAGCCGAGGCGGTGGAGCTGCGCTCCGACGACAGCCACGGGATGAAGCGCACCGAGGTCGTGTGTGCGCGCTGCGGCGGCCACCTCGGCCACGTCTTCGACGACGGACCCAACCCCACCGGCCAGCGCTTCTGCATCAACTCCCTGTCACTGGATATGGAGTCGAACAAATAGCTGTTCGCGGCTTAAGGCCGCGAACAGGTTTATCCCTGCTCGAGGCTCACTTGGGCAGCCGCACGTGCAGGTGGTTGTCGTGATCGGGGATCGCCTGCACGATCCGGCGGGGACCGCGCAGGCCCACGTGTCGCCCCACGAACACGAACCGCACGCCGGCGCGCACGAAGCGGTCCACCAGGTCCTGGGCGAGGGCGCGATCGACCTGGCCGGCGCTCGCCGGCCCGCGTTCGCGTGCGTCGACACGCGGGTAGTAGACGTCCACGTCGAGGCCGTTCTGGTGAGACGCGTGTCCCGGGGGGCCGAAGCCCCCGCCGCGCGGTCGCGACAGGTCGCCGACGCCGACGCGGGCGACACCGGGGTTGTCCGCTCGAAACTCCGCGAGCACCTCCAGCAGCACCCGGACCAGCCGGTCGGTCCCGTAGCGCCGCCACGGCCGGTTCGGGGTCGTGTTGCGGATCGGGTCCCACGTGAAGAAGTGCTCGCCTTCGGAGGGCAGCTGCACGCCGTTCAAGAGCCGGCCGGCGTTCGGTCGCCCGACGGCGGTCGACTGCCGCCATTGGATCGGCTCGGCGAGCATGCTCTCGGGCGGCTCGTGCGCGGGCTGGGTCCCGGCCGGCAGCTCCGGTCCGACTGCTGCGGCCGGCCGCACGGCTGACAGCAGGAGCAACACCAGCAGCGCGATTCGCAGGCGCACGCTAGATCTAGGCGGCGGTCGGGGCCTTCGTGAGCTTCTGAATCGCGCTCAGATAGATCTCCGAGAACGACGGGAACGGCTGGATCGTGTCCTTGAAGACGTCGAGCGGCACGCGCGCGCGGATCGCGAGCGTCGCCTGGCCGAGCCACTCACCTGCCTCCGGACCGACCGCGAAGGCGCCGGTGATGCGCTTGCCGTCGGAGACGAGCGTCAGGAAGCCGGTGCCGTCGTAGTTCCGGTAGTAGGTGGACGTGCGTGAAACGGCCGCCACGGGGACGGTCACGCTGAGGGGCCCTTCCGCCTCACCCACCGACGCCGCATGCGGGTCGGTGAAGACCACGCGCGGAACGGCCTCGTAGTTCGCTCTCGCGGAGCGCCCGAGGATGTTCGCGGCCGCGATCCGGCCCTGGTACTTCCCGACATAGGTCAGCGGCCAGATGTTGGTCACGTCGCCGATCGCCCACACCTTGTCGGCGACCGACATGCGGTCGTCGACGCTGACCGCGCCCTTCTCCGGCTCGACGCCGATCGTCTCGAGGCCGACGCCTTCGACGCGCGGGCTGCGGCCGGTCGCCACCAGCAGCTTGTCGCCGCGCAGCACCTTTCCATCGGGGAACTCGAGCTCGTAGCCGTCGCCGTGGCGCCGCGCCTCCTTGGCGAACTGCCCGAAATGGAACTCGATCCCGTCCGCCTCGAGGGCCTTCTGGAGCATCCGGCCGAGCTCCCGCGGCTCCTTCGCGAGCACGTGCTCCATACCTTCGACCAGGGCGACCGAGGCGCCCATGCGGCATATCGCCTGTGCCATCTCGACACCCACCGGCCCGCCGCCGAGCACGAGCAACCGGTCCGGGACCTCCTTCAGGCCGGTGGCCTCGCGGTTGGTCCAGACACCGTCGAGCTCACGCAGGCCGTCGATCGGCGGTATCACCGGGTCCGAGCCGGTGGCGATCACGATGTGCTCGGCCGTGTAGGTGGCATCGCCGACCGCGACCGTGCCGGGGCCCGCGATGCGGCCGGTGCCGCGGATCAGGTCGATCCCTTGGTCCTTCAACCACTGGACCGCATTCGTGTCGTCGTAGTCGCTGACCATGTAGTCGCGCCACGCAAGCGCGCTCGCGACATCGAGCTCCCCGGTGACGGCCTCGCGCGTGCCGGGCACTCGCCGCGCGTCGGCCAGCGCCTCGCCCGGGCGCAGCAGCGTCTTGGACGGGATGCACGCGAAGTACGAGCACTCGCCGCCGACGCGCTCGCGTTCGACGATCGCCACCCGCAGGCCGCCCTCGGCCAGCTCGTTGGCGCAGTGCTCGGACGGCGCTCCGCCGCCGATCAGGATCACGTCGTAGTCGGGCACCGCAAGCTCCTTGCTTCGAGTTGTCTAGGCGGACGCATGGGCCGCCCTGTCGATGTCTTGCGCGGCGACGATCAGGCTGATGTGGCTGAACGCCTGCGGGAAGTTTCCCAGCAGCTCGCCGCTGACCGTGTCGATCTCCTCCGCCAGCAGCCCGAGGTCGTTCGCATAACCGGCGAGCGTGTTGAAGAGCTTTTCGGCGCGCGCCAGCTCGCCCGCCCT
>JBBRDT010000050.1:0-25289 GCA_038203635.1 Solirubrobacterales bacterium
GACGGCAACTTCGAGATCTACGTCATGGATGCCAACGGTGCGAACCAGACACGGATCACCACCAGCGCGGGCGACGATCTCAGCCCCACCTGGTCGGCGGACGGCACCAAGCTCGCGTTCACGAGTTTCCGCGACGGCAACTACGAGATCTACACGATGAACGCAGACGGCACCGGCCAGACGCGGATCACGAACAATGCTGCGGCCGACGTGGCGCCCGCCTGGTCGCCGGACGGCACCAAGATCGTCTTCGGCAGCCTGCGTGACGGCAACTCCGAGCTCTACACCATGAGCAGCAACGGCACGGGCGTGACGCGGATCACGACCAACGCGGCGGTCGACGGCCAGGCGAACTGGTCGCCCGACGGCACGAAGATCGCCTTCGCCACCAATCGGGACGGCAACTTCGAGATCTACACCATGAACGCCGACGGCACGAGCCCGGCGCGCATAACGTCTTCAAGCAACGACGAGATGGAGCCCGGCTGGGCGCCGCACGGGGGCAACATCGTGTTCCAGCACGAGTTTCCCGGTGGCACGACCAGCGAAATCACGTACTGCTCCGCCGCAGCCAGTTGTTACCAGCAGTTCACGAACATAACTGGCGGGGAGCTCGAAAAAGAAGCGGTCTTCTCGCCTGACAACGCCAAGGCGGCAACGCTGCAGGACGTCCCGCTCGCTTTCAACTTCACGTGCCTGACGACACCCGTGACCACCATTGGCAGCAGTTGCGCGACCACCACTTCGGTCGATGCCGTGCTCGGTGGGACGAGCGGCATCACGGAGGGCAAGCGGGCGATCTGGAACCTCGACGACATCGGGGTCTCCGACGGCGGCGCCGACGGGGTCGCCTCGACCACGGGCGATAACACGCTGTTCGTCAGCGACGGGCTGTTCCTGCCCTGAGGGACTAAGGCGTGGCGGGGGGAGCCGCGTCGGGCACGATCCGCGCCCAGTACAGCAGTCGCGCCGTCTCGTAGGAGCACTCGTACTGCTTCACCGTGCTCGCCTGCAGCTGGGCATCGTTGCGCTTGTAATACTTCTCGAACTGCTTCGGCCGCGTGCTTGCCGGCGTGGCGCAGCGGCTCTTGTCGCGGCTCGCCAGCCAGGCGTTGCCCGGCGCGTCGAGGTTGACCGCGAATGCCGGCACCCACGTCACCGCCGTGAGCCCGACGTAGTCGCCGGCCTTCACCCGCAGCGGCTGGGGGAGGCGATAGCGCACCCGGCCGGGCTTGCCGAGATCCGCACGCAGCGGCTGGTTCTCGCTCTGGCGGATGAGCCTGAACCGCGCCCCTTTCCCGCGGCGAAGGATTGCGATGCGAGCCGCGGGGTCTCCTCCGAACAGACCGTTGAAGGTCCTGATCTGGGTGCTTCGGAGCTTGGGCAGCTTCAGCCACCATGCGACTACCTGGCCGGAGACCGGCGCCTTGAACGGATGTTCGACCCCGGAGGCTCGCATCTGGATCCCGGTCACCCGGGCGACGACCTCGCATTTGTCCGGCGCCGGGCACCCGGACGCGGGATAGTCGGGGGTCTTTCCGAGCACGATCGACGCCGACGCATGCTGGCTGTGATCGGTGGTGGCAAGCGCTGTTGCCGCAAAGGCGCCCGCGGCGACAGCCGCGAGCAGGCCATGTAGAAACTTGGATGGCATCAGGCCCCTTAACACGTGTTCGTGCTGCAAGTTCCGCATGCCGGACAGTCTTTCGCGGTCGAGGCCCGTGGGCCTCCCGCCCTCGCCGGCACGGGCGTGTCCCTTTCACGGTACCTCGCGATAGGGTTGCCGCGATGGTGGGAGAGGACTTTCGGGAATACGCACGTGTGGCGCTGGGCCGCATGGGCATCGAGGTGGACGAGGTCGACCTGGCCGTGATGACCGTCGCGGAGAGCGTCTACGGCCCCGAGCGCGAGGCACTGCTGGCGGCGGACTTCAGCCAGACCCCCTACGAGCACGACCTCGACCCGTCCAGGGCTCCCAGCGACGCCGGGACCGCCGGGCGGTGAGCACCGCAGCCGAGCACCCGCAGGACCTGACGCTGCGCGAGCAGGCCCGCGCGGTCGCCGCGGGTGAGCTCGACGCGACGGAGCTCCTCGACGCGACGCTGAGCCGCATCGAGGAGCGCGACGGACCGGTCAACTCGATCGCCGACGTGTTCGCGTCCGAGTCCGCGCGCATGCTGAGCGAGGCTCCCGAGGGACCGCTCCACGGCGTCCCGATCGCCGTCAAGGACATGTTCACCCTCCCCTGGCGCGCGCCTCGCGACGGAGCGCTTCGAAACCTCCAGGGTTTCGGGCAGGGCGAGTCCGCCGTCTACAGGCGCCTGCGCGACGCGGGTGCGGTGATCGTGGCCGTCACCAACATGCACGAGTTCGGCGCGGGCTCCACCGGGCATCTCTCGGTCTATGGCCCGTGCGCAACGCCCTGGGACACATCGCGCTGCGCCGGGGGCTCGTCGGGCGGCTCCGGCGCCGCCGTCGCTGCGCGCCTCGTCGCCGGAGCGGTGGGGACCGATGGTGGCGGCTCGATCCGCTACCCCGCCGCCTACTGTGGGATCACAGGCCTGAAGTTCACCTGGGGCGTCGTGCCGCCGGACGGCTACACACACGGGCACGCGTCACTGGGCGCGCCCGGGCCGATGTGCCGGGATGCCGCCGATGCGCGCCTGCTGGGAGAGGCTCTGGCGGGCCGGCCGCTCGACCAGCGGCGTGCAACGAACCTGCGGCTCGGCATCGTGCGAACGTTCTGGGAGGACATCGACCCGGAGGTGCACGAGCACTGCGAGCAGGCGATCGAGAGGCTGCGCGAGAGTGGCATGACCGTCACGGAGGTGGAGCTGCAGGGCACGGAGTTCGTGCGGATCGCGACGGTCCTGCGACTCGGTCTTGAGGGCGACCCGTTCGTGAAGTCCGAGATCTGGGAGGAGATACAGGGCGACGTTTCCCCGGTCGGCCGCGCCCTTGCGAAGTACCTCAGCCTGGCTCCCGCCACCGCGCTGGTCCGGACCGACCTCGTCCGGGCTCAGCTTCGCCGCTCGCTCGCCAGGGCCTTCGGGCACGCCGACGTGCTTGCCTGGCCGATGGTCCCCGCTCCCGCACCGCCGATCGAGGACCCACGCGTCCGCCTGCCCTCCGGAGAGGTGCCGGCCGACTACGGCAACGTGCGCCAGGGCGGCATCGGCAACCTCGCCGGAGTGCCGGCGCTCTCGGCGCCGTGCGGCTTCACCCGCGAGGGCCTACCCGTCGCGCTTCACCTCGTCGCCCACTGGGGCGAGGACGAGCGCCTGCTGGACGTCGCCGAGCTGCTGGAGCAGGCGACGGAACGGCGTTACGTGGACGCGGTACCGCCGCTCGCGCAGAAGACGCCAGCCTGACCTATTTGTAGCGGTAGGTGATGCGGCCGCGCTCGAGGTCGTAGGGCGACAGCTCGATCTTCACGCGGTCGCCGGGCAGGATGCGGATGTAGTGCCGGCGCATCTTGCCTGAGATGTGACCCAGCACCATGTGCTCGTTGTCGAGCTTGACGCGGAACATCGTGTTGGGGAGGGCCTCGACGATCTCGCCCTCCATCTCGATCTTTTCTTCCTTGCCCATTCCGGCGACAGGTTACTAGCGTCAACCCCGGATTTCGGCCGCGACGCGCTTCAGCTCTTCGGGATCGGCCGGTTGCGGCAGCCACGGGAGCTGCAACGGATCGTCCTTGTACCTCGGAATCACGTGCACGTGGAAGTGAAAGATCGACTGCCACGCGGCCTTGCCGATGTTGTGCAGGATGTTGAACCCCTCGGGCTGGAGCGTGTCCCGCATCCTGTGAACGACGCGCCGCACGGTCTTCATCGCCGCCATCAGATCCTTGTCGCTCAGCTCGAGCAGGTTCTCGGCATGCGTGCGCGTGATCACGACGACGTGGCCGCGCGTCGCCGGGTTGATGTCCATGACCGTCAGCGTGTCGTCGTCGGAGTCGACGACCTCACTCGGGATCTCGCCCGCGATCACCTTGCAGAAGATGCACTGAACCTGGGGGTCGGCCACGGCCGCGAAGCTTATAGACGCACACGGCGACAGGATCAGGCAGCTTGACTATGCTGCGCGCGCCCATGCCTGTCGACAACCAGCTCTACGACCGCCTCGGGAGCACCTGGTGGGACGAGAATGCCCTGCTCGGGCTCCTGCGGACGAGCATCAACCCTGGGCGATTCGGATACATGCGCCGGATCCTGACGCGCGAGCTGGGGATCGACCCACAGGGCAAGCTGGCGCTCGACGTGGGCTGCGGCGGCGGCCTGCTGGCGGAGGAGTTTGCCGCGCTGGGCTGCCGCGTCACGGGCGTGGACCCATCGGCCGAGTCGCTCGCCACCGCCCGCGCCCACGCTGCTTCCAGCGGCCTCGAGATCGAATACGTCGAAGCCACCGCCGAGCGGCTGCCCTTCGAGGACGGCGCCTTCGACATCGTCTACTGCTGCGACGTGCTCGAGCACGTCGACGATCTGCAGCGCACGCTCGACGAGAGCGCGCGCGTGCTGAAGCCCGGCGGCCTCTACATGTTCGACACGATCAATCGCACGCGCCGCAGCAAGCTCGTGATCATCAAGCTGTTCCAGGAGTGGCGGTCCACCGCGCTGATGGAGCCGAACCTGCACGACTGGGACATGTTCATCAAACCCGCCGAGCTCGTCGCCGCACTCGGGCGTGCCGGTCTCGACAACCGCGACCTCCAGGGCATCGGCCCGGCGCGCAACCCGGTCTCCATGATCCGCGACATGCGCAGACGGGCGCGGGGGGAGATGTCCTTCTCGGAGTTCGGGACCCGCAACAAGATGCGCGAGCAGCGCGACCGGTCGCTGCTCTATGCCGGATACGCCGTCAAGCGATGACCGTCACGGTGCCCGAGCGGATCCCGGCGCCGCCGGCCGACCGCCTCCGCGCCCAGCTGTCCGAGTTGGCGGCGATCCACCGGCCGTCGGCCTCCGCCGGTGAGCGCCAGGCGGCGGAGTGGGCGCTCGCGCGGCTGCGCGAGCACGGTGCCAATGGAAGGATCGATACCGAGCGGGTGCATGGCGACTACTGGAGCCCGCTCGCGCTGCTGAGCGCCGCGGGCGCGGCGGGCGCGCTGATCGGTAGTCGCCACCGGCGTGTGGGCGCCGCCCTGTCCGCGCTGGCCGCGGCGGGAGTATGGGACGACATCACGGGCGGCTCACACCACGTTCGCCGCCTGCTGCCGCGGCGCGAGACCTTCAACGTCGTCGCCGAGATCGGCCCTGACGACGCCCGCCGCACGGTCGTGCTCGTCGCCCATCACGACGCCGCGAAGTCGGGGCTGATCTTCCATCCGGGCATCCCGGCGTTCGCCTGGCGCCGCTTTCCATCGTTGATCGAGCGCAGCGACACGAGCCCGCCGCTGATGTGGCCGGTGTTCGCAGGCCCGGCGCTCGCCGCCGCCGGCGCGCTGACCGGAAGTCGCGCACTGTGCGGCGCTGGAGGCGTCGTGTCCGCCGGATCGGCCGCGGTGTTCGCGCAGATCGGCTCGACCCGCACGGTGCCGGGCGCGAACGACAACGGCACCGGGGTGATCGCGCTGATCGAGGTGGCGCGGCGGCTGGCCGCGCAGCCGACCTCGTCGGTACGCGTGCTGCTGGTGTCGACCGGGTCGGAGGAGTCGTTCATGGAGGGCATGCAGGCCTTCATGCGCCGCCACGCTCCATCCCTGCCGCGCGAGGACACCTTCTTCCTGGCGGTGGACACGATCGGCTCGCCGCACCTGACCGCAATTCGCGGCGAGGGCATGCTCTACATGAACGAGTACCCGCGGGCCGGGCTCGACGTGGTCGACTCCGTCGCACAGGAGCTCGGAGTCTGGCTGTTCCCCAACCTGCGGCTGCGCAACGCGACCGACGGGCTGCACGCGCTCAAGCAGGACTACACGTGCGCGTGCCTCGGGTCCGTGACCGACTACAAGGCGCCTGCGAACTATCACTGGCGCACCGACACGCCGGAGCACGTGGACTACGGCACGTTCGCCGACGGCGTACGCCTGTGCGAGGGAATCGTGCGCCGCCTCGACGCCCGCTGGCTCGGATAATTGCCACCGGGATTTCCGCCTAAGGAAATCCCGTTTTTCTCTAGCCGGAAATCCCGGCTGCGGTTATACGGCAGACTTCGCTTCGCGCCGCGCGAGGGCGAGCGCCTCTTCCCGCGTGCGCACCTCCTCGGCGAAGGCCGCCTCGTCGATGGCATCGAGCAGGCGCCCCACCACCGGGCCCGGCTCGAGCCCCAGCTCTGCGATCAGGTCGTCCCCGCGAACCGGCGCGTGGGGACGGTCGCCGGTGCGCCACGCGAGCGCCTCTCGGGCCAGCTCGCGCGCGAGCGATACGTGGCTCTCGACAGCCTCATCCCGCGTCCGCGGGCCGAGGGTCGCGAGCCGGTCTGCCAAGGACAGGACGGTCACCTCCACCTCCACCGGCTCGCACCGACGCAGGTAGCGATACACGTGGCGCCGCGAGAGCGGTCGCTCGTGCACGAGGAATCCGAGGTGCAGGTGATGCTGGGCGAGCGCGGCCACGAACTCCGCGAGCGCCCCGCTCGTGTGCATGCGGCGGCCGAACGCGCGCGCGAGGTCGGCGCCCACCCTGTCGTGGCCCCAGAAGAGCACACGTCCCTCGTCGGTGACCGCACGCGTCGCGGGTTTGCCGGCGTCGTGGAGCAGAGCACCGAACCGCAGCGCCTGCCCGCGAGTGAGCTCGTCGCCAAGCGGCTGCGCCAGCTCTCGCCCGATCCCCTCACCGGACTCGCCGAGCACGGCAACCGGGTCGTCGGTCACCTCCACGACACGCTCCAGCACCTCGAGCGTGTGTCCCCATACGTCCAGGTGGTGGTAGGGGTTCTGCTCGACTCCCTTCAGCGCCTCGAGCTCCGGCAGCAGCACGGCCACGAGCCCGGTCGAGTCCATCAGCTCGATGCCGTGTCGCGGCGCAGGCCCGGCGACCAACCGACGCAACTCGTAGAAGGAGCGCTCGGGCGCGACACCCTCGAGCCGGGTCGCCTCGGCCGCGGCAAGCGCGCTCGTGCCCGGCTCGATCCGGAAGTCGAGGTCGCACGCGAAGCGCACCATGCGCAGCGCGCGCAGCGGGTCGTCGGCGAACGAGCGCGCACCGACAGCGCGGATCGTGCGGTCGCGCAGGTCTGCCTCGCCGCCATGGGGATCGATCAGCCGTCCTGGGTCAGCGGCCGGGACCGCCATGGCGTTGATCGTGAAGTCCCGCAGCGACAGGTCTTCCTCGATCGTCCCGCGCGCGGGCGTGACATCGGACTGCCAGGTGCGATCGCGCGCGATCACCCGCCAGGCACCGAATCGCTCCGACAGCGGGAACACGAACGCATTGGCGCGCTCGGCCAGCGCGCGGGCCACACGCTCGGCGTCGCCGGTCACAACGAGGTCCGGCTCGTCGAGCGAGGGATCGTCGCGCAGCGCGTCGCGCACCGTGCCCCCCACCAGCCATGCCTCCGCATCCCCGACGCCGTCGAGCACGGTGCGCACGGCCGCCGAGCGCGCGAGCCGGGCGGCGAGGGCGCTCATGGCGCCAGGTGCACGCGCGGCACGCGCGCCGAGACGCCGCACGTGATCTCGTAGTTGATGGTGCCGAGCCTGTGCGCCAGCTCCTCGGCGCTGACGCGCTCGGCGCCGTCCGTGCCGATCAGGGTCGCGGAGTCGCCGATCGCGACCTCCGCATCGCCGACCTCGACGGTGAGGTTGTCCATGCTGATCGTGCCGACCACAGGAAAGCGGGACCCGCGGATCAGCACCTCCGCCGCGTTCGAAAGGCCACGCCGGTATCCGTCTCCGTAACCGATCGGCAGCACCGCCACGCGGGTCTGCGCGGACGCGACCCAGGTACGACCGTAGCCGACCGATTCACCGGGCGAGAGCGCCTTCACCTCCGCTACATACGAGCGCAGCGTGAGCGCCGGCTCGAGGCCCCTGAGCGATGCGTCCTCGCCGAACGGGTCCATCCCGTACACCGCGATCCCGCAGCGAGCCATGTCGAAGTGCGCATCATCGCTGCGCAGCACCGCAGCGCTGTTTGCGGCGTGAGCGATGCATCCCGGATGCGATCGCTTCAGCTCCTCGGCGAAGGGCCGAAAGCGCCGCAGCTGCTCGTCGAAGAAATCGGAGCCCTGGTCGTCGGCCGTGGCGAAATGCGTCATCACGCCGGCCAGCTCCAGCCGCGTCGAGGCGTCGACGGCGGCAGCCACCGCGTGTGCCTGCCCGGCGTCCTTCGCTCCCAGCCGGCCCATGCCGGTGTCGAGCTTCACGTGCACGCGGGCCGGTCCGGCGGCCGTCGCCGCGGCCTCCACCGCCCGCACGAACTGCTCCCGCCACGCGACGACATCCGCGCCCGCATCGAGGGCGACGCCGAGCTCGGCGTCGGTTAGGGCTCCCATCACGAGCAGCGGCGCGCCGATCCCGTCGTCACGCAGAGCGGCCGCCTCCGTGGCGGTCGCGACCGCGAGCCATGTCGCGCCGCCCGCGAGCGCAGAGCGGGCGCACGGCGTCGCGCCGTGCCCGTAGCCATCCGCCTTCACGACCGCGCACAGCTGTGCGTTGCCGAGCCGCCGCCGCAGCGTCGCGCAGTTGCGCTCGATCGCGCCGAGGTCGACGGGCGCCAGAGCGCGCACGCGCTCGGCGCTCCCGGCCCGAGTCTCCCCGCCGGCACGCACGGGCGCAGCCACCGCGGCCTACTCGCGCGTCAGCGCAGCGAGGGTGTCCACGCGCGTCACGACCCCTACGAGGCGCCCGTCATCGTCGACGACCGGGAGGCGGTTGTGCCCGGAGTGGCTGATCATGCGCGCCGCCTCGTGCACGCTCGCCTGTGGGGAGATCGTGTCGACATCAGCGGTCATCATGTCCGAGACCTTTGTCGCGAAGGCCTTGCGCAGTTGGTCCTCGAGGTGCTTCAGCGGCTCCAGGAAGACCACGCCGCCAAACAGCTCGAAGTAATGAGGGAGGTGCAGGCTCTCGTCGTCGCCCTGGAGCACGAGGTCGTTCTCCGTGACGATCCCGGCGAGCCGCCCGTCCTCGACCACCGGCACGCCGGGAAGCCCGTGCTCGCGCAGCAGGCGGATCACCTCCTGGACGTCCGCCCCGGGGGCGATCGTCACCGGGTCGGCGTCCATGACATCCGCAACGGTCAGGTCGGCCATCTGTGCTCCACGGCCGTTGAGCCTACTAGCCGGGCCGTCCGGACCGGCCCCGTAGAGCGGCGGGCAGGGCCGCGATCACATCTCCCGCCACGACGGAGTCCGGGCCCATCCACCGGGCCGCCTCGCGGCCGGCCTCCTGGTGGGTCTCGACGGCCGCGCAGGCACCTCGGAACGCGTCGAGTCCCCGCGCGAGGAACGCTGCCGTCACCCCGCTGAGGACGTCGCCGGTACCGGCTGTGGCCAGCGCGCCCGCACCGCCGCGGCTGATGCCCACCGGCGCCTCCCCCGGTTGGGCCACGAGCGTGTCGTCTCCCTTCAAAACCACCACCGCCCGGGACCGCTCGGCCGCCTCGCGGGCGGCCGCGAGGCGGTGGGCCGCGATCTCCTTCGATGGCCTGCCCAGGAGCCTCCCGAGCTCGCCGGCGTGCGGAGTCAGCACCGTCGGCGCGGCCCGAGTTGCCGCGCGCTCGAGCCCGGCTTCCGCCAGCGCGTTGAGGGCGTCGGCGTCGATGAGCAGCGGGCGCTCGATGCGCTCGATCAGGTCGACGGCGAGCGCGAACGACCCCTCGGCCCTGCCGAGCCCCGGGCCCAACGCCACGGCGTCCGCACGCTCCGTCGCCTCGATCACGGCTTCGGCCGCGGCAGCCACGAGCGCACCATCCGCGTCGGGGAGTGGCACCGACATCACCTCGGTGAGCTTCACCTCGAACACCGGGTTAAGAGATTCAGGGACTCCCGCCCGGACCCAGCCGGCCCCGGCGCGCATCGCCGCGCCACACGTGAGACAGACCGCTCCGGTGAGGCCGGTGGACCCTCCCACGACCAGCACGGAGCCCGATGAGAACTTGGTGGAGCCGGCACCTCGCGACGACATCGCGCTCCGCGCCTCGGGCAGGATCAGCCCGGCCGTGCACGGCGGTGGCGCTCCGTATCCGGCGGGTGGGATGCCGATCGGCACCACCTCGACCCTCCCGGCCATGGACTTACCTGGATCGACGCACAGGCCCACCTTGGCGCCGTGGAACGTCACCGTCACGTCGGCGCGCACGCACGCGCCCTCGATCTCGCCGGTTGTCGCGTTCACACCCGAGGGAATGTCCACTGCGATCACCGTCGCATCGACAGAGTTGACCGCGTCGATCGCGGCGTCGAGCGGGGCGCGCGGGCTCCCCTCGAAGCCCGTGCCGAGCATCGCGTCGACGATCGCGTCCGATCCCGCGAGCGCATCGGCAAGGGCGGCGGCATCGACCCGGCGCCATCCGGCCTGGGTCCCCGCGAGCCGGTCGAAGTTCACCCGCGCGTCGTCGCGCAACTCCTCGGGGTCGGCGAGCAGCAGCGCTTCCGCCTCGAGGCCGGCCGCCGCCAGCAGGCGTGCCACCACGAAGCCGTCCCCGCCGTTGTTGCCCTTGCCGCACACGACGCGCACGGGCCGGTCGGGCGCGATGGCCGTCACGACCCGCACGACCTCGGCGCCCGCCCGCTCCATCAGCTGGAGCGACGGCACGCCCTCGTCGTGGATTGCCCACGCATCGAGGGCGCGCATCTCGTCCGCTGTGTAGAGGGGGTCGAGCCAGGCAGGGAGCCGGCTCATCGCGGTGGCTCGCTCATCGCGGCGCGGAGCCTACCGCGCAGTCGGACCTACGCCGCGTCGCGCAGGGTTTCCTGGTGGCGCAGGCGCGCAAGCGCCTCTCTTTCGAGGCGAGTGGCCTGCTCCTTGGTGACCCCGAGCTCCCTTGCGATCGCGGCGACGGTCTTCTCCTGTCCGTCCTCGAGTCCGTAGCGCAGCTCGAGCACCCGCCGCTCCGTGGGCGGCAGCTCGTCCAGCGCTCCGGCAAGCGACTCCATACGCTCGTCCGCGACAAGCTCGTCGCTCGGCTCGGCCTGCTCGCTCGGCAACAGGTCGCCCAACTCGGTCTCGCCGTCGTCGCCCACGGGCCGGTCGAGGCTGGTGACAGCCTGCGGCGCCTCGCGCAGCTCGAGTATCTCGTCGACCTCCATCTCGGCCGCCTTCGCGACCTCCTCGTCGGTCGGGTCACGTCCGAGCTTGTTGGTCAGATCGCGCTCGGCTCGCGCAAGCCTGCGCTGACGCTGCTCGATGTGGACCGGTACGCGGATCGTCCGCGACGTGTTCGACAGAGCGCGCTGCATCGACTGACGGATCCAGAGCGTCGCATACGTCGAGAACTTGAATCCACGGCGCCAGTCGAACTTCTCGCTCGCGCGGATCAACCCGACTATGCCCTCCTGGATCAGGTCGCCCAGCGGCAGCCCCAGGTTCTGGTGCTTCCGGGCGATCGAGATCACGAGGCGCAGGTTCGAGTGGATCATGCGCTCCTTGGCCGCGAGGTCCCCGCGCTCGATGCGCTTTGCGAGCTCGACCTCCTCGGTCGCCGTCAGCAGCGGGTACCGACCCGCCTGGGCGAAAAAGCGCTGCAGCGGCTCGACGGCGCCCTCGTCGGGAGCGAAGTGCGCAGCCGCAGCCCGGCGCGCCGACCGCTCGCCGTTCGCAGGCGCAGCCGGACGGCGCGGCGCCGAACGTGTCGTGGCGTCGCGGTGCTCACCGCGTGCGCGGCCCCTGGCCTTACTGGTATTGGTTCTTGCCATGAGTCCCTTTCTGCCCCGGAGCGTGCTTCGATACTCCCCCGCCGATCTACTCTCGCCCCGGGAGGAGTTAGTTGCGTCCACAACTGTAGCACAAGTTGCGCGCGCAACTAAATTATCGGGCCGGCCGCGGGACCGGCCTGCGGCAACCTAGCCAGTAGCTCGGCCAGCAGCGCCAGCTCCTTGGGCGTGTAGTGCTCCTCGAACAACGCCCGGATCGTGGCCGTGTGGGCCAGCGATGCCTGGTCGAGCCTCCGATGCCCCGTCTTCGTGAGCGCGGCGTACGTTACGCGACCGTCCGTGGAGCAGGCCTTTTTTCGCACCAGGCCCTGGTCCTCGAGCCCGTCGAGCAGGCGCGTCACCCCCGAGGCGCTCAACTGCAGCGCGTTGGCCAGGTCGACGCGGCGCATGCAGGTGCCCTCGGCGCGGGCAAGCAGCGCCAGGGCCTCGTAGTCGTTGACCGTCAGCCCGTGTGCGACCTGCAGCTTTGCCGCGACCGAGCGCCGCACCGCTGCGTGGCCACGGTGCAGGCACACCCATGGCTCCAGCACGTGCTCGGAATAGGTCGTCGCTCGAAGAGTCATTGTTGCGTGCTCAAGGATAACAGCGCCTTCTGCTCGGCCAAGGTCAGCAGGCGCCACCGCTTCGCCCGGGGCTGCCAGACGTAGACGCGTACGTCAACGAGGCTGCGGGTTCCTGGCAGCGCATCGAGCGCCCCGCGGGCCTCCACGTCCTCGGCGAGCACTTCACCGGTCATGACGTCGACGACCTTGAACTTACGCGCCGGTCGGGGCTCGACCTCACGCGGTGTCCGCCGAAGGCGCTTCCTCGACACCACGGCCGGCTCCGGTCCGGGCCCCGGCTTTCGCAGCACCTTTTCCAGGGGCACCATCTCCGCCCCGGTGCCCTTCGTGCCCGAGTCGAGCACCCATGTCTTGCGTTCCGTCACCTCTACGAGGTTAGCCCCGAAGCTCAGAGCTCCCGGATCTTCCGGCTAAGGAAAATCCGGCCTTATTACTCGACGGTGACGGTCTTCGCGAGGTTGCGCGGCTGATCGACGTTCAGTCCTCGCAGGCGCGCGATGTGGTACGCGAGCAGCTGGAGCGGGACGACCGCCAGGATCGGCTGGAGGATCCAGTCGGTGCGCGGGATGAAGACGGTCTGGTCGGCAGCCGCGGCCACGTGGCCGGACCCCTCGGTCGCGACCGCGATCACCTCGGCGCCGCGAGCCTTGACCTCCGCGACGTTGGAGAGCACCTTGTCGAGCACGGGGCTGTCCGTGGCTATGCACACGACAGGAACGGAGCTGTCGAGCAGTGCGATCGGCCCATGCTTCATCTCGCCGGCGGCGTAGGCCTCCGTCGGGATGTAGGAGATCTCCTTCAGCTTCAACGCGCCCTCGAGTGCGATCGGCAGGCCGATATGGCGGCCGAGGTACAGGAAGAAGTCACGCTCGGAGTGCGTACGGGCAATGGCACGGATCTGCGGTTCACACTGCTTCACGAGCATCTCGATGCGGTGCGGAATCGCCTTCAGCTCGCCGATCAGCCCGTGCAGCTCGGCCGGGTCCATCGTGTGGCGCAGCTCGGCCAGCTTCAGGCCGATCAGGTACATCGCCGCAACCTGAGCGACGAACGTCTTGGTTGCCGCGACGCCGATCTCGAGGCCGGCCCGCGTGTAGAGGACGCCGTCGGCGTCACGCGTCGCCTGGCTGCCGAGGATGTTCGTGACCGCGAGCACCCGCGCTCCGCGGCTGCGCGCAAGGCGCATCGCCGCAAGCGTGTCGGCGGTCTCGCCGGACTGGGAGATACCGATCACGAGGTCGTCGGGGCCGATCACCGGGTCGCGGTAGCGGTACTCCGAAGCGATGTCCATCTCGACGGGTACGCGCGCCCACTTCTCGATCGCGTAGCGGCCCACGAGACCCGCGTGGTACGAGGTTCCGCACGCGACGATCACGATGCGGCGGCACGTGGCCAGCTCGTCGTCGGTGATGCCGATGTCGCTCAGGTCGACGGTGTCGTCGTGAGCGAGCCGGTCGGCGATCGTCTCCGCAACGGCGTCGGACTGTTCGTGGATCTCCTTCAGCATGAAAGTCGGGTAGCCGGACTTCTCGGCGGCCTCCTCGTCCCACGTTATCTCCTGGACCTCGCGAGAGACAAGCTCGCCGGCCGCGCTGCGGAACTCGACGCCGCCGCGGCGCACCGTGACGACCTCGTCGTCGTTGACGAGCTGCACGTTGCGCGTCTCACGCAGGAATGCGGGGATCGCGGAGGCTACGAAGTGCTCTCCCTCGCCCACGCCGATCACGAGCGGGCAGTCCTTGCGGGCGCCGACGATCGTGTCGGGGTCGTCGGCCGATACGGCGACGAAGGCATAGTGGCCGCGCAGCTCGAGATAGGCGAGCCGCGTTGCCTCGGGGAGGCTTCCGGCGCCAAGCACCTCGAGGTGCTTCTCGATCAGGTGCGCGACCGCCTCGGCGTCGGTCTCGGACGAGAAGTGGTGGCCCTCGCTCTCGAGCTGGGCGCGCAGCTCGACGTAGTTCTCGATGATCCCGTTGAGGACGATGTGCACGCGGTCCGTGCAGTCCGGGTGTGGGTGCGCGTTGCGCTCGGAGGGCTTGCCGTGGGTCGCCCAGCGGGTGTGGCCGATGCCGGTCGTGGCCTCGGAGATCTGGAGCGCGACCGCCGCGCCGCCGTTGGTCTCGTTCGCATCGACGGCCTCGCGCAGCCGGCTGAGGTTGCCGACCGCCCGCACCGACTCGAGCCGGCCGTCGACGACGAGCGTCAGGCCCGCGGAGTCATAACCCCGGTACTCGAGGCGCTCCAGTCCGTGCATCAAGAGCTCGCGGCACGAGCGCTCGCCTACATATCCGACGATGCCGCACATAACGCACTCCTTTCCTCCGGGGGTCGGGTCCACTCCTCCAACTGAAAAAGAGCCGCGACGTGCGACTCCTTTGCCCTCCACCGGAAGAGAGAGAAATGGTACCAGTGGAAAACGCCTGCAGGCGAGGGAAAATCCCGCTATCTGGACATTCGTTCTACCCGCCGAAGTCCCTTCCCACGCGAAATGGCTGCGCTGCAGGGTTCTACGACTGGCAGCTTAGCGTCTGCTCAGCTACGTGCCCCCAGCTCGCGCTCGACGACCTCGACGACCCTCGCGCACACGGTTTCGCACCGTTCCTGGGTCGGCGCCTCGACCATCACCCGCACCACGGGCTCGGTGCCGGACGGCCGCACCA
The DNA here is from genome assembly GCA_038203635.1 of Solirubrobacterales bacterium. GTDB lineage: Bacteria > Actinomycetota > Thermoleophilia > Solirubrobacterales > JBBDJG01 > DASRIA01. Next base: position 15,041 of record JBBRDT010000050.1, read on the forward strand.
GGATGCGTCCCTCCCCCTCGAGCGCATTCGACTCCGACTCGACCGCCTCCCACACTCCGGTGGCGGTTGCCAGCGCCTCGCGGTCCTCGACGCGCACGTTCACCAGCACCTGCGGCAGCCTGCGCATCGCGTCCCCGGCTACGAGCCGCTTGTCGCCGAGCGCACGCAGCATCAGGAGCGCCGCGGCGATGCCGTCGCCGGAGGGCGTGAGCCGCATGTCGACGATGTGGCCGGACTGCTCACCGCCCAGCACCCAGTTGCGGCGGAAGAGCTCCTCGACCACGTGCCTGTCGCCCACGTCCGTCGTCGCGACCTCGATGCCGGCGTCACCCATCGTCTGGTGGAAACCGAAGTTCGTCATCACCGTGACTGCGACGCCGTCGCCTGTCAGTTCGCCGCGGAGTTTCAGATCCTGCGCGATCGCGGCGATGATCTCGTCTCCGTCGACGACGCTGCCGTCCGCCGCGACCGCAAGCACGCGGTCGCCGTCTCCGTCGAACGCGAAGCCCACGTCGTGACCCCCGGCGCGGATCCGCTGCGAGATCAGCTCGGGGTGCGTCGAGCCGCAACCGGCGTTGATGTTGACGCCGTCCGGCTCGCAAGCAATGCACTCCACCTCGGCGCCAAGCCGCTCGAAGAGCAGCGGCGCGGCGCGGTAGGTGGCGCCGTTTGCACAGTCCAGCAGCACCCTCTTTCCCGAGAGCGACTGCTCGAAGCGGGTCTCCAGCTCTCTCAGGTAGTCGTCGACGGCGCCGGTCAGGGCGCGCACCCGGCCGCACGCGCCAGGGTCCGTCCCCGGCGCACGCGCTCCACCCGCATGCACGCTTGCCTCGATCGCCGCCTCGGACTCGTCGGAGAGCTTGCACCCCCGTCCGTCGAAGAACTTGATGCCGTTGTCGTGGAAGGGGTTGTGCGACGCGGAGATCACCGCACCCATGTCGAACCCGTAACGCCGCACGAGGATCGAGGCTGCCGGGGTGGGCAGCACGCCCCCCAGCAGCGCCTGACCACCGGCCGCGGCGATCCCGGCGCACAGCGCAGCCTCGAGCATCTCCCCCGACACGCGGGTGTCGCGCACGACCAGCACCTGCGGCGATGGCATGTCGCTGACCGCTGCGGCAGCGCGGCCGAGCGAGAAGGCCAGCTCGGCTGACAGGAACTCGCCCGCCAGGCCCCGGACACCATCGGTGCCGAACAGCCTCGTACCCGGCGCTACCGCCATGGGGGCGTCAGCGCTTGGAGAACTGCGGCCGCTTACGCGCCTTCTTGAGGCCCGCCTTGCGGCGCTCCTTCTCGCGCGGGTCGCGCGTGAGGAGCTGCCGTCGCTTCAGCTCAGGCCGCAGGGCGGGATCTGCCTCGATCAGGGCCTTCGCGATCCCGTGCCGGACGGCATCGGCCTGTCCTGAGATGCCGCCGCCGTGGATTCGCGCGCGCACGTCGATGCGATCGCCATAGCCCGCGACCTCCAACGGCTGGCGCACAACCGCTTGGTGGGTAGGCCGTGGAAAGTATTCCTCGAGGACGCGGCCGTTGAGGTTGAACTGTCCGCTCCCCGGCCGGATGATCACGCGGGCCACAGAGCACTTGCGCTTGCCGGTCGCGAAATACCGCGCGTCGGCGGCCAGGTCCGCGAGGGTACGCGGCTGCTCCTGCTCGGCGGGCTCGGCGGGCTCAGCACTCTCCGCGGGGGCCTCGGGTGCAGCCTCGGCCTCCGGTGCAGTCTCGGCCTCGGCAGCCGGTGCAGTCTCGGCCTCGGCAGCGGCCGCGGGCTCGGGCGGCGTCTCCGGCGGGGCGGCGGGCTCCGGGGCCGCGGGCGGCGGCGGTGCGACTTCGGCGTCGACTTCGGGCTGGGCCGCCTCGGGTTCCGCCGGTGTTGCCGGCTCCTCGGCCTCGGGCTGCGGCTGCTCCACCTGGTCCGGCTCTTCGCGTTCGATCACACTTTCTCCATCTCGACCGGAGTCGGCTTCTGGGCCTCGTGCGGATGCTCGGGGCCGGCGTACACCTTCAGCTTGCGCAGCTGTTGACGGGCCAACCGGTTGCGGGGCAGCATGCCTTTCACCGCGATCCGGATCACCTCCTCGGGCCGGCGCTGGAGCATCTCCTCGAGCGTGCGCGTGCGCAGTCCACCTGGATAGCCGGAGTGATGGCGATACATCTTGGCGTGGCGCTTGTCGCCGGTCACGTGGATCTTCTCGGCATTGACGATCACGACGAAGTCCCCCGTGTCGACGTGCGGTGTGTACTCGGGCTTGCGCTTGCCCCGCAGCATGTTCGCCACCTGGGTAGCGAGCCGGCCGAGCGTCTTGCCGTTGGCGTCGACGAGCACCCAGTCGCGCTGGCGGGTCGAAGGTTTCGCCACGTAGGTCTTCACAGCAAGAGTGAGAGTCGCGGCGGGGCCGCGAGGACCGGCGAATGATAGCCGCTCCAGAGCGCCCTTCCCGGTCGCGGCAGGAGGTGCCGAACAGGGGTCGAACCTTGGAATGGCCGCCAAAACGCCTCCGGCGCCGAGGTGGCCGGGGACCTTGTAACGCCTGTCTCTAGCCTGGAAGGCGCGGCTGCACCCGGCCCGATCCGGTTGCGTGTCTATACTGCCGCCCTTCAAATAGGCCAGCCGAATTTCGAGCCCGGGCATCAGCGGGCCGGAAACGGGGGAACCGCTCGGGTGGCACTTTGCCGCCCATGGGGCGAGTCGGCCGGGAACGCGTCAGATGACGCGACCGAGTCCGTAGCACTGCTCTTTCAGTGCGAGCCCGTCAGCTAACTCCGTAGGCCGTCGAAAGAGAGGCTTGTTTGCCGTCGCCGTCGTCAGAAACGGCTCGGAGCGGGACACTGTCCCGTAGCGGAGCCGGCACACACCTGTATGGCCTGCGCGTACGCAATCTGCGTATTTGGCTTGCCTACGCCTGCGCGCTGCTCTGTACCGGCGCGACCCCGGCGATCGCCGGCAGCGGCGGAGCCGGCGTGAGCCCGCCCCCCGCGCGGGGCACTCCGGCTCCGGCTCCCGCCCCGCGGACCGCATCCCCGCTCCTGCTCGACATCCGCTGCAGGGCGAACCCGGCCGGGCCGTGCGCTGATAGCAACCGCGCCGCTCCCGGCGCAAGCCTGCGGCTCACTGGGCGCAACCTCGACGCGGCAGCGTTCGTGGTCTTCTACGGAGAGCGCGGCCCCAGCGACGACATCACGGCGCCGGCCGCCCCGCAGACGGCACGCCGCGCGATCACCTCCGTGCCGCAGGGCGCGCGGAGCGGCCCCGTTGCACTGATCGACCTCGCGGGACGTCGCTCCCGGCGCTGGGATGGGTTGCTCATCGAAAGCCTGCAACCGCCGCTGGGCACGTATCGCCCCGCTGGGATGCCGGAGCCGGTGGAGGCTGCTGTTTCGGAACCGCGAACGCTTTTCTACGGGGCGCCGCAGCGCGCTGTGTTCACCTACCGGGTGCAACGCGCAATGGACCTGCAGGTCAACTTGGTCCGCGTCACCGACAACATCGTCATACGAGCGTGGAAGCAACCTGCCGTCACGCCGGGAGCACTCAACCGCGTGCGCTGGACCGGCGCGATCAAAGGACGCGTTCCGCGGATGGGCAAGTACGCCTTCGTACTGTCGACGCGCGGCGCCGCCGCAGCGAGCATCCGCACCACAGCGGGCCAGCCGGAAGAGGCGATCACGGTTTACGACCACATGTTCCCGATCCGCGGTGCTCACATCTTCGGCACGGGCGCCGCCCGCTTCGGCGCGCCCCGGTCGGGCCACGCCCATCAGGGCCAGGACGTCTTCGCAGCCTGTGGCACACCGCTCGTCGCCGCGCGCGGCGGCACGGTCAAGTTCTCGGGCTTCCACTCCGCCGCCGGCTACTACGTCGTGATCGACGGCAAGGGGACCGGCGTCGACAACGCGTACATGCACCTGCGCGAACGCGCGGACGTGCAGGTCGGCGACCGCGTCTACACGGGGCAGGAATTGGGCGCCGTGGGCGACACCGGCGACGCGGTGGGCTGCCACCTGCACTTCGAGGAGTGGACCACGCCCGGCTGGTACGACGGCGGGCGTCCCGTCGACCCCCTGCCCGATCTCAAGCGCTGGGACCGGACAAGCTAGCCAACGACCCCGAGGCTATTCCCACTCGATCGTGCTGGGCGGCTTCGACGAGATGTCGAGCGCGACGCGGTTCACGTGCGGGATCTCGTTGATGATGCGGCTCGAGACCTTCTCGAGCAGGTCGTAGGGCAGGCGCGCCCAGTCGGCGGTCATCGCGTCGTCTGACGTCACGGCACGGATCACGATCGGGTATGCGTAGGTGCGCTCGTCACCCTGAACTCCGACCGACCGGACGGCGGGCAGCACGGTGAACGACTGCCACAGCTCGCGGTACAGGCCGGCGGCGCGGATCTCCTCCTGCAGGATCGCGTCGGCTTCGCGCAGAATGTCCAGCCGCTCGCGCGTCACCTCCCCGCCGATCACGCGGATGGCGAGCCCAGGCCCCGGGAACGGCTGGCGCCAGACCGACCGCTCGGGCAGGCCGAGCTCGGAGCCCACCGCGCGGACCTCGTCCTTGAACAGCGAGCGCAGCGGCTCGATCAGGTCGAAGTCGAAGTGCTCGGGCAGCCCGCCCACGTTGTGGTGGGACTTGATCATCGCCGCCCCGCCGCTGGCGCCGCCGCCGGACTCGATCACGTCGGAGTAGAGCGTGCCCTGGACCAGGTACTTCACGTCGTCGAGCTTCGCGGCCTCCTCCTCGAACACGCGGATGAACTCCTCGCCGATGATGCGTCGCTTCTGCTCGGGATCGGTCACCCCCTCGAGGCGCGCGAGGAAGCGATCACGCGCATCCACGTGCACGAGCGGCACGTCGAAGTGCTCGCGGAAGGTCTTCACCACCTGCTCGGCCTCGTCCTTGCGCAGCAGCCCGTGGTCGACGAGCACGCACACGAGCCGTTCGCCGAGCGCGCGGTGCACGATCAGCGCCGCGACGGAGGAGTCGACCCCGCCGGACAGGCCGCAGATCGCGCGGCCCTCGCCCACCTGCTCGCGGATCAGCGCGACCTGCTCGTCGACGATCGAGACGGGCGTCCACTCCTGCTCGCAACCGCACACCTCCCGCAGGAAAGTCCGTAGCACCTCTGTGCCGTGGGGGGTGTGCACCACCTCGGGATGGAACTGGATGCCGTACAGCGCCCGCTCGACCGACTCGAACGCCGCCACGGGAGAGGCGGGCGAAGACGCCAGCGCCGTGAAGCCCGCGGGCGGCGCGAATACGGTGTCGCGATGGCTCATCCAGCACGTCTGCTCCGCCGGGAGCCCGGCGAGCAGGCGGCCCGCGTCGCGTACGTGCAGATCGGTGCGGCCGAACTCGGCGACCTCGGCCGCCTCGACCTGACCGCCGAGCTCGAGCGCCATCGCCTGCATGCCGTAGCAAATGCCGAGCACGGGAACACCGAGCTCGAGCAGCTCCCGGCGCAGCGGTGGAGCGTCCTCGGAGTAGACGGAGGCGGGACCACCGGACAGCACCAGGCCGCGCGGCCGTCGCGCCTTCAGCTCGGACAGCGGCGCATCGTGCGGGAGCAGCTCTGAGAACACGCCGCACTCCCGGATCCGGCGCGCGATCAACTGCGAGTACTGCCCGCCGAAGTCGAGCACCAACACTTCCTCGGTGGCCGCGCGGGGCGTCGCCCGGTCCATCGGGGACGGCGCTGCCTGCACCCCGAGGCCGCTACTCATCCAGCGTGGAGACCGCCGGCGCTGCGTGGCTCTTGCCGTTCGAGCCCATGCCGATGTGCTGCTCGCGCTGCAACTGCTTGCCTTCGGTCTGGAGCGCCGGGGCGATCATCACCTCGGCGCGGTGGAAGGACGGCACGTCGGCATAGCCGCACGTGGCCATCGAGGTCTTGAGCGCGCCGAAAAGATTGAAGGTGCCGTCGTTCTCGTAGGCGGGGCCGAGCAGGATCTCCTCGAGCGAGGCGTTCTGCTTGGTCGCGACGCGCGCACCGCGCGGCAGCGAAGAATGGAAGGTGGCCATGCCCCAGTGGTAGCCGCTGCCGGGCGCCTCGTGCGCGCGGGCCAGCGGGGAGCCGATCATCACGGCGTCGGCGCCACACGCGAAAGCCTTGGCGATGTCGCCGCCGTTGCGCATGCCGCCGTCGGCGATCACGTTCACATATGTGCCCGTCTCGAGCATGTGCTGCGACCGGGCGCCCTGGACGTCGGCGATGGCAGTCGCCTGTGGGACGCCGATGCCAAGCACGCCGCGGGTGGTGCAGGCCGCGCCGGGACCAACGCCGACCAGCACGCCGACAGCGCCGGTGCGCATCAGGTGCAGGCCGGTCGAATAGCTCGCGCAGCCGCCGACGATGCACGGGATCGGAACCTCGGCGATGAACTCCTTCAGGTTGAGCGGCTCCACGGAGGACGAAACATGCTCGGCCGAGATCACCGTGCCCTGGATCACCATCACGTCGAGTCCCGCCTCCAGCGCCAGGTCGCTGTAATCGCGCACACGCTGCGGCGTCAACGAGCCAGAGGCGACCACGCCCTCGGCCTTGATCTCGCGCACGCGCTGGGCGATCAGCTCCGGCTTGACGGGCTCGCTGTAGATCCTCTGCATCTCGCGCGTGGCCTGGCCGGGCGGGAGCTTCGAGATGCGCTCGAGCTGGGCGTCCGCGTCCTCGTACCTGGTCCAGATGCCCTCCAGGTTGAGGACCGCCAGCCCGCCGAGCTTGCCGACGAGGCCCGCGGTACGGGGAGAAACCACGCCGTCCATCGCGGCCGCCAGCATCGGCAGCTCGAAACGGTACGGACCCAGCGTCCAGGAGATGTCTACGTCGTCGGGATCGCGCGTGCGCCGGGACGGGACGATCGCGATGTCGTCGAAGCCATATCCCCGGCGGCCCTTCTTGCCCTTGCCGATCTCAATCTCCATCGAGCAATCCTAGAGTCGCGGGATGACGAAACGGCGGGCGGTTGGCGGCGGCAGGCGACAACTGACCACCGATGGTACCAACGGTCTCCGGGATCTCCGGAGCCTTTCCCGCAAGCTGCGGGAACGTACGACGGGCTTGCGCCGGCGTCAGGCGGTCGCGTCGACCCGCGGCTTCTCGAGCTCGGTGAGCACGACCTCGTGCTCGAGGCGCTCGGCCGCCCGCGCGTCGAGCACGCCGGCGCCGAGGTGCAGCGTCGATTCCGCACCGCAGGCGACGGCGAAGCGCAGGGCCTCGGCGTGCGGGCGCCCCGTGTAGCGGGCGGCCAGATAGCCGGCCAGGAACGCATCCCCGGCCCCGATCGCCGACACCGGCTCGAGTGGGTCGATGCGCAGCTCGTAGAGCGAGCGCTCGTGATCGCGGCCGACGAGCGCGTAGCAACCCTCGGCGTGCGTGATGATCGCTTCTCGCGGGCCGCGCTCGCACAGCTCGTACAGCGCGAAGACGTGATCGGAGTCGTCCCGGAACTCGTGCCCGACGAGCTGCTCGGCCTCGCCGGCGTTCGGCGACACCAGGTCGGGCAGCGAGCGCAGCGCCTGCTCCATCGGCTCGCCCTCCGCATCGATCACCGTGATGACGCCGAGCTTCTTCAGTTCGGTGATCAGCTCCGCGTACACCTTGTGGTCGATGCCGCGCGGCAGGCTGCCGGCGAACACGCAGATGTCGGCGCCCTTGGCGAGATAGGTGAGCTTGTCGCAGAACAGCGAGACCTCGCTCTCGGTCACCGCGGGCCCGATCTCGTTGACCTCGGTCTGCACTCCCGAAGTCGGGTCGATCACGGCAGTCGAGGTACGCGACTCCTCCCCGATCCGCACGAAGTCGCACAGGATCGCCTCGGCGGTCAACTGCTCGATCACCCGCGTCCCGGTCGCCCCACCCGCAAAGCCCGTTGCGATCACCGGCTGGCCGAGCGTCTTCAGCGCACGCGCGACGTTGACGCCCTTGCCGCCGGCCATCGTTCGCTGCTCGCTGGAACGATGACGACGGCCGATCTGGAAGTTCGGCACGGCCAGCGTCTTGTCGATTGCAGCGTTGAGTGTGACTGTGATGATCATGCAACCGCTCCCCTCAGAGCCATACCTATACAAGCACGCATCGCGAGCGGCCGCATCTGAGATCCTTCACAGAATCGCTCAATCTGCCCGTGCGGCCCGCCGGACGCCGACTCCCCCGGTCCGCCGCCTGCGGACGGTGAGCCAGATGCCCACCCCCGCCGCGACCATCGCGAGCGGCAGCACGAACCCCCCTGCCCTGCGCAGCAGGCCGGCCTTCGGCACCGCCTCGGCGGTCACGAGGCGCGCGGTCCGCACGAGCTGGTCACCGCGATAGACCCGCAGCGTGCCGACCCGCGCTCCCGCCGGCAGTGGACCGCTGAGGGTGCCGGGCGCGTCGATCACCGTGCGCACGCGCTGACCCCTGCGCACGGTGACCGACACCCGGCGGGCAGCCTCGATGGGGACCTCGCGGTCGCCGAAGTGCTCGACCTTCGAGCGCGCCACCGTTGCGCCGGGACGCGCGACGGGCATGCGCCGGTAAAGCGTGAACCCGTAGCGCAGCAGCGACAGGGTGTCCGCGTCCCGAGCCGCCTCCGACGGCTCCCCCAGCACGACGCTCACGAGCCGGGCCCCTTTGCGGGTGGCAGCACCGACCAGGACGTAGCCGGCGTTCTGGGTGTGGCCGGTCTTGACGCCGTCGATCGACGGCTCGCGCGCGATCAGGCGGTTGCGATTGACGACGATGCGCGGTCGCGCCCCGGTGGTCAGCCGTGCCCGGGCCATGTTCACCGTCGCCGCCAGGAAGTCGTTTGCCAGGACGCGGCGCGCGATGCGCGCGAGGTCGAGCGCGGAGGAGTGGTTGTCCGGATCGTCGAGGCCGACGGGGTTGGCGAAGCGCGTGCGCGTCAGGCCCATGGCGCGGGCCTCCCGGTTCATGCGCGACACGAAGGAGCCGACCGACCCCGACGCGCGCGCCGCGAGCGTGTGCGCCGCGTCGTTCGCGCTCTCGAGCAGCAGCGCGCGGAGCAGGTCGGCGACCGACATCCGCTCCCCGGGCCGCAGGTCGATGCGCGACTCCGCCGGCCCGGCGGCGTATGCGACCGCGCGGACGCGTCGTTCCAGCGGCAGCTCCTCGATCGCGACCAGCGCCGTCATCAGCTTCGTGGCCGAGGCGATCGGCCGCTGCTCGGTCGCGTCCCGGCGATACAGCACGTGGCCGTCGCGGACGTCGACGATCGTCGCCGTCGCCGCGCCGATCCGCGGGGGTCCCTTGGCGGCGGCGGGCGCCGCCACGGCGGAGAGCATGAGGAGCACCACGGCCGTCGCCATGGTTGCGGCCCGCGCCCGCAACGGGCGCTGTGGGATGGTCACTCGTTGCCGCCCTGCGGGCCCGTGTCTCCCTGGGTCCCGGTGGCCCCTGTGGCCCCGGTTGCCCCGGTGGCGGCCGACGCGCGCAGCCTCACATGCTGACCCGTGACGAGCGCCTGAGGATCCAGTGACGGGTTGAGCGCCCTCAGCTCCTCCAGCGACACGCCGGTCTTCTCGGCGATCAACGCCAGGTTGTCGCCCGCGCGCACCGTGTAGAAACGGCGGTTGCTGTCGTCGCGTGTGACCGTCCGCGGTTCCCGGCGCTGCCGCGTGACACGCGAGCCGCGCGCCCGATCGGAAGCGGCTGCCGGACGCTCGGAGGTCGAGGTCTCGTCATTCCCGCCGAGGGACGCGATCACGACGACCAGGAAGGCAATCGCGAAAACTGCGAGTGCGGCGGGCGCAAGCAGCCTCATTGGGCTTTGCTGTTGGGCGCTCATGCCCGACCCGATGATACCGGCGCGACGGTTGTCCTCTTGCCGCTCGGCGGCTCTTGACCCTCGCGCTTGCAGGGAGATCGTGCCAGGCGGCCCGCCACCAACCGGAATTTCCGGCTAAGGAAATTCCGACTATCTTCAGGCCGGACCGGACGCAACCGCCCAGGCCGCGTCTCGAAGCTGCTCCGCCACCGGCCGCGCGGCCGCGGCGTCGCCGGCGTCGAGCGCCGCTCGCGCAATCGACCGCGAGACCGTTACGAGCGCCGCCGCGGGCCGGCCCGCGAACGCGGGCGCGAGGTCCTCGACGCGGCCACCCTGGGCGCCGACTCCGGGCAGCAGCAGCACGGCGTTCGGCATGCGCTCGCGCAGAGCGGCAAGTAGGGATGGTTCTGTGGCCGCGACGACCGCTCCCACGTCCGAGAGCCCCTGCGTGCCGACACCGTCCGCACCCAGCTCCTGCACGAGCGCCGCGAGG
>JBBRDT010000051.1:0-24620 GCA_038203635.1 Solirubrobacterales bacterium
GAGATCCGGATCGTCGACGACCAGGGCGAGTTGATCCGCCGGCTGAGACTCGATCCCACTCGCAACTACCAGCCGCTCACACCGACCTGAGTGTCTACGATCTCTCGGGACATCTGTCTCCGATGTCCCGAGACTTCACAAAGCGCCCCGAGCAGGATTCGAACCTGCGGCCTACTCCTTAGGAGGGAGTCGCTCTGTCCTGCTGAGCTATCGGGGCAGGCGCGCCTTGCGCGCGCGGTTAGATTCTAGGCGTGGCAGGCCCACCTCCCAAGGGGGTTGACGGGATCTCCTACCGGGAGGAGCTGCCGGCCGACGGGGACCCCGAGGCACCGAGCGCTCTCTTCCTGCACGGGTATCCCACGTCGTCCTTCCTGTGGAGGAACGTTCTGCCCGCCGCCGCCGCGGCCGGCTACCGGGCGATAGCACCCGACCTCCCCGGCTTCGGCGACTCTCCCGCAGACCTCCCCGGCACCTGGGAGCGCCAGGTCGAGCACGTGGAACGCTTCCGCCGGGCGCTCGGCCTCGAGCAGCTGGTGCTGGGCGTCCACGACTGGGGCGGCCTGATCGGGCTGCGCTGGGCGTGTGACCACCCGGACTCGGTGCGAGGGCTCGTGATCACCGACACCGGTTTCTTCTCCGACGGGCGCTGGCACGGGATGGCCAAGTCGCTGCGCACCGAGGGCGAGGGCGAGGAGCTGCTCGCGAACCTCAACCGCGACCTGTTCGCGATGGGGCTGCGGCACATCAGCCCCGCGGTTCCCGACGAGGCGGTGGACGAGTTCTGGAAGGCGTACGGCGACGAGCAGCGCCGGCGAGCCCAGCTCGACCTCTACCGGTCGGGAGACTTCTCGAAGCTCGTGCCCTACGACGGCAAGCTGGCGGCGCTCGGCGTGCCGGCCGTGATCGTGTGGGGCGCCAAGGACGAGTTCGCACCCGTGGGCGGCGCCTATCGCTTCCAGAAGCAGTTCCCGGACGCGAACCTCGTCGTGCTCGACGAGGCCGGTCACTTCGTGATGGAGGACGACCCCGAGCGCGTTGCGGCCGAGGTACGCAGGTTCCTGGAGTCAATAGACTCCACGTAAGTGTTCGCCCGGGTGGCGAAACGAGGAGAGGTTTGGTTCGCTCCCCCGCGAACCATCGCAAGTACGACATGCCCCATCAGCAACCCCTTTCGCCTTGACCACGGGCGCCGTAGACCTGTCGCGCGGCGGACCGGGCCCGGATCTGATCCAGCCCGCAGAGAGCCCGATCGCCGCGCGCTCGCCGCTCGAGTTGTTCTGGCGCCGGCTGAGGCGCGACCGGGTCGCCCTGGCGGCCGCCGTCTTCATCGTGGTCCTGGTCCTGGTCGCGGTCTTCGCTCCCCTGATCGTGAAGCTGTTCGGCACGACCGGTCCGAACGACCAGAATCCGAGTGCGCTCGATTCGTTCGGAACGCCGACCGGGCCGAGCTCGGACCACATCTTCGGCGTCGACACGCTCGGCCGCGACGTGTTCGCGCGCGTCCTCTACGGCGCTCGCGTGTCGCTCCAGGTCGCGATCATCGCGACGGCGATCTCGGTCTTCATCGGCGTCGTGACCGGCATGATCGCCGGCTACTTCCGCGGCTGGACCGACACGCTGCTTTCCCGCATGGTGGACGTCCTGCTCGCGTTTCCGATCCTGCTGCTCGGGATCGGGCTGGCATCGGCCTGCTCGCTCGGCAATGGGTGTGTGGGCGGCCTGATCGAGCCGGGCCTGTCGGTCGTGATCTTCGTGATCGCCTTCGTCAACTGGACCTACATCTACCGCATCATCAGGGGCCAGGTCCTGTCCATGCGAGAGAAGGAGTTCGTGGACGCGGCCCGCTCGCTGGGCGCCTCGAACGGGCGGATCCTGTTCCGGGAGATCCTGCCCAACCTGGTCGCGCCGATCATCGTCTACAGCACGCTGATCATTCCCCAGAACATCCTCTTCGAGGCTGCCCTGTCGTTCCTCGGGATCGGCGTGCAGCCGCCCGACGCGAGCTGGGGCGACATGCTCGCCGACGCGACGGCGATCTTCGACACGGCCTGGTGGTTCATGTTCTTCCCCGGCGCCGCGCTGCTTTTGACGGTGCTGGCCTTCAACCTGCTGGGTGATGGCCTGCACGACGCGCTCAACCCGCGCGCAGGAAAGTGACACTTGCGGGTAAATACACGGGTGAATCCCGACGACTGATTGGATTGGAGAGGGCATGACGACCAAGCTCATCAAGGTGATGCTGGTACTTGCTGTTGGCGGCTTCGCGCTGGTTGGGGCCTCCTGCGGCAGCAGCGAGAGCGGTGCGAAGGCTGGCGGAACGCTGCAGGTCCTCGACACGGCCGGCGGCGTTGACAGTCTCGACCCCGGCTATTGGTACTACCAAACCGACTACCAGGAGCTCGGGAACACCACCCAGCGGCAGCTGTACGGGTGGAAGCCCGACGAGACCACGCCGACTCCCGACATCGCCGAGGCCCTGCCGAAGGTCTCGAACGGCGGCAAGACGGTGACCGTGACGATCAAGTCGGGCATCAAGTACAGCCCGCCGCTGCAGGACCAGACCGTCAAGGCTGCGGACATCAAGTATGCGCTCGAGCGCTGCTTCCTGCCGCAGGTCGGCAATGGCTACATCAACGTCTACTTCGACACCATCGAGGGCGTCGAGGACTTCAAGTCCGAGAAGGCCGACGACATCTCGGGCATCGAGACGCCCGATGACCAGACGCTCGTCATCAAGACGACGAAGCCCCAGGGCATCTTCGCCGACGGCAGCGCGCTCGGCATGCCCTGCACCGTGCCGGTGCCGAAGGAGTACGCCCAGGAGTTCGACAAGGGCAAGCAGTCGACGTACGGCCAGCACCAGGTGTTCACCGGCCCGTACATGATCGAGAACGACGGCAAGGGCAAGATCACCGGTTACGAGCCCGCCAAGCGGCTCACGCTCGTCCGGAACCCGAGTTGGGACAAGAGCACCGACTTCAAGCCGGCCTACTTCGACAAGATCGTCGAGACGTGCTGTACCGACTCCACGGTCGCGGCCAGGAAGACGCTCTCCGGGCAGGACTACCTGAGCGGGGACTACGCAGCACCACCGGTGTCGGTGCTGAAGCAGGCCCTTTCCTCGCGCAAGGACCAGATCTCCGTCGAGCCGAGCGGAGGCAACCGCTACATCTCGCTCAACACGACTGTGAAGCCGCTCGACGACGTGAACGTGCGCCGGGCGATCAGCGCCGTGATCGACCGGACGGCGCTGCGGCAGACCCGCGGCGGCTCGACGCTGGGCACGACCGCAACCCATTTCCTGCCGCCGGGAATCGCCGGCTTCGAGGCGGCGGGCGGCAACAAGGGCCCGGGCTTCGACTTCACGTCGAACCCGAAGGCGGACGTCGCGCTCGCGAAGAAGTACATGCAGAAGGCCGGCTACAAGAACGGCACGTACGACGGCCCGCCCCTGTTGACGATCGCCGACAACGAGTCACCGGCAAAGGAGACCGCGGAGGCGTTCCAGGAGCAGGTCAAGGCGATCGGCCTGGACCTGCGGTTCCGTGAGGTCCCGCACGCGACCCTTCTGTCGAAGTTCTGCCAGGTGCCGGCGTCGAACACCGCGATCTGCCCGACTCTCGGGTGGGGCCCGGACTTCTTTGCGGCCCAGAGCATGATCGACCCGCTGTTCAACGGCAAGAACATCGTCGGCAGCGGCAACGTCAACACTGCCGAGGTGAACGACCCGAAGCTCAATGCCCAGATCGAGAAGGCGAAGCAGATCGTCGACCCCGATGCCGCGGCGAAGGCTTGGGCCGAGCTCGACAAGGAGGTCACCAACCAGTCGTACTTCATCGCGTGGCTGTGGGACAACAACGTCGGTCTCCAGTCGAAGAACATGAACGGAGTCAGCAGCGCCTTCAACTCTGGCGCGTACGACTTCGCGTTCAGCTCGTTCAAGTAGGCGCGGCGAGACGAAAGAGCGAAGGAAGGCGATGAACTCGGAGTCCCGGCCCTCGTGCGCCGGGGCTCCGCCGCTCGGCGAAGCAGTGAAAGGCTAGAAGCAGATGGTGCAATACATCATCCGGCGCCTGCTGTGGGTCGTCGTACTGCTGTTCCTCGTCAGTTTTCTGACATTCGTCATCTTCAACACGCTGCCCTCCGCCGATCCGGCGACGCTGCGTGCCGGCCGGCAGCCGAACCCCGGGCTGGTCAAGGAGATCCGCGAGAACCTCGGCCTGAACGATCCCTTCCTCGTGCAGTACTTCCACTACGCGAAGGACCTGGTGCTGCACTTCGACCTCGGGTACAGCTACCAGAACAATTATTCGGTCAAGCAGCAGATCTTCGATCGGCTGCCGGCATCGATGTCGCTCGCCATCGGGGCGGCCGTCATCTGGCTGCTGATCGGGATCGCGATCGGGGTCGTCTCGGCGGTCCGGAGCCGGTCCGTGCTCGACCGGGCGCTCATGGGAGGGGCGCTGGTGGCGATCTCGGCGCCGGTCTACTGGCTCGGCCTCGTCGCCCTGTACCTGTTCTCCAACGACATCGGGAAGTTCCACCTGTTCATGGGAAGCGGTAGCTATGTGCCGATCTCGGAGGACCCATGGCTGTGGTTCGGCTCGCTGATCATGCCGTGGTTCGTGCTGGCGGCCGCGTTTGCCGCCTTCTATGCGCGCCTGCTGCGCGGCAGCATGATCGAGGTGATGTCCGAGGACTACATCCGCACCGCGCGGGCGAAGGGCCTCAGCGAGCGGCGCGTGATCTATCGCCATGGCCTGCGCAGCGCGATCACGCCGGTCGTCACGGCAGCCGGTCTCGACATCGGGATCCTGCTCGGCGGCACGATCCTCACCGAGACGGTCTTCAACATCCCCGGCGTCGGCCGCCTTGCCTTCGACTCGATCCAGAACGCCGACCTGCCGATGATCCAGGGCACGGTGCTGGTCGGCGCCTTCTTCATCATCTTCGCCAACCTCGTCGTGGACGTGGTCTACGCGTACCTCGACCCGCGGGTGCGCTACTGATGGCCCCGCTGCTCGAGGTGAAGGACCTGCGCGTGCAGTTCTCCACCGAGGATGGAGTCGTCAAGGCCGTGGACGGCGTGTCGCTCTCCATCGAGACCGGCAAGACGCTTGGCGTGGTCGGTGAGTCGGGGTCCGGCAAGAGCGTGTCGATGCTCACGATCATGGGCCTCACGCGGGCGCGGAACGCGACCATCTCGGGCTCCGCCGTCTTCGAGGGGCGTGATCTGCTCGCGGTCTCCGATCAGGAGCTTCGGAAGGTGAGGGGCAATGACATCGCGATGATCTTCCAGGACCCGCTCTCCTCCCTGCACCCGTTCTACAGGGTGGGCACCCAGCTCGTGGAGGCGATGCAGGCGCACCGCGACATCTCGAACGTTGCCGCCCGCGCCCGCGCTGTGGAGCTGCTCGGCACGGTCGGCATCCCGGATCCCCGGCAGCGGGTCGACGCCTACCCGCACGAGCTCTCCGGCGGCATGCGCCAGCGCGCGATGATCGCGATGGCGCTGTCGAACGAGCCCAAGCTGCTGATCGCCGACGAGCCCACGACGGCTCTCGACGTGACCGTGCAGGCCCAGATCCTGCAGCTGCTCGCCCGCCTGCAGCGTGAGCTCGGCATGGCCGTGATACTGATCACTCACGACCTGGGGGTGGTCGCCGAGGTGACCGACCAGATCGTCGTGATGTACGCGGGCAGGATCGTCGAAGCTGCCTCGACGGAGAAGACCTTCAGCGCCCCCGAGCACCCCTACACCTGGGGACTGCTGCGGTCGATCCCACGCCTGGACAAGCCGCGTGACGAGCCGCTGATCCCGATCCCGGGCCTGCCCCCGAGCCTGATCAACCTTCCCACGGGCTGCTCGTTCCATCCCCGGTGTCCCTACGTGCGGGAGCGCCATCGCCGGGTCGAGCCAGAGCTGGAGCCCCTGCCCGACGATCCCTCGCACCGCGTCGCGTGCCTGCTGGACAGCGGGACGCGCAAACGGATCTGGAACGAACTGCGCGCCGGCAAGGATCCAAAAGAGGCGCGCGCGGCCGTCAAGCTCGAGGAGGAGCCGGCATGAGAGATGCACTCGTGGAGGTGCGCGACCTCGTCAAGCACTTCCCGCTCACGCGCGGGATCGTGTTCAAGAAGCAGGTCGGCGCGGTGCACGCGGTCGACGGCGTCTCCTTCGACGTGCTGCGCGGCGAGACGCTCGGCATCGTCGGGGAGACGGGGTGCGGCAAGACGACCACGGCGCGGCTGATCATGCGGCTGCTCGAGCCCACCGGCGGCACGATCCGCTTCGAGGGCGACGACGTCACGCACCTGCGAAGAGGCGCGCTGAAGCCGCTGCGCCGCAACGTGCAGATGATCTTCCAGGACCCCTATTCCTCCCTCAACCCGCGCAAGACCGTTGGCGCCATCATCGGTGCTCCGTTTGCCATCCACGGGCTCGAGCGGGGTGGGGAGCAGCGCCGCCGTGCGGTGCAGGAGCTGATGGAGCAGGTGGGCCTGAACCCCGAGCACTACAACCGCTACCCGCACGAGTTCTCCGGCGGCCAGCGCCAGCGGATCGGCGTCGCTCGCGCACTTGCGCTGAAGCCGAAGCTGATCATCGCGGACGAGCCGGTCTCGGCGCTCGACGTCTCGATCCAGGCGCAGATCCTCAACCTCCTGCGCAACCTCCAGCAGGACCTCGGCCTGACCATGCTCCTGATCGCGCACGACCTGTCGGTGGTGCGGCACATGTGCGACCGCGTGGGCGTGATGTACCTCGGCAAGATCGTCGAGTTCGCCGACAACGAGTCGCTGTACGCGCGGCCGCGCCATCCGTACACCGGCGCGCTGCTGTCGGCGGTACCGGTGCCCGAGCCCCGGCTCGCGGAAAGCCGCCGCGTCGAGGTGCCGCCGGGTGACGTCCCGAGCCCGACCAATCCACCACAGGCTTGCCGGTTCCATCCGCGTTGCCCCAAGGCCCAGGAGATCTGTGCGCGCGTCGAGCCGCCGCTGGAACCGAAGGGTGCGGGGACGATCGCT
This sequence comes from Solirubrobacterales bacterium, assembly GCA_038203635.1. GTDB lineage: Bacteria > Actinomycetota > Thermoleophilia > Solirubrobacterales > JBBDJG01 > DASRIA01. Next base: position 7,027 of record JBBRDT010000051.1, read on the forward strand.
GCGTGCCATTTTCCCCTCACGCAGGAGGAGGCAGCGCAGCGGGCCGCGACCGCGTCCCGCTAGTCCGAACGCACGATCAGCACGCTGCACGGGGCGTGATGAGAGACTTTGTCGGGTACGTTCCCGAGCAGGAAGCGCCGCGCGCTATGCATGCCTTTGCTCCCGATCACGATCAGGCCGGCTTGTTGCTCCTCGGCCACGTCGAGGATCACCTCGGCGGGCTCTCCCCGGCGGGCATAGCAATCCGCCTGCACACCCGCGGCGTGCGCAGCGCCGGCGGCGCTTTCGAGGACGGCGTCGACCTGCACGCTGGGCCCGGCGGCCGCGGCGGCGCGCGCGGCATCCGCGCCCTCGCCTCCGACCCGGACTCCGGAAAGAGGCTGGTATGCGCTCACGACATGGAGGTGTGCCCCCAGGCTCTTCGCCAGCTCGACGGCCTCGCGCAACGCCACCGCGGCCGTCTGCGAGCCGTCCGTTCCCACCACGATCGTTTCGATGCCCAAGGCGAAGAAAATGTATCCATCTGGCGCTCGCCGGGGGTCCGTCATTCCCGCGGCGGGGCGGCTATCTTGCGCGCATGACGCTCTGCCAATACGTATCATCCGCCGCTCATCCGCCTCACCTAACCCCCGGTTCGTGCCGACAACTAGGAGAGACATGGAAGCCTCGAAGACCCGCCGAGACGAGCCGCGCCGCCGAATCAGTGGCGACGAGCGGCGCGAGAGCATCCTCCAGCTGACCTCGCGCGCCTTTGCCGAGCGCGGGTATGACGGCGTGCGCACGGCCGAGCTGGCCGACAGCGCGGGCGTCTCGGAGGCGCTCATCTACCAGCACTTCCGCACCAAGGCAGAGCTCTACCGTGCGGCTGTCGATCGCAGCGCGGACATCTTCGAGGAGCGCCTGCGTCCCGCGATCGCACCGGGTCCGGTGGTGGAGGAGCGGCTGAAGCGAGGCTTCGACGCGTTCCTGTCGTTCGTGGCCGAGCCCGGCAACGCGTGGATGGTGCTGACGCTGAATGTCAGCGACCCCGAGCTGAGGGACTATCAGCGCGAGCTACGCGCACGCGCGACCGGCCAGCTGGCCGATCTGCTCGCGGTCGACCCGCGGGCGGCAAGCTCTGACCTCGACCGCGCAGGTCTCGAGCAGCTCGCCGAGATCATCGCCGGCGGCGCCGAGGCTCTGGCTACCTGGTGGTCGCAGAACCCGGGGGCGGAGCGGGCCGAACTCGCTTCCCTGCTGGTGGGCTTTGTGTGGAGTGGATTCGACCGGCTGGTCGATTCGAGCTCCACGCCACGGGGATAGCCGCCGCCCGCTTGGTCCCGGGCCGCGGCACGAGGACGCCCTTCTCGATCGCCCAGCGCGCCGCAGACACCACCCGCGGGTCGAACTCCGTACCAGCCCGCGCCACCAGCCCAGCGATCGCATGCGCGGGGGAGAGAGCGCGCGGTCCGGAGGCCGTCATCGAGCCGAGCTGTTCGGCCACGGCCAGGACGCGGCTCTCCACCGGGATCGCCTCACCGCTCAGCACGCCGGGAAACCCGCCGTCTCCGTCCCAGCGCTCCCGGCAGTAGAGCACCGTCTGCATGACGCGGTCGAAGTCCTCGATCCGGGTGAGCCGCTTTGCATCTCCAAGGTGCGTGGCGGCGTCGAGCAGGATCCGCTTCTGCGCCGGGTCCAGGTCCAGGCCCTGCGCGATCACGCGGGCATAGAGGGCGATCGCTGCCGGGCGGTCCAGCTTGGCCGGGTCGCGCGACCGGGAGAGCCGCGGCACCACGGCTCGGGGTAGGAGCACCAGCAGCACGACCGGCACGAGGCCTGCGAGCGCGAGCTCCTCGTACAGCAGGACGGCGCCCGTGCCTCCCAACAGCATCGGCATCGACGCAGGGACGAGCTCGGCCACGTCCTGCTCGACGAGCGGCTTGAAGTCATGGCCCTCCCAGATCACGCAGACGAGCAGCGCGCTCACGAGGAAGCTGAGGCCCAGCAGCACCGCGCCGGCGACGGCGACGGCGGGCAGGTCCCCGAGCGCCGGGTCGAGCGGCACGCCGGAGGACAGGGCCTCGAGGGTCCATGCCGCTGCCCAGGCCCCCCAGAAGCCCGAAGCCGTGTTGCCGAGCAGCGAGATGATCCGACGGCGCTCGAACCAGCCGTTGATCTCCGGCAGCGCGTAGATGCAGGCGGCGGGTAGTGGGCCGAGGAAGACGACGGCCACCAAGGCCGCGATGAAGCTGGCGTCGAGCGTTGCGGAGCCACGCACCTGGACGGCGGCGCTGTAGCTGACGAACGAGAGGATCACCAGAACCACCAGCAGCGACTCCGGCTCCCACACCGACGGCGGTGCGAGGAACACGTACGCGGGCGCTGCGGCCGCCAAGGTGGTCACCCCCAGGATCACCCCCAGCCCGAACCGCTCCTTGCGCACCTCCGGTAGTGGCTGTTCCGCGTCGGGAATCAGCCATAGCGGCGCACGCCGCTCTCCTAGCTCCACCTACCGAATATAGCCGCGTATTCAGGCCCTGTGGGACTCTCAGGTCAGAGTCGGTGCGTCCGTGAGCGAAGCTGCGTCGGCCGGCACATGCGGCTCGGCCTCGGGCTCCCAGTCGGCCCCCCGTAGCAGCGGCACTGCCACCGCGATCACCGCCAGCGCGCCGACCCCGGCGGCCACGAAGCTCGCGCGCGGGCTGAGCAGCTGCGCGATCACCCCGCCGAGCAGGAAGCCGATCCCGGGCATCAGTCGCCCGAGGGATTCGAGGAGGCCGACGACCCGCGCCTGGTACCGGCTGGCGGTCAGCTCCTGGACGGCGCTCATCAGGGCCACCCACTGCACTCCGTTCCCGGTGCCACCGACCGCCGCAGCCGCGCACGCCACGGGCAGGGTTCCTGCCGCGGCCATGCCCAGGTAGGCGCTCCCGATCATCGCGGTGCTCACCAGGAGCTGGGCCGGGAGCGATATGCGCCGCGCCGCGGCCACGAACGCCAGGCTGCCCACGACCATGCCGGCGCCCCAGGAAGACAGGAGGGCGCCGTAGCCGGAGTCCCCTGCGTCGAGCGTCTCCTTCGCGTACACGATCTCGATGGGGAGCACGAGCGTGAAGAAGATGAACGCGACTGCCTGCATGGACAGCAGCCGGAACAGCACGCTGCGCCCGCGCACGTACGCGAGTCCCTCCCGCAGGCGGCTGACCCACGGTTCGGCCTCCCCGCGGACCTGGGGCAGCGACGTCGTCGCGGCGAGTACCCCGGCCACGATCACGAAGGAGGCCGCGTCGAGCAGCAGCGCCGTCTGCACCCCGAGCAGCGCGACCACGACACCGGCGATCGCGGGACCCGCGGCGCCGGCGATCGTAAAGCCCACGTTGATGATCGCGTTGCCCTCCCGCAGCTGGCCGGAGGGCGTCAGCACGGCCGCCGCCGACGCCCGCGTGAACGTGCGCGCCGCGATCGCGAGCGTTCCGTCCACGATGGCGAGCGCGATCACGAGCACCAGCGAGAAGTTGCCGGTGGTCGCGGCGAGAGCGACGAACGCGACGGCCTCGCCCAGGTAGAGGGCGGGGAGCACCCGGCGGGTGCCCATCACCTCGAGTCGCGCGATCACGCCCTGCCCGATCAGGGACGGCGCGAACACCATGCCCATGAACAGTGCGGCCGTCGCCAGCGGGCTGCCGGTCTCGTTGTAGACGAGCACGGCCAGCGCGATCTCGCCGACCCAGTTGCCGAGCTCGTTGACCGTGTAGGCCGTCGCCAGCTGCCGGAATCCGGGCAGGCGTAGTGGTCGGAGCGACTTCCTCATCGCGGCTTGTTGCAACCTCCCCAGTTCAAGGATGCGCCGGAATCCGAGTGGACGCTAACCGCTTCCCCCGATGTCTGCATCCCCGACGCTCAAGCCACCCGTCTGGCGGGCCGATATCACGCTTGGCAGGTCTACCTGGAGGTTCACCCTGCACGGACCGCGACGACCCAGCCCAACCTTCATAGCCCTCGAGGTCGCTGCGCTCGCCGGCGCGGTCGTCGTCGCGCTGCTCACGGGCAGCGACGCGGACTGGGACATCGCCCTGTTCGCCTTGCTGCTGATTTTCTCGATCGTCAGCGACCTCTCGGCGGCCAGCACCTCCGCCGTGAAGATCTCCGGCAGCTTCCTGTCGCTGGTCCTGGCGATGGTCTTCCTGGGCGGCGCGCCCGCCAGCCTGATCGGGGTGGCCACGATCGGCGTCGGCTGGCTCAGGTGGCGCGACGAGCCCGAACCGCTGCTGAACAACCTCGTGGCCTACGCGTGGTTCCCGCTGATCGGCGGCCTGGTGTTCACGGAGGTCTCCCAGGCGATGAGTCTGGGAGAGCGCGACGGCTTCTTCTATCTGCTCACGTTCGTCGTCTTCGTGCTCGCGCTGGCGCTGAATTTCATGATCATCGCCCTCCGGATCCGGTACATCGAAGGCACCGGCATCATCCAGCTCGTACGCAAGCTGGTGGTCCCGGTGCTCTCGTCGGAGGTGTTCGCGGCGCTCCTCGCGGTCGGCGTCGCGTTCCTCTACATCCATGTGGGCCTCGCGGCGATCGTCCTCTTCGGCGCCGTCCTGTTCACGTTCCAGCGTCTGCTCGGTCAGCTGCTGCTGTCGGAGCAGCGCGCCGAGGAGCTCGAGAAGCGCGGGCAGCAGCTCACCGACCGCACCAAGCAGCTCGCGACCCTTCAGGTCGGAGTGCTGTCGGCACTGCTGCGCACGCTGGACCTGAGAGACCGCATGACGGCGCGCCACTCCGCCGCCGTCGCGCGCTATGCGCGTGAGATCGCGATCGCGGCCGGTTTCTCGAAGGAGGAGCAGGAGCTCGTGCACACCGCCGGCCTGTTGCACGACATCGGGAAGTTCATCTTTCCCGACTCCATCCTGAAGGGCGACACAAAGCTCACCGACGACGACTGGAAGATCATCAAGATGCACCCGTACCAGGGTGCTCGCGTCGTCGCCCAGATGGAGGGCTACGGTCCCATCAGCGACATCATTCTCGCCCACCACGAGCGCATCGACGGCAAGGGGTACCCGCGTGGGCTGCGCGGTGACGACATCCCCGCGTTGTCACGCATCATCTCGGTGGCCGACACGTACGACGTGATGACCGCGCGCGACTCGTACCGCACGCCGATCTCCTCGTTCGAGGCGATCCAGGAGCTGCGCCGCGTGTCGGGCGCGCAGCTCGACGCGCAGTACGTGGAGATCTTCACCCGCATCCTCGCGGGCAAGGACGTCCGCTTCCGCCACGGCGAAGATGCCGATTTCGACGCCGAGCTCGGGCTCGACAAGCGTGTCGAGGCGTACTCGCTTCCGGTCGGCGAGGTCGAGGCCGACGGCAAGCCCTCCGAGGAGTCGGCCGCGCAGGCCGAGCGCGACGCGGCCGCAGCCGCGGACAGCTAGCCACTGTCCTAGACGGTCGCCAGCTCCTGGATCACACGCTCGGGCGGCACGATGTTGACGTACTGGCCGGTGCCGAGCTCGAAGCCCGCGAGGCGCGTCAGCCGCGGAACCACGTCGACGTGCCAGTGGAAGTGCTCCGCACCGCGGGGCGCGGTGCGCACCCAGAGGTTCAGCGGTGGGGGCGCGCCGAGCTTTGCGCTCAGCTTCTGCAGTCCCACGCGCAGCAGGTCGAGCGCGGCCGGATCGGATGCCGCAAAGCTCGCGTCATGGCGGCGCGGGACGAGCTGCAGCTCGTAGGGCACGCGCGACGCGAACGGCGCCAGCAGCACGGCGTGGTCGTCCACGGCCACCACGCGCTCGCGCCGCCGCACCTCCTCGGTGAGCAGGTCGCACAGCAGGCATCCACCTATGGTGCGCGTGTTGTGGGCCGTGAAGTGCTCGCGCTCGCGAGCCACCGCGGCGGGCACGCTGTCGAGCGCGTAGAGCTGCGCGTGGGAATGCTCGAGCGATGCGCCGGCCGCGTGGCCCTCGTTGACCATCACGTGCACGTACGCCGCGTCCTCGTGGGCGGCCGCTCGCAGCCGCCAGCCCTCGACCGCGTGGCGGAACTGGTCCTCGTCCAGCGCGGTCATCGAGGCGACATGCTCGGGCGAGTGCACGATGACCTCGTGCGATCCCGTCGCCTTCGTGGCGACGAACAGCTCCGGATCGCCACGCCCGGAATCGGCACGAGGGGTTCCACCCCCCTCGGCTCCTTCGGAGCCTCCCCCCGCGTCGCTGGTGCCCGGCTCCAGCAGCGGGTACTTGTTCGGCACTGCACGCACCAGCCACCCGGGCGAGTCCGGGGCGCCGCCACCGGGGCGCAGGGCATAGGTCTCCGGCGGCGTCCAGCTCTCGTGCCCCTCGCACAGCGGGCACTGCTCGCGCGCCGCGTCGTGGGCGTCCGCGGACTCGAAGCTGAAGGGCCGATCCGCCCGCGCAGGGGCCAGCACGACCCGTAGGCCCGTGAGCGGGTCGATTCGAAGCTCGGGTGACGCCACTCAGGTCTGTGGTTTGCCGGCGTCCCGGCCCGCGGTCGCCTCGATGAACGGCCGAAACAGCTCGATCGGCACCGGGAAGATGGTGGTCGAGTTGTTCTCGGAGCCCACCTCGATCAGCGTCTGCAGGAACCGCAGCTGGATCGCGACCGGATGTTTGCCGATCGTCTCCGCCGCCTGGGCGAGCTTGTCCGCGGCCTGGAACTCACCCTCTGCGTTGATGACCTTCGCGCGGCGCTCGCGCTCGGCCTCTGCCTGACGCGCCATCGCGCGCTGCATCGTGCTGGGGATCTCCACGTCCTTGATCTCGACCGTCGTGACCTTGATGCCCCAGGGCTCGGTCTGCTCGTCGATGATGCGCTGCAGCTCGTCGTTGAGGCGATCACGCTCGGAGAGCAGCGTGTCCAGCTCGGCGCGGCCGAGCACCGCACGCAGCGTCGTCTGCGCGATCTGGGACGTCGCCAGCAGGTAGTTCTCGACCTGGACGATCGCGTCGCGCGGGGTGACCACCTTGAAGTAGCAGACGGCGGTGACCGAGGCGGGCACGTTGTCGCGCGTGATGATCTCCTGCGGTGGGATGCTGAGCGTCACGGTGCGCAGGTCGACCCGCACCATTCTGTCGATGATCGGGATCAGCAGGATCAGGCCTGGTCCCTTCGAGTCGATCAGGCGTCCCAGGCGGAAGATCACGCCGCGCTCGTACTCCCGCAAAACGCGGATCGCGCTCGCCAGCACGATCACGAGAAAGAAGACGAGAACGCCGACTATGGTCAGAACAACGGCCACGGGGGTCCTAATCTAGCGAGGATCTGGCGAGGACTCGGGTGCAACGGTCAGGGTGAGGCCGTCGATGCCTTCCACGATGACCTTCTGCCCGGGCTCCAGGGGCCGATCGCTCCGCGCTCGCCACAGCGCTCCCTTCACGAACACGTGGTCCGGGGAGCGGACCTCGCCGTGTGCGCCGATCAGCTCCTCCGATCCGGAATGGACCTCGCGGTGACGCGCCTCGACCGCCTTGCTCGTGATCCACACGAAGAAGCTCCCGAGCAGCGCGGCCGTGAAGATCACGATCGGGACCGAGATCTCGTACGCGTCGTTGTCGGTGTTGAACAGCAGCAGCCCGCCGAACGCGAGCGACACCACCCCGCCCGCGGCCAGCGCTCCGTGACTGACGATGAAGGCCTCGGCCACGAACAGCGCGAAGGCGAGTGCGATCAGCAGCAGCCCGGCGGCGTTGATCGGGAGCTGCGCGAGACCGAACAGCGCCAGGATCAGCGACACGGCGCCGAGCGTCCCGGGCAGGATCATGCCGGGGTGGAAGAGCTCGAGCCCGAGCAGGATCACGCCCAGCGTCAGCAGCAGGAACACGTTCGTCGGGTTCACGAGCACCTCGAGCACCTCGAACTTGAACGGCACGCCCCGCGATTCGACGCGCGCCCCCGTGGTCTCGAGGCGCTGTGCCTTCGGCCCCTTCACGCGGAAGCCGTCGAGTGCGCGGATCAGAGCATCCTGGTCGGGAGCGACGACGTCGATCAGGCCCTGCCGCTCGGCCGAGGTCGCCGTCACGTTGACCGCGTCCTGCACCATGCGGGCGGCGAGGTCGCCGTTGCGACCGTGCGCCTCCGCGAGCGCACGCACATACGCCTTGGCGTCGTTGCGAATCTTGCGGCCCAGCACCTTGTCCTGGTCTCCACCGCCGAGCGAGATCGGCGTTGCCGAGCCAATGTTGGTCTGGGGGGCCATCGCGGCGACGTCGGCAGCCTGCGTGATGAAGAGGCCGGCCGAGGCGGCCCGTGCGCCGTTCGGCGACACGTAGACCACCACCGGCATCGGGGCGGCGAGGATGTCCTTGACGATGTCGCGGGTCGAGTCGTCCAGGCCTCCCGGCGTGTCGAGCCGCAGGATCACCAGGTCGGCCTTGTCGTGCTCCGCGTCTCCGAGCGCTTCGTCGACCCACGCCGCCGAGGCCGGGTTGATGGTCAGGTCGAGGGCGACCGAATGGATCAGCGGCCTTTCCGAAGCGGGCGGCTGCTGCTCCTGACCCGATGCGAGTCCCACGAGCAGCGCGAACGATGCCGCGGCGACTGCGATCGCGCTCGTGTGCATGACACGTGGATTATTCCGCGGCGCCCTTCCGGGCAGCCGCGATCGCGTATTCCCGCACGTCGTCGGCGAGCGCGGCCTCCGAGGCGTAGCCCCCCGGCTTGGTATAGATCTGTTCCCCCCGGCGGTCGTAGAACGTCGTGATGGGGAAGTTGCGCTCCAGGCCCAGCAGCCGGGCGATGTCGCTGTCGGGATCGAGGAAGCTCGGGTAGGGGAGCGGGATCTCGTCCAGGAATTTCTGCGCCGGCTCGCGCGCATCCTCGGAATTCACCGCGAGGAAGGCCACCCGCTTGCCGCGCTTGACGACCTGACGCTGGAAGAAGGGGAACTCGTGGCGGCACGGCCCGCACCACGAGGCCCACTTGTTGACCACCACCGGGTACCCACGCAGGTCCGCGAGCTGACGGCGAAACGCCTCGGTGCCACCACCGACGAGCGCTCCCGGCCGGCGGTAGAGTCGCGCGAGCGGAGCAGGCGCCCCGGCCAGCGCGCGGTCGAAGTCCGCCTGGGTGACTGCGCTGCGCGGGTCGTCGGCGCCGCAGCCGCCGGCGAGCGCCACGAGGGCGATCGCACAGACCAGCGGCACTGTCTTGCACGGAAGCGCCCAGCCCGCCATGGAAGCCGAAAATAGCGCAACAGGACCAGCGCGGCGCGGGTCGAACAGACAACTGACGCCCGCACTGCTTTAATACACCTGTACCGTGCCTGCGGGTGGGGGGACCCCGGGGATCGAGGTCGGTCCACTTACAGGCCATGGAGACTGCCGTCGGGATCAGTACTCGGCGACGGCAACAGGGACGAGCGTTGCAGCCGCCGTCGATCGTGTGGCGGCCTCCAGTAACCCAACAAGCCTCGATATGGCTGACACCACTCAAGTGGCCGAGAAGGTCGCGCCTATTCCAACGCGCGAGGAGATCGAGCGTGTGGAGAAATTCACGCGTGAGCCTTTCGCGCCAGATAAAGACGCCCTGCGCCCCGGGACGGCGCGCCGCCGTGCGCTGGATGCGGCCCTCGCCGAGATCGCGAGCGGGCGCGAGGTCCCGAGCATCGAGTGGCGCCAGCAGTACTCCCTCCTGTTCGGGCTCGAGCGCCTGCTGGCCGACGAGGAGGAGCCGAAGCTGGTCGACGGCACGGTCCTCTCCGCCCACCAGGTCGACGCTCTGTCCGGGACCCTCACGGCGCTGATCGCCGAAGCCGAGCGCCAGAACGGCAACGGAGCAGCGGCGCTCGAGGACTTCGAGGACATCGAGGACGAAGAGGACGACGAGCCGGACGAGGACGAGCCGGACGACGACGAGGACGACGAGGGCGAGGACGAGGACGAGGACGAGGAGGAGCCTGCGGCCTGGGACGACTCCGACGTGTCCCAGAACGGGAGCACCGGGCTAGACGAGGAGGAGCAGCTCCCCGAGCAGCCCGAGGATCCCGGCGCGGCCCGTCGCTTCTGGTTCGAGCACGCGACCGGCGCCGGAAAGACAGTCGCAGCGCTCGGCTTCGTCGAGGCCTCACGTACCGGCGGCACCCTGATCCTCACCCACCGCCGCAACCTCGTCGATCAGTTCCTCGGGGAGCTCAAGGATCGCGGCTACTCGAACCGCATCTCACCCCCGCTGCTGCGCGACCAGGACCGGGCGGACGGTCCCGTGACGGTGGAGACCTATCAGTGGTTCGTGCGCAATGCGGGCAGCGTGTCGGACGCCTACACGATCGTGATCTGCGACGAGGCGCACACCGCCCTCGGCGAGAAGACCAGCGCGTCCATCCGGCGCTGGCAGGGCCCGGTCTTCGTCGGCATGACAGCGACCGGTGCGCTGATCGCACGGCACGTCACCGACCTCTTCCCGACCCAGACCAGCCGGTTCGATCTCGCGCAGGCGGCCCGCCGGGGTGTGATCGCACCGTTGCGGTGCGTGCGCATACCGCCGGCCGGCGACGTGCGCACGCTTGCCAACGTGCCGCTGCGAAAAGGCGAGGTGGACCAGGACTTCGACCAGGAGGAGCTGGCCGCGTTGCTCGACCAGGGGCCGTTCAACGCCGCCGTCGCCGACCTCTACCGCGTGCGTTTCAAGCACCTGCCCGGCATCGTCTACAGCGCGGGCGTCAAGCACGCCCACAACGTCGCGAAGGCGTTCAAGGACGCCGGCATGAAGGCCGAGGCCGTCTCCGGCGAGACGCCCAAGCGCGAGCTCGCGCGCATCCTGGCCGCTTTCGAGCGTGGCGAGATCGACGTGCTCGTCAACGCGATGCTGCTCGCCGAGGGCTGGAACTCGCCCCGCGCGACCGTCTGCATGCACCTGGCGCCGACTGCCTCGAAGCGTGTCTACCAGCAGCGTGTCGGCCGCGTCACCCGCCGGCATCCGGGCAAGGAGGCGGGCATCGTCGTGGACTTCGTGCACCCGGCGACCACGCACGACGAGCCGATTGTCACGCTGCACAAGCTCCTCGATCGCGACGTCTACCGCGGTGGCGCGATCGTGGTCGGGCCGGTGCGCCGCGGCCGCGGCCGCCGTCTGCGGGTCGAGCGCCGGATCGTGCCGGTCACGAGTGACCCCGACCGTCGTCTGCGCGTGTTCGAGCGCGAACTCTGGCGGATCGCCGTGGAGTACCTGTTTCCCGACGAGCAGCATGCCTGGGCCGCGCTTGCCGGTGCGCGCGTGGCGGGGAACGGCTGGCGCCGCGCGAAGACGACGATCCATCACGACGCCGGCGGCGAGCTCCGCCGCCGCTTCCTGCTCAGCTGCATCCAGCGAAACCGCAATGCCCAGCTGCGGCAGCGTGCGCTTGCCGAGATCGCGGTGCGCCGCGATCCGGAAGGCTTCGACCTCGCCGTGGACATCATCGGCACCTGGTCGCGGGAAGAACGCCGCGAAGGGTCGCGCATCCTCCTGCAGGCGCTCGCCGAGCGGCGCATCGGCCGGCGCGATCAGGCCCAGGCTTGGCTATGGCGCCTCGCCGAGTACTCGCGCGACGCACACGAGGAGTACGCGGTCCAGCGCTGGCCGGAGACAAAGCGCTTGCTCGGGCTGCTCGTCAACTCGTCCGGCGCGGCCCACGGGCGCAACGCCCGTCGCCTGGTGCATGCGGCTCGCAAGCACGACCGCCGCCTGGCGGCCGCGCTGCTTGCGTCCGCGGTGGCGCACACGCCCGAGGCGGAGGAGGTGCTGCGCGGCGCCCGCAACAGGATGGCCCGCAAGCCCTCCGCGCTGGCACGCGAACTGGTGCGCAACTTCCCCAAGGGAAAGCGCCGGGGCAACAAGAAGCAGCGCGACGGCCGCGTCGCGGCCTCCCGCCGCGCCACCGCGAAGCAGGGCAAAGGCAAAGCCGAAGAGCTGCCACCCGACGAGCTCGCCGAGGTCGAGGACTCAGAAGCGGCCTAGCGAACTGCGAACTTTCGCGTTTCGCGTCCGAGGGGGTGGACGCAGATCGAGAAAGTTCGGGGCGGTCATCTGTCCAGGTGCACCTCGCCCGCATCGAGCCGCACCGGCTCGGAACCTTCGATGAAGACGACCAGGCTGCCGTCGTCGTCGATTCCGCGGGCCGCCCCTGACATCCGCTGCGTGTCCTGCGTCCAGGCGATCTGCCGGCCATAGAGCGCGTCGCGGTTGCGGAAGGCGTCGATCACCCGGTCCGGCTGGCCGAGCGCATCAATCCACCCTGCCAGCCGGTCGAACAGCGCATCCAGTACGGCCGCGCGGTCGACGGCGCCGCCGGTCGCGATCCGCAGTGAGGTCGCCGTCTGGCGCAGCTCCGGCTCCAGCTCGTCCTCGGCAGTGTCGACGTTCAACCCGATCCCGACCACGGCCCACCCTTCCCGGGGACGCGCCTCGATGAGGATCCCCGCCACCTTGCGGCCCTCGATCCAGACGTCGTTGGGCCATTTGACCTCACACCTGACTCCGGCGACCGCCTCGCACGCTTCGCAGACGGCGAGGGCGACCGCCAGGGGCAGCAGCTCCATCCGCGTCTGCCGCGGCCGCACGACCACGGACAGCGTGAGAGCACGCCCCGGCGGTGCCGACCAGGTGCGTCCCTGTCGTCCGCGTCCGGCGCTCTGATGCTCGGCCACCACGGCGGTGCCGTGTGGAGCTCCGCCGAGCGCCAGCTCCCGCGCGCGGTCGTTGGTCGAGCCGATCGCGCGGACGTGCACCAGCGGCCCACCCAGGGCACCGGTCCCCGTTCGGGGGGCGAGAGGTCTGGACCGGCTTCTCAGTGGTCGTCGCACGGCTGGAGCAGCAGCTCCGCGTCCGCGCCGACACCCAGGGCGCCGGCCGCGCGACCCTGGTTCACCGCGACCGCCATGCGCCCGGACGAGTCCTCGATGATCACGGCCTGCCGCTCACCGACGTCCGCGAACGTGCGCGCGTAGACCGCTTCGCCGGTGCGCCGAGCCGAGTGCACCTCGAGGCAATCGCCGGGCTCGAACCCCGACGCGCGCATGTCGTCGGCGCGCAGGTTGAGCTGGAGATTGCCGAAGCGGTCGACGGCCACGACACGCGTGCGAATCCGGCCCTCGGACACCTCGGGAGGGGGCAGTTCCAAGCGCTCAAGCGTAGCGGGATCGAGTTCGCGGCCGGCATCCTCCAACGACGCGCCGGCCGCCAGGTGCGCGGCGACGGGCGCGAACAGGTCGCGTCCGTGAAAGGTCGCGGACACCGGCTCCAGCCGGTGCGGGCTCTCGGCGATGTCGAGCGCCTGCACCACTCCGCCACAGGTCTCGGCGGCCGGCCACAGCAGGCCGTTGTCGGGACCGACGAAGAGGTTGCCGTCGCGTGCGCGCAGCGCGACCGGCAGGCGTTCGCTCCCCACGCCCGGGTCGACCACTGCGATGTGCACCCCCTGCGGCAGGTAGGGGATCGCGTTCTGCAGCGACAGTGCACCCAGGCGCACCTCGTGGCGGGGGATGTCGTGAGTGAGGTCGATCACGACAGCACCGGGCGCGATTCGCTGCACGACGCCGTGACATACGCCGACGAACTCATCGGCGTATCCGTAGTCGGAGAGAAACGACAGTGGCAGCATTCAGGAAGTCGCCGGTGACATCGCATCGGCCAGCAGAGCCGCCACGAGGCCGTCGACGTCGTGCCGTTGCGCCTCCACGTGCACCTCGAGGCCATGATCGCGCGCGGTCTCGCTCGTGATCGGCCCGATCGACACGACCCGTGCGCATTGTGGAAAACGGTCGGCGCCGCCGATCCCCTCCAGCAGGAACCTGACGGTCGACGAGCTCGTGAACGTCACGTAGTGCACGTCCGCGAGGCGTTCCAGCGAGCGTTTGTCGAGCTCCTCGCGCACCGTCTCGTAGAGGGTCACCACCTTCACGACGGCGCCCGCCCGCTCGAGCTCATCCGGTAGCACGTCGCGGGCCTCGGCCGCGCGCGCGACGAGCACGCGCTTGTGCTGGACGCCGCGCGCGATCACCTCCTGCGCAAGCGACTCGGCGATGGAGCGAGGAGGAATGAGGTCCGCTGCAATGCCGCGCTCGCGCAGCGCCGCCGCCGTTCCCGGGCCGATGGCCGCGACTGTCACCCCGGCGAGCGCCCGATTGTCCAGGTCTGCATCATCGAGTGCCTGCATCAGCAGCTCGGCACCGTTCGGGCTCGTCAGGCACAGCACGTCGTAGTCGCCGCCTCCCAGCGCGTCGACCGCGTCGCGCACGGGATCCGACTCGATGCGGGACACGATGCGGATCGCCGGAACCTCGACGACCTCGGCGCCGAGCTCGTGCAATCGCGCAGCGAGCCCGCTCGCCTGCGCACGCGCCCGGGTGACCGCCACACTGCGTCCGCGCAGCGGCGCCTGCCCGAACCACTCGAGCCGCTCGGCGAGCGCCGCGGCCGGACCGACGACGGTGACCGCCGGGGGCCGGATTCCGGCCTCCCGTGCCAGCGCCGCGATCTCGTCGAGTGCGCCGGTGACGGTGCGCTGGTCCGGCAGTGTGCCGCGCTCGATCACCGCCGCCGGCTCAACGGCCGCGCGTCCGTGCTGTTGAAGGGCGGCCGCCACCCGCGGCAGCGATCGCACGCCCATGTAGAAGACGAGCGTCCCGGGGAACGCGGCCAGCGCCGCCCAATCGAGCGCGCTCTCGGCCTTTGCCGGATCCTCGTGCGCCGTCACGAACGCGACGGCCGAGGCCTGGTCGCGGTGCGTGACCGGGATGCCGGCGTAGGCGGGCGCAGCGACTCCCGCGGTCACCCCTGGGACGACCTCGAACGGCACACCGGCGTCGGCGAGGGCTTCGGCCTCCTCGCCGCCACGGCCGAACACGAACGGATCGCCGCCCTTCAGGCGCACGACGGTGCGGCCGTCCTTCGCATGCGCGACGAGCAGGCGGTTGATCTCCTCCTGGGTCATCGTGTGACCGCCAGCCTCCTTGCCGACGTATACGAGCTCTGTGTCTGCGCGGGCGCCTTCGAGCAGCCGGGGCGAGACCAGGCGGTCGTAGAGGATCACATCCGCGCGCGCGATCAGCTCGGCAGCGCGCATCGTGGCAAGTCCGGGATCGCCCGGGCCGGCGCCGACGAGGTAGACGGTCCCTGGATCCGGCGTCATGGGCCGAGCGTACCCGCCGCCCTGCGCAGCAGGTCGCCTGCGCCTGCGGCCAGCATCCTGCGCGCCACCTCGGACCCAGCCGCGGCCGGGTCGGATGCGGCACCCACGAACCTGTCGGTGATCCATTCCGAGCCATCCGGCAGCCCGGCATACGCGTGGACCTCGATGCGTTCCGCCGTAAGGACCGCGTGGGCGCCCACCGGCGTCTGGCAGCTCGTGTCGAGCGTCTCCACGACGGCCCGCTCGGCGTCGAGGCGCGCGCGGGCCACGGGGTCCGCGATCGGAGCGAGCAGATCGATGACGGGGCTGTTGGCATTGGCCTCCAACGCCAGGAGGCCCTGGCCGGGAGCCGGCACGAACGCGCCGGTGTCGAGCGCGGCGCCGGCCTCGCGCTCCCTGCCCAGGCGGCGCAGGCCGGCAAGCGCCAGCAGCGCCGCGTCGCACTCTCCCTCCGACAGCTTGCGCAGGCGGGTGTCGACATTTCCGCGCAGGGGCACCACCTCGACGTCGGCACGCTGTGCCAGCAGCTGGGACCGGCGGCGCAGGCTCGAGGTCCCCACGCGCGCGCCCTGCGCCAGCGCTGCGACCGACGTCGCGCCGATCAGCGCGTCGCGTGGGTCCTCCCCGGCGGGGACGGCCGCGATCTCGAGTCCCTCGGGCAGCTGGCCCGGCAGGTCCTTGGCGCTGTGGACCGCGAGATCGATCTCGCCTGCGAGCAGGGCCTCCTCGATCTCCTTCACGAACCTCGACTTGTCGTCGGGGCCGCCACTTGCCCGATCGCCGCTGGTCGTGATCGGGACCAGCTGCGGGTCGAGGTCGGTGTGCGCGGCGCGCAACAGGTCGGCGACCTGCTGCGCCTGGACGAGCGCCAGCGCGCTGCCGCGCGTTCCGATCCGGAGGACCTTCAGCGCCGCTGGCGGCGTCGCCTGGACCGGATCGCCGTCACCTCGGCGCTACCCTTCGGCCGACGCTCCGGGTCCTCGGGCCGCACGGAGTCAAACGCCGAGCGCTCGCGCACGTCCAGGCCGAACAGCTCGCGCAGCGCCTGCACGTAGGCGTAGGTGCGTTGATCTTCGCCGCGTGCCTTCAGGTTGAGCGTCGGCTGGTGCAACAGCCGCTTCACGATCGCGCTGGCAAGGACCTCCAGCCGCTCTCGGTCGGCCTCGCTGAGTGATTCCCAGCGGCCGCTGTTCTCCGCCAGCACCTGGCGCGCGATCTCCTCGCCGCGCTCGTGCATCGCGGCGATCGTCGGCACGACGTCGAGCGTGCCCAGCCAGCGCTGGAAGCGTTCGAGCTCGTGCTCGAGGAGCGCCTCCGCGCGACGGACCTCCGCGTCGAGGCCTGACAGCTGTCGCTCGACCATGCGCTGCAGGTCGTCGATGTCACGCAGGTGGACGCCCTCGATCTCCCGCACGACAGGTTCGATGTCGCGTGGCACTGCAATGTCGATCAGAAGCAGCGGCCGCCCCTGGCGCGCAGACATCACCGCCTCGAGCTCGGCGCGCTCGACGATGTGGTGCGGCGAGCCCGTGGAGGAGACCACGATGTCCGCCTGCTCCAGCTCCGCGGGCAGCGACTCGAAGCGCACCGCGTGGCCCCCGAAGCGGTGGGCGAGGCCGATCGCGCGGTCGTAGTGGCGGTTCGCCACGAACACGGACGAGACACCGCGCTCGGTCAGCGCGCGGGCGGTCAGCTCTCCCGTCTCGCCTGCCCCGATCACGACCACGCGCCGGCCGCTGAGGTCGCCGAGGGTCTCCTGGGCGAGCTGGACGGCGACCGAGCTGACCGACACGGTGCTGCCCGCGATCGCGGTCTCGGTGCGCACGCGCTTCCCGGCCGCGAGCGCCTCGCGAAAGAGGCGGTTCATGAAGGCGCTGGTCGTGTTCTCCACCAGCGCGAGCTCGTACGCCCGCTTCACCTGTCCCTGGATCTCGGCCTCACCCACGATCATGGCGTCGAGGCCGGCGGTCACACGGAACAGGTGCCGAGTCGCGTCGGCGTTGCGCAGGGAGTACAGATGCGAGACCAGCTCGGTCGGCCGGATGTCGGCCTGGCGGGCGAGGATCCCGAGCGCCGCGGTCTCGGCCTCCACGTCATCGGCGACGACCATGTAGAGCTCGGTCCGGTTGCAGGTCGAGATCGCCACGGCCTCGTGGATGTGCTCCGATGACACCAGCTCGCGCAGCACGCCGACCGCGCGGCCCTCCGGCAGCGCGACACGCTCGCGCAGCTCGACCGGCGCCGTCTTGTGCGAGACGCCGATGACGAGCAGGCCGCTCTTTGTTCAACCTCCCGGATTAGGTAAAGTGTTCTTCCCCTAGTTGGTACGTCCAGCTGGCTGGAGCCTCGCCGCCGGCGCGGCGACCCCGCAGACTGGCTCCCCACATAAGTCGACCACCGTCGGGAGAGCGCCTCGCTCGCTTGCCGCGAAGACGGCCCGCATGAGACCAGCGCCACCCGACGGTGGGAGGCACCCAGAGCGGCAACAGGGCGTTGCCCC
>JBBRDT010000052.1:0-24498 GCA_038203635.1 Solirubrobacterales bacterium
CCGCGAGGATCCGCCCCCAGTTCGGGTCGCCGCCATGCAGTGCGCACTTCACCAGCGGCGAGTTTGCCACGGCACGGGCGACGGGGTCCACCGCCTCGACCGAGCCGCGCACCACGAGCCGGGCGACACGCTCGGCGCCCTCGCCGTCCATCACGATCTCGAGCGCGAGCTGGCGCAGCACCGCATCGAGCGCCGCGCCGAACGCGCGCTCGTCGCCGGTGCCCGGCGTGACCGCCACCGCGGACTCGCCGCTCGCCATGCAGTACACGGAGTCGTTGGTGGAGAGCTGCCCGTCGACCGAGGTGCGCTCGAACGAGCGCTCGACCCCGGACCGCAGCATTCGGTCGAGCGTCACCGCGTCGATCCCCGCGTCGGTCTGGATGAAGCACAGCATGGTCGCGAACGAGGGAGAGATCATCCCCGCGCCCTTTGCCTGGGCGCAGATACGCACGGAGCCACCCGACAGCTCCACGTCCAGAGCGCCCTGCTTGGGCCAGCGATCCGTGGTCATGATCGCCTCGGCGAAAACCGCGCCCGCGTCGGGAGCAAGACCCGGGACCGCGCGCGCGATTCCCTCCACGACCTGCTCCCGGTCGAGCCCCACACCGATCACGCCGGTGGAGGCGACGCCCACCCGCGCCGGCTCGACGCCGAGCGCGGTCGCCGTGGCGCTGACCATGTCGCGAGCGACACCCAGCCCACGCTCGCCGTCGCCGACATTCGCAATGCCGCTGTTGACCACCACGGCGCGCAGCCGGCGCAACTGCGCCTCACGCGAGACCTGCACAGGCGCGGCGACGACAGCGTTGCGCGTGAACAGCGCCGCCGACGTGGCCGCGTCCGAATCGCAGGCCAGGACGCCAAGGTCGAGTCGCCCGGACGCCTTCATCCCACAGGCGATCCCGGTGGCACGGAAGCCGCGCGGCAGCGGCCCCGGCGCGACCTCGGCCGTGCCGGCCGGCGCATCGACCCAGCGCGAGCGGAAGAAGGTGCCGTTCGGCCCGCTCATCGCAGGCCCTCGGCCTCGTCGAGCCCCAGCATCACGTTCAGGTTCTGCACGGCCTGGCCGGCCGCGCCCTTCCAGAGGTTGTCGATCGCGGCGAACACCAGCACTCGCCCGTCAGGCGCGGCGGTCGCATGAATCCGGCAGATGTTCGTGTCGCGCACGTCGCGCACGCCCGGCGGCGAGGCGGCCAGCTCGATGAAGCGCTCATCGCCGTAGGCGTCCTGGAAGCGCTCCGCGACGTCGCCGGCATCCAGCTCGCGGGTGGGCGTGACGTAACAGCTGGCCAGCAGCCCCTGGTCGAGCGGCAGCAGGTGCGGCACGAACGTCACCCGCCGCTCGAGGCCGAGCGCGCCCAGCTCCTGGTCGATCTCGGGCGCGTGCCGGTGTCCGTCGACCGCATATGCGTTCACGTTCTCGTCGGCCGAGACGAAGTGCGTGCGCTCGTTCGCCTCGCGTCCGGCACCCGACACCCCACTCTTTGCGTCGACCACGGCGTCGGCGATCAGGCTCTCGCGGGCGAGCGGGGCGAGCGCCAGGATCGCCGCGGTCGCGTAGCAACCGGGGTTCGCGACCAGCGACGCAGACGCGATCTCCTCGCGATGCAGCTCCGTGAGGCCGAACACAGACTCGCCGCGCAGCTCGGGAGCGCCGTGCTCCCCGTACCAGCGTTCGTGGGCAGCGGCGTCGCGCAGCCTGAAATCGGCGGACAGGTCGACGATCCGCAGGCCCTGCGCGCGTAGCTGCGCGACGGCAGCGGCCGCGGCGCCGTGCGGATAGGACACCAGCGCGACGTCGGCCGCAGCGCCCAGCCGCTCGGCGTCGAACTGCTCCAGCTCGAGCGGGACGCGGTAGCGCGGGTAGAGGTCATCGAGGTGCCGGCCCGCATCGGTGCGCGCGGTGACCGCTTCGAGGGAGATGCGCGGGTGCTCCCAGAGCAACGCTGCGGTCAGCGCACCGGCAAAGCCGGACGCCCCGACCACACACGCGCGCGCCACAGCCTCGCCGGCCAACGGCTGACGGCGAACGGCGGACGCAGTTCGCGCCCTACTCACGCAGCGACCCACCCGTGTCGCTCGCGATTTGCTCCTTGATCCGCGCACGGGTCGCGGCGACCTCCTGGTCGGTGAGCGTGCGCTCCTCCGAGCGGAACTCCAGCCGCAAGGCGAGCGACTTGCGGCCCTCGCCGACCTGCTCCCCGCGGTAGAGGTCGAACACCCGCACGTCGCGCAGGTCCGGGCCGGCCGCCGCGCGCACGCTGTCGACCACCGTCTGGGCCTCGACCGGGTCGTCGACGACCACCGCGAGGTCCTGGAACACGGGGGGATAGCTGATCAGGTCGCGGTAGCGGCGGTCCTGTCGCGCGGCGACCGGCAGCACAACGTCGAGGTCGAGCTCGAGGACCACCGGCGGCCGTTCGAGCCCGCCGAGCCCGAAGTCCGCGGCGACCGCGGGGTGCAGCTCGCCGAGGCACCCCGCCTCGCGCGCGTCCACGACGACCTCGGCGGCCCGCCCCGGGTGGAGGAACCGCGGCCCGCCGTCGATCAGCCGCCACCGCACACCGAGCAGGTCCAGCAGCCCGACCAGCAGTCCCTTGACCACGTAGAAGTCAGCCGGCAGAGGCTCCCGCCTCCACGTGCCCGGAGCGAAGTCGCCGGACAGCACGACCGCGAGATGCAGCCGCTCGTCCGGCAGCTCGTACGGGCCCTTCGAGTAGAAGACGCGACCGGTCTCGAACAGGCGCACGTCCTCGATGTCACGCGCGACGTTGTGGCGGTTCACCTCGAGCAGGCCGGGCAGCAGCGACGTGCGCATCACCGACTGCTCCTCGCTCAGCGGATTAGCGAGCTGCAACACGCGGCCTCGTGTCGCGTCCTCGTCGAGTCGCAGGCGGCGCACCGCGTGCGGAGAAATGAAGCTGAAGTTGACCGCCTCGCTGAGCCCGCGGCCGCGCAGGTAGTCCTCGGTGGTGCGGCGCAGGCGCTGGATCGGGGTCAGGCCGCCGACCGCCTCACGCCGTGCGGGCAGCGTGACGGGGAGCCGGTCGAGGCCGTGCACGCGTGCGACCTCCTCGATCACATCGGCTTCGCGGTAGACGTCGTAGTGGCGCCAATAGGGAACCTCCACCTCGAGGTCGCCATCCAGGGCCTTCACCCCGAAGCCGAGCCGCTCGAGGATGGCCGCCGACTCGGCGGGCTCGATGCGCTCGCCGAGCAACCCCTGCAGGCGCGCGCCGCGCAGCGTGATGCGGTGCGGCTCGGGCTCGGGCGCGGCCACGTCGATCGTGCCGGGCGCCACGCGCGCGCCGCACAGCTGGACCATCAGGCGCGCCGCCAGCCGCTGTGCCTGCAGCGCCAGCCGCGGATGGAGCTGCTTCTCGAAGCGCGTGCTGGCCTCGCTGCGCAGACCGAGCTTCTTCGAGGTGTGCAGGATGTTCGTCCCGTTCCACGTGGCGGCCTCCATCGCCACCCGCGTGGTGGCGTCCGTCACCTCGCTCGTCGCGCCCCCCATGATGCCGGCAATCCCCGTGGGGCCGCTCGCGTCGCAGACGAGCACGGCGTCGCTGTCGAAGATCCGCTGCTCGCCGTCGAGCGTCGTGAGCCGCTCGCCCTCGCGCGCCGCGCGCACGTGCAGCTGCGGGCCGGCCACGCGGTCGAGGTCGTAGGCGTGCATGGGCTGGCCGAGCGTCAGCATCACGTAGTTGGTGACGTCGACCACGTTGCTGATCGGCCGCTGGCCGGCCGCCATCAGGCGCGCCTTCAGCCACAGCGGCGACGGTCCCACCTGCACGTCGGTGAAGGCGCGCACGCTGAACCGCGGGCAAAGCTCGAAGTCTTCGACTTCGACAGAAATAAGGTCGGCAGCTTTGCTGCCTCCCGCCGCGTCAGGCTCGGCATCCGCTTCTCCGGGGTCCGGAGCCAGCGGCGCGGCAGTGACGGCGTGCACCTCGCGCGCGACGCCGTACACCGCGAGGCAATCGGGGCGGTTCGGCGTCACCTCCAGCTCGAGCACGTCGTCGCCGACGGGGACGTACCGCAACGCCTCTTCCCCGGCCTCGAAGGTCTCGGGCAGCACCATGATCCCCTGGCTGTCGGAGCCGAGCTCGACCTCGGTCTCGGACAGGATCATCCCGTCCGACTCGACGCCGCGGAGCTTGGCCTTGCCGAGGCGCGTGCCGTCGGGCAGGACAGCGCCGGGCAGGGCGACCATCACGGCCTGACCGGCAGCCACGTTCGGAGCGCCACACACGATCGTGCGGTCGTCCGAGCCGCTGAGGCGCACGGTGCACACGCTCAGCCGGTCCGCGTCGGGATGCGGTGCGACGTCCAGCACGTGGCCGATGCGGAACAGGCTGCCGTTGCCGTCCACGCGCGGCACCCCCACACTCGTAACCCGCTCGACCTCGGTGCCGCTCAGCGCAAGCGTGAGCGCAAGCTGGTTCGTGTCCTGCCCGGGATCGCAGTACTCCGTCAACCATGAGACGGGCACGCGCATCAGTGGTCCGCCCCCAGACGTCGCGCGTGGGATGTTTGGGGGCGGGCCACTAAAACTGCTCCAGGAAGCGCAGGTCGTTCTCGAACATCAGCCGCAGGTCCGGCACACCGTGCTTCAGCATCGCCATGCGATCGATGCCGAGGCCGAACGCGAAGCCCTGGACATAGTCGGGGTCGTAGCCGCGCTTCTCCACGAATCCGAACACGTTGGGATCGACCATGCCGGCGCCCCCGCCCTCGATCCAGCCCGTGCCCTTGCACAGCGGGTCGCGCGCGCCGCCGCGCAGCCGGCCCGAGCCGCCGCACGAGAAGCACGAGACGTCGAACTCGACACTCGGCTCGGTGAACGGGAAGTAGTGCGGTCGCAGGCGCACGCGCCTGTCACCGCCGAAGAACTCGCGCGCGACCTGGTGCAGCGTTCCCTGCAGGTCGGCGAGCGTGATGCCCTCGTCGACGGCCAGCCCTTCCAGCTGGTGGAACATGGGCGTGTGGGTCGCGTCAGAGTCGCGCCGGTAGACCTTGCCGGGCACGACGATGAAGATCGGCGGCTCCTGCCGCTCCATCGCCCGCACCTGCATGGGAGAGGTGTGGGTGCGCAACAGCACCTCGTCCGAGAAGTAGAAGGTGTCCTGCAGCATGCGCGCCGGGTGCCCCGGCGGGTGGTTGAGAGCGGTGAAGTTGTAGTAGTCGAGCTCGACCTCGGGACCCTCGACGACGTGGTACCCGAGGCCCACGAAAATGTCCTCCAGCTCGCGGCGTGTCGTGGTCAGCAGGTGCAGGTGCCCGGCGTCGAGCGGCTCGCCCGGCAGCGTGACGTCGATGGCCTCGCCCGTGAGGCGATCCTCGAGCTGCCCCGCCGTGAGCGCGGTGGAGCGCTCCTCCAGCAGCGCCTCGAGCACCCGCCGGGCCTCGTTCCCGCGCTTGCCGAGCGGCGCGCGCCACTCCTCGGGCTGGGACGGGATCGAACGGAGGATCTGCGTCAGCTCCGCCTTGCGCCCGAGATAGCGCACCCGCAGCTCCTCGAGCTGGTCGGGGGTCCTGGCCTCCAGCACCGCGCGCTCGCCCTCCTCCGCCAGGTGGCCGAGTCGCTCCATCGCCTGCTGGGGGTCGAGCGGCGCGTCAGGCATCGGACCGTGCACGATATTCGTAGAGGCAGAGTGTCGCGGCCATCGCAACGTTGAGCGAGTCGGTGCCCACCGGGATATGGGCGACCTCGTCGCAGGCGGCGATGATCTCGGGCGGGAGGCCCATGCGCTCGGCTCCCAGCACGAAGAGCGGTGAGCCTGGGAAGGTCAGCTCCCGCAATGCCGTGCCCTCGCCGGGCACCAGCGCCACGGCCAGATCGCTCACCGCACGCGCCTGATCCCACGTCGCCCGGACCACGGGCTGACCGAAGATCGCGCCCATGCTGGCCCGCACCGCCTTCGGGCCGAACGGATCTGCCGCCTGCGTGCTCAGCACGACCTCTCCGGCGCCGAACGCCTCCGCCGCGCGCAGGATCGTGCCGACGTTGCCGGGGTCCGCGACATCGTGCAGGTAAAGAAAAGGCCGCTCGTCGCCAAGGCGCCGAGCGGGTGTCTGTAGCGCGGCCCAGCGCTGCCTCCAGACACCGAGGACTCGCGATCCGCTCCCGAGAGTGCCCGCGCCGGCCAACGTCTTGGGATCGACCGCCACATGCTCTACGCCGTCGGGCAGCGTGGGCGAGGCGGTGGCATCGAAGTACAACGTCTCGGGCACGTGGCCGTGTCTCAGCGCGGCCGTGAGCATGTCTTCGCCTTCGGCGACGAACAGGCCCGTCCGGTCGCGATGCTTGCGATCGTGAAGCTTCCGCAGCTCCTTCAGGCGGGGGTTGCTTCTGCTTGTGATGGGTTCTGTCATTGGCATCCGAAAACAAAAAAGGCGGCTGACCTGCTGGTCGCCGCCCTGGTTTGCCGTCGTCCGCTTTGGATCAAGATCCGGCCGCGGACACCTCCAGGGCCTGCTTGGCTCGCTCGGCAAATCGCCGGAACGTCTCGGGGTCGTGCACAGCGACGTCAGCAAGCATCTTGCGGTTGACGTCGACCTCGGCCACCCGGAGTCCGGCCATCATGGTGCTGTACGTGAGGCCCTCACGCCGCGCGGCGGCGTTGATGCGCACGATCCAGAGCGCGCGGAAGTCGCGCTTGCGGTTGCGCCGGTCGCGGTAGGCGTACGCGTCCGACTTCATCACCTGCTCCTTGGCGCGGCGATAGCTCGAGTGCTTCTCCCCGCGGTAGCCCTTCGCACGCTCGAGTACGGTGCGGCGCTTCTTGCGCGCGTTTACGGAGCGCTTCACCCGCGTCATTGGGCACCCTTCCCGCCGGCCAGCAGCTTCTTCACCTCGGAGCTGTCGCCCGGCTTGATCTGGACGGGGCGTCCCAGGCGGCGCTTGCGCTTCGCGGGCTTCTTGCCCATGTTGTGCGACGTGAAGGCGTGGCGAGCAAGGATCTTGCCCGTGGCGGTCTTGCGAAAGCGCTTTTTCGCGCCGGAATGAGTCTTCATCTTGGGCATGGAAGCCACGCTATTGAAGCAGATGGGCTTGCCGTGGCCCCGTGAAACGGCACTACGGGGCGAAAGAACCGGCACATCGGTCATCTGCCGGGGTTATGTTGGCTCAGACAAACCACCGAGGAGGATCGCGACGATGAACACCCGGACACTCCTTCGTCCGAAGGGGGTCGCTGCGCTTGGACTGGCCGCTGCCGTGACGCTGATGTCGTCCGTGGCGCTGGCGGCGAACGTGCGCGGCACCAACCGCAGCGAGCGACTTCGCGGCACGGAAGGCTCCGACTACATCAAGGCCCGCAGCGGAAACGACCGCGTCCGTGCCTACGGGGGCGACGACATCGTGTCCGCCGGGCGCGGCCGAGACTGGGTGTCGGCGGGCGGTGGCGACGACAAGGTCACGGGCGGGCGCGGCGTCGACGTGGACAAGCTCTATGGCGGCGCGGGCGAGGACAAGATCCGCGGAAACGCCGGGGACGACCTCATCAACGGAGGGCTCAACGCCGACGACCTCTACGGGAACGCCGGCGCGGACACGATCGAGGGCGGTACCGGCGGCGATTTCATCGCGGGCAACGCGGGCAACGACACGCTGAGCGGTGGTGACATCCACGGCGACCGCATCTACGCCGGGCCGGATGATGACAGCGCGAAAGGCGGCGGCGGCAACGACCGGATCCATGGCGGCGACGGAACCGACCGTCTGCGCGGCGACAGCGGCAACGACCTGATGTCCGGTGGCCGCGGCGACGACGTACAGATCGGTGGCTCCGGGTCCGACACGATCTACGCAAACCAGGGCGTGGACGAGACCTTCGGTGGCTCCGGCAACGACCGCCTGTGGGCGCTGGCGTCGGCAGACGTTCCACTACCCGGCGTGGACACCCTGCACGGCGAGGACGGCAACGACACGTTCTACACACGCGACGGCGAGCCGGATCAAGTCGACTGCGGTCGCGGCAAGGACACCGCGAACCTCGACTTCGTCGACGTGATCGTCGACGCGACACCGGCCAACCCGAAGGGCTCGTGCGAGACGGTCAAGCGCGCCGCACCGAAGCCGAAGGAGGACGCGGGGGAGAACAGCCGTGAGTCGCCCGAGGACGACAGGAACGAGGGCTGAGCCCCCGGCCACCTTCGACTGGCAGCTCTCGAGCCCCACATAGGGGCTTCAGGGCTGCCAGTGAGGCGGGGTCAGTGTCGGGCGTCGCGGCGCCAGATCGTGAACTCGGTCAGCTCGCCCTTGAAGCCGCGCAACTCGCGGCGCTGCTCGGTGAAGCCGGCACGTTTCGCGACCGCCAGCGACGGGGCGTTGTCCGGCGCGATCACGACTTCGACGTAGGGGAGCGCCATGGCGTCGAACGCCAGGCCGCTCACCAGCTCGAGCGCGCGGGTGCCGATTCCGGCGCGCCGGGCGTCGGCGGCCACCCAGTAGCCGGCCTCTCCGTGGGGCTCCGGTCGCTCGTGCAGCCGCAGTGCCGCAGCGCAGACCACACGATCGTCGGCGGTGCGCACTGCGACCAGGTGCAGCCCGGTGCCGCGTTCCCGCTCCACGGCGGCCAGCGCGATCCAGCCGCGCGCGTCCTCGAGCGTGTACGGCGACGGCACGTTGGTCCACCGCGCGATCTCGGGGTCGGAGCAGATCTGCGCGATGCGCTGCGCGTCGCCGTCCCGCGGCGGCCGCAGCCGGACCACGCCGTCGGTGAGACCGTCCGGCGGCAGCGCCAGCGCCGTCGGAGCTACCCCGTCTTGGAGGACTGCTCCGGCGCAGCTTCCGCCGGTGAGGCATCCGCCGCCGCAGGTGCTTCGGCGGGAGCTTCCGCGGGCGCTTCGGCCGGTGCTTCGGCCGGCGCTTCCGCGGGCGCTTCGGCCGGCGCTTCCGCTTCCGCGGGTGTGGCCGCCGGCGCCCCGTCGGCCGCAGCGGGCGTGGCTTCGTTCTCTGCCGGGCGCTCGGTCTTGCGCGGCGGAGCCTTGACGGGCGCCAGGATCATGATCATGTTGCGACCTTCCTGGTTCGGGCGCTGCTCGATGGTGCCGAACTCGGCGAGCTCATCGGCGACCTTGCGCAGCAGCACCTCGCCCCGCTCCGGGTGCGCCATCTCACGTCCGCGGAACATGATCGTGACCTTGACCTTCTGACCCTGCTTGAGGAAGCGCAGGATGTGGCCCTTCTTCGTCTCGTAGTCGTGGGTCGCGATCTTCGGCCGCAGTTTCATCTCGCGCACCGTCACCTGCTGCTGGTGCTTGCGAGCGGCCTTCTTCTTCTGCTCCTGCTCGTACTTGTACTTCGAGTAGTCGAGCACCCTGCACACCGGCGGCCGCGCCTCGGCCGCGATCTCGACGAGGTCGAGGTCGCGCTCGCGGGCGTAGTTGAGCGCGTCGTCGACCTTCAGGACGCCGATCTGCTCACCCTTCTCGTCGATCAGCCGCACCTCTGGAACGCGGATGCGCTCGTTGATGCGAGTGGTGTCCCGTTCAGGCGGGCGCCGATCGAACCTGCGCGGAATCGGCACTAGCTAGTCACGCCGTAGTCGCGCACTGGGGAGGTGAAGGGCTGTGTGTGAGAGGCAAAAGCGGCGGGGGCGGGCACGCGGCAAACGGCTAGCGCTGCGGTCGGAAAGTGCCCGTCATTGGAAGCGAGTATAGCGCTGGGCGTGGCGTCAAAGGGCCTCACTACGGATTCGATCGGCAGAGGCGGAAAGTGGCATTAGCCCTAGGTCTCCCTCGCCGTGGCGTCGCACGGAGACGCCCACGGCCTCCAGCTCCTTGTCGCCGACCACCAGCATGAAGGGCACCTTGGACAGCTCTGCGTCGCGGATCTTGCGGCCCACGGATTCGGAGCGGTCGTCGAGCTCGACCCGAACGCCGGCCGCGCGCAGCTCACGCTCGACACGTTGCGCGTACTCGGTGTGACGATCGGCGATCGGCAGCACCTTTGCCTGCACGGGGGCAAGCCATACCGGGAACTCGCCGGCGTGGTGCTCGATCAGAATTCCGAGAAAGCGCTCGATCGAGCCGAGCAGCGCGCGGTGGATCATCACGGGTGTGCGCTGCGTGTCGTCGGCGTCGGTGTATCTGAGGCCGAACCGCTCGGGCATGGAGAAGTCGACCTGACAGGTACCGCACTGCCAGCGCCGCCCGAGCGCATCGGTGATGTGGAAGTCGATCTTGGGCCCGTAGAAGGCGCCGTCCCCGGGATTCACCTGATACTCGCGGCCCATCTCGTCGAGCGCCTGGGCGAGCGCGCGCTCCGCCACATCCCACTGCGCGGCAGTCCCGATCGACTTCTCCGGTCGCGTCGACAGCTCGACGCGCACGTCTTCGAAGCCGAACAGGGCGTACAGCTCGTCGATCACCTCGGTGATCGCGCGCGCCTCGGGCACGATCTGCTCCTCCGTGCAGAAGACGTGCCCGTCGTCCTGCGTGAACGCGCGCACGCGCAGCAGGCCGTGCAGCACGCCTTCGCGCTCGTTGCGTGTGCAGAGACCGAACTCCGCGAGGCGCAACGGCAGCTCGCGGTACGAATGCCGTCCCGACGAATAGACGAGGCACGCACCGGGGCAGTTCATCGGCTTCAGGGCGAACTCGCGGCCGTCCTCGTCGCCCGATCTCGTGAAGAACATGTTCTCGCGGTAGTTGTCCCAGTGGCCCGAGCGCTTCCACAGCTCGACATCCAGCACGTGCGGAGTGCGGATCTCGTCGTAGCCACGCCGCGCGATGTGCTCTCGCAGGACGCGCTGGACCTCGTTCACGACGATCATCCCGTTCGGCAGGTAGAACGGCATGCCCGGCGCCTCCTCGCGCAGGACGAAGAGCCCGAGCTGCGGGCCGAGCCGGCGGTGGTCGCGGGCGCGCGCCTGCTCCAGCATCTCGAGGTGCCGCGCCAGGTCCTGCTTCGACAGAAAGGCCGTCCCGTAGATCCGCGTGAGCATCTTGTTGTGCTCGTCGCCGCGCCAGTAGGCGCCCGCGACCGACAGCAGCTTGAACGCCTTGATCCGGCCGGTCGACGGCGCGTGCGGGCCGCGGCACAAGTCGGTGAAGGGCCCGTTGCGATACAGGGAGACGGTCTCGACTCCCTCGTTGGCGACCAGGTCGCGAATCAGCTCGACCTTGTAGTCCTGGCCGTCCTCCGCGAACCGCCGCTCGGCTTCGGCAACCGGGATGTCGCTGCGCTCGAAAGGCTCGTCCGCGGCCACGTGCTCCCGCATCCGCTCCTCGATCGCTGCCAGATCGTCGTCGGAGACCTTCACGCCCTCCGGGAACTCGAAGTCGTAGTAGAAGCCATTCTCGATCGGGGGGCCGATCGAGATCTTGGTCCCCGGATACAGCTCCATCACGGCCGTCGCCATCACGTGCGCGGCGTCGTGGCGGATCAGGTCGAGGGCGTCCGGGCTGCGGTCGGTGACGACCTCCACCTGCTCGCCGTCAGGCAGCGGGGTCGCAAGGTCTGCAACGTGGCCGTGCACCCTGACCGCGAGCGCCGCCTTGGCGAGGCCGGGCCCGATCTCGCGGGCCAGGTCGGCGCCCGTCGCGCCCTCCGGCAGCTCCTTTGACGTGTTGTCGGGGAGTGTGATCTTCATCACGCCTGATGCTAACGCCCGGCGTCCGTGTCACCGGAGGCGCAACCTCGGCCTGGGCCCGGGGTTCCCTGGCGGGGGGCCGTTCAGGGCGGTTTTGGCATCGCGTCAGGCTTGTGACAATCTGGCACAAGGTCTTGACGGATAGTCAAGTCACTCTGCTAGCCTCGCGATTGACTAATCAGTCAACCGGGTACCAGCACTCGGACAACGAAACCGGAACCGGCCTGCACCGGACGGACCGCCAGAAGGGCGGCCGCCGCGGGCCGGATTGAGACAACGACGTGGCAACGCCTTTGGGCGAGCGTCGATCTCGCGGGCAGGGCCCGCAGAGACCCAGAAGCGGCCTCCCGGCCGCGGAGGGACAGACGCAGCCGTCCGTCCATCGGCACACCGCACAGAAGGAGGTGACTGCTCGGACGAACGCTGCGTAGAGGGAGTTGAGGCCGACACCTGACCACGACATGAGGAGGACCATTGAAGGCCCCCCTGATTGCCGTACTCAGCGTCGGCGTCGCAGCAGCGGTACCAGCAGTTGCGATCTCGGCGGCAACGCCGAATGACGTGAAGGCAATTGACAAGACCATGAGCAGTACGACACTGACAACACCGAACCCGGGCGAGGCTGTGGGTCAACGCAGGCTGGCGAAGCGCTACCTGAAGCTCAGGAAGCGGCTGAACCGGTTGGTGGCCGAGCGCGACGGACGCGAGGTGCGCGAAGTGCGCGCCCTGGTCCAGCTGCGCTGGTCCGAGCGCGCCCTCGTGCGCGCGAACCGCAAGCTCGGGAAACGCATCCGGACAGTGCGGGCCGACCTGCGCGACAAGCGCGCCGGCCTGACGCCTTCGACGCGTGCGGTTCTGAAGCAGATCGCCGCATGCGAGTCGCACGGCAACCCGCGCGCCATCGGAGGCGGCGGCGCCTACCGCGGCAAGTACCAGTTCTCGTTCGGGACCTGGGCGAGCGTCGGCGGCAAAGGCGACCCCGCACGTGCCTCCGGGGCAGAGCAGGACCGCCGCGCCGCGATGCTGCTGAAACGCAGCGGACGCGGCCACTGGCCGGTCTACGGCTAGCGCCGCGGGCGTGTCAGTGCGTGTACGTGAAGGGTCGTGCCCGAGGGCGCGGCCCTTTCTCGTTGTGTGCGCTAGACCCGGTCGCGCGCGCCGGTGATCTCACTGATGTAGGAGACGGCGATCTCGGGGCGCGAGACGGCGCCGTTCTCGACATGATGGACATGCGCTTCCGGCAGCAATTCGGCCGTGCGGCGCGTCGTCTCGAGGAACCACGGATTGCTGCCGTCCTCCAGGATCCACAGCCGGTCGCCCACCGCGCGCGACCGGCCGAGCGCCTCGTCCTCGATCCAGGAACGCATGCGCGGCGCCGCGGCCGCCTGCGGGCAGCGCTCCGCGCTGTCGTTGACACGACTGCGCACGGTCTCCTCGTCGAGGTTGGGATTCGCGGTTGAGATCATCGTGCGCAGGGCGCTGCGGTAGTCGGTGTCCATCATCGACAGCAGCGCCTCGATCACGGAGTCCGAGGCGGCGAGTCCCTCCCCGCCCTCGATCGCGCTGCGGTTGACCGGGCTGCCCGCGACACACACGATGGCCTGCACCAGCTCCGGCCGGTCTGCCGCGAGTCGCACGGCGCGATTGGAGCCGTCCGCCATGGCCACGATCACGGCCGTCCCGCGACAGGCGTCCTCGATGATCGTGCCGAGGTCCGCGCCGTCGGTGGCGATGTCGTAGGGACCCTGCCGGCTCGAGCGGCCGATCCCGCGCGGGTCGTAGGTGATGACCCGGTGATGCTCGCTGAGAAGTTCGATCAGACCCGCGAACACCGATGGGGAGCCGAAGAACTGGCTCGCGATGACCACGGACGGGCCTTCGCCGCGCTCCTCCCAATAGAGCTCCGCGCCGTCGGCTGTACGCACGGTGGGCATGCGAAAAGTGTGGCAGAGGAGGTAGTTGGGCTTCAGGAGACGACCGACTTGGCGTACGCGGCCAGGTGCGCAACGCCGAGCCGCTCGAAGTCGGCGGCGGCGCGGTCGAGCATCGCACGCCCGTCCTCCTCCTGTCCCGACTCACACAGGACGTGTCCGAGCAGGAGGTCGGCGATCGCGGCATCGAGCGGGCGCCCGATGCCTTCCCACAGCTCTTTCGCCTCGGTCATCATGCGTGTCGCCTCGACGGGGTCGCACTCCGTCGTGCCCATCGCCATCAGCGCGGCCGCGCTGCCGACCGGGTAGTGCAGGCGATCCGCCAGGTGGCTCGCCTCCTCCGCGGTCTCGCGGCCCTGCTCCTTCTTGCCGGCGATCACGAGCGTGATCGCGCGCGCTGACATCGCCTCGATCGACTGCGCGATCAGGCCTGCCCGCTCGCAGACGTCCAGCGCGTGATCCAGCTCGGTGATCGCGGCGGTGTAGTCGCCGCTGTCGCGCAGCGCGCGTGCCAGCCAATACAGCGCTGCGAAGGACACCTCGGACCACCCCACCTGCTCGGCGAGCTCGTGCGCGCGCCGGGTCCATTGCTCCGCGTCCTCCCAGCGACCCTCGCGCCAGGCGATCACGCCGCGCAGCACGCACGGGTAGCAGAGCTTGCCCACCAGACCCTCGCGCTCGGCCAGGTCGGCGCTCGCCTCGGCGGCCACCTCCACCTCGTCCCAGGCGGCGCGGTAGGCGGCCACCTGGGCGATCGAGGACTGCAGCTCCACCTGAGCCGGCAGGTCGCCGACCTGCTGCGCGAGCGCGAGCGCCTCACCGTACGCCTGGCCCGCGCCGTCGTAGTCGGCCTCCGACACCTCGAGGTGATGCCCGAGCGTGAGCAGCGCACGAATCGTCTCCCCGTCGTCGGAGTCGCGCGCAAGCTCGACCGAGCGCTCGAGGTTCTCGCGCGCCTTGTCCGTGTCGCCGATGCGCCCGAACACGCGGCCGAAGATGCCGTGCGCGCGGCTCGCCACGCGCGTCTCCTGAAGCTTCTCGGCAAGCCGCAGCGCCTTCTCGGATGCGTAGATCGCGAGCATGTTGTCGCCCGCGTGCATGTAGAGCGAGGCTGCCTCCTCGTACAGGTGCACGAGCTCCAGGCACGGCGGGCCGTCCTTCAGCAGGTTGATGCCCTTCTGGTAGCGCTCGATCGCCTGCTTGCGCTCACCGCGGTTCCACAGGCCGGCGCCGATCTTGCGGTGCAGGTCGGCGACACGCGTGAGGTCCTCCTGCTGGCGGTGAAACTCGAGCGCCTTCTCCCACAGGTCAACCGCGGTCCCGACCCGACCCATGCGGAACGCGACGTCGCCCTGCTTTTCGAGCACGCGCGCGACCGCACCGGGATCGTGCGGGCAGTCGATCTTCTGCGCCGCCTCGTAGTGCTCGAACGCCTCCGGGTTGGAGTACAGGGCCGCGGCGGCGTCGCCTGCAGCCTCCAGGTAGTGGAGCGCCTTGCGATGGATCGGCTCGGCGTCGAACCCCTCGGTCCCGCCCTCGTTGGTGAGGATCGCGGCTCGCCCGAAGTGCTCGGCCAGCAGCGCCACGACCTCCTCGGTCCGCTCACCTGCACGGTCTTCGAGGAACCGGCCGATGTCGAAGTGCTTGCGGGCGCGAACCGCCTTCGGCAGCATGCCGTAGGCGACGTCGCGGATCAGCACGTGCTTGAACGAGTACTCGCGCTCGCCCGCCAGCCGCACGCCGACGTCGGGCACGATGATGTCCTTCTCCTGCAGGCTCTGCAGGGCCTCCCGGATCGCGGTGTCGCCCTGGCCGGCCATCGCGAGAGATCCCTCCCAGAACGTGCGACCGACGACCGCTGCGTGCTGGACCAGGACGCGCTCTGCGGGCTCGAGCGAGTCGAGGCGCGCAGCCAGCAGGCCCTGCACGGTGTCCGGCAGCTCGAAGAGCTCACCGCCCCCTTCGTCGGCGAGACGGCGCGCCATCTCTTCGGCAAAGAAGGGGTTGCCGCCGGCACGCTCCGCAACCGCCGCCACCGCACCGCCATCTCCATTCGTGGCGCCGACCAGCGAGACCACGAGCTCGCGGGTCTGCTCGACCGTCAGCGGGTCGAGCAGGATCGAGGTCGCCTCGTGGCGCCCTCCACCCCATCGCTGACGGCGGTCGATCAACTCGTCGCGCGCCAGGCACAGCAGGATCAGCGGCCCGCGCACCCACTGCGTCAGGTACTCGATCAGGTCGAGCATTCCGTGGTCGGCCCAATGGATGTCCTCGAACACGAGCACCAGCGGGTTGCGCCTGGTCATCGCTTCGATCACGGACCGGACCGCGGAGAAGAAGACCTCGCGCATGCGCTGCGGGTCCTCCGCCTCGGACAGCGAGATCTCGAGCGGCGCCTCGATGCCGAGCAGTCGCCCGATCACCGCGGCCCGGCGCTCGGGCGGCTCGGCGAGCTCGCCGGAGATCGTCATCAGGCCCTCGACCGAGGCGAGCAGCTTGGCCCACGCCTCCTCGGTGCTGTCGCTGTCCAGGATGCCGGCCTCGGCACGGATCACCTCGCCCAGCGCCCAGTAGACGATTCCCGAGCCGTACGGCAGGCAACGGCCCTCGCGGAAGGTGGGCGGCGGGTGGCGCTGGTCGAGCAGGCGCTCCAGCTCCTGGCGCAGGCGCGACTTGCCCACTCCGGCCTGGCCGATCACGGTCACGAGGTGCGCCCTGCGTTCGCGCTCGACCCGGTCGTAGACGGAGCGCAGGAGCTCGAGCTTGTCCGAGCGCCCGACGAGCGGCGTCTCACCGAAGCTCGTGCGACGCGCAGGCTGGCGCGCGAGCACACCGGCCGCCTCCCAGGCGGGCACCGGCTCGGCCTTGCCCTTCAGAGTGAGTGCCTCGAGCGGCCGGTAGTCGATCGCCTGGCTGGTGGCGCGGAATGTCCGTTCGCCGACGGTGACGCTGCCCGGCCGGGCGGCCGACTGAAGTCGCGCGGCGACGTTCACCGTGTCGCCGATCACCGTGTAGCCGTCGCCGACGGCGCCGGCGACGACCTCGCCGGTGTTGACGCCGACGCGCAGCGCGAGGTTCACCCCGTGTGTGGCGCCCAGACTCTCGTTGATCTCCGACATCGCGTCCTGCATCCCGAGTGCGGCGCGCACGGCGCGTTCGGCGTCGTCCTCGTGCGCGATCGGGGCGCCGAAGACCGCCATCACGTTGTCGCCGATGTACTTGTCGACGCGCCCGCCGTAGCGATCCACCTCTTCGCCGAGTCGGCGAAGGCTGCGGTCGACGAGGCTCTTGACCGCCTCTGGGTCCATGCGCTCCGCGATCGCCGTGTAGCCCGACAGGTCGGCAAAGACGACCGTTACCTGGCGCCGTTCCTCGGGGAGCGCGGCGGCCGCCGTGGGGGCCGGGGCGGGAGGAGCCTGCGGGGCGGCGGGCGCACCGTCACCCGCGAGCGAGAAGCCGCACGACATGCAGAAGCGTGCCTCGGCCGGGGCGGGCGTCCCGCAGTTGGGACAGTTGCGTGCGAGCGCGGTCCCGCACGACATGCAGAAGCGTGCGCCCTCCGGATTTTGAGCTCCGCAATCGCCGCACGCCTGCATCCCCATACGCTCAAGATACGGCATGGAAAGGGCCTGCTCCTGTGCGGATTCGCACAGATGCGGCACCGTGACGCGACTCCCCTGCACCAACTCGTCACACCGGCGCGGGCATCCTCTCCCCCATGCCCGAACTGTCCGCCCTGACGCCCACCCCTCGGTTGCGAGACCGGTCAGTTCGCCTGGTGGGGTTGGCGGAGGCGCAATGGGGCGTCGTGACGCGACGGCAGCTGGAGGACTCCGGGCTGCCCGGCACGGCAATTACGCGATGGCTGGCGACAAGCCGGCTCCACCGCCTGTATCCAGGTGTCTACGCCCTCGGCCATCGGCGCATCCGCGTCGAGGGGAAGCTGGCGGCGGCGCTGTTCTATGCCGGTCCCGGCGCGATGCTGAGCCACCTGACCGGGGCGTGGTGGTCGGGCATCGTCCGTGAGCCCGTCCTGCAAACCCATGTCAGTGCCCCCGGGGACCGGCGCTCGCTACCAGGCGTGTGCGTTCACCACCCGCGGCACCTGCAACGCGTGTGGCACAAAGGCTTCCCGATTACCCCACCTGCCCGGACCCTGCTCGACATTGCAGGCGTGGTGCGGCGGTCCCAGGTTCGCCGCGCGCTCGCGGAGGCCGAATACCTACGCCTGGTGACCCTCGACGACGTCGAAGCCGTGCTCGGTCGCGGCCGGCCCGGCAGCGCCGCTCTGCGCGCGGCGCTCGAATGCCATCGTCCCGAGCTTGCACGGACGAAGAGCCTGCTGGAGGAGAAGTTCCTCCTACTCTGCGAGCGACACTCCCTTACCCCGCCTGAGGTCAACGCCAGCGTCGCGGGGTGGCTGGTGGATGCGGTGTGGTTCGACGCGCGACTCGTCGTCGAGCTGGACGGTCACGCCGCCCACGGCACACCGTCCCGTCTGGAGCAGGACCATCGCCGCGACCTCGACCTGCGCGCTGCGGGCTACACCGTGCGGCGCTACACCTGGCAGCAGGTCACGCACGAACCGGAGCGCGTGGTATCCGACCTCAGAAAGAGCTGCGCAGCTCGCGCGTGAGAGCCGCGATCGCGGCGGAGAAAAGGATCGTGAAAAGGATGATCGCCCAGGCGGGCCCGCTCTGCCCGTTACCGCCGATGTCGAACAGCGGATCGACGGTCCGGGGCAGGATGCCGCGCGCCTGTGCGAAGCCATCGGAGCCGGACGTCAGCTCTGCGGAGCTCCCGTTGACGGGAACCGCACCCGCGAAGAGCAGTTGCGGGGTCAGGTTGCCGATCCCGGAGGCGTCGAAAGGCCCGACGAGCGTTCCGGCACACCCGGTGTTCGCGGCCGCGTACTGAAGCCGGTTGAGTGCCCGCCGCTCGGTCTGGCGAACAGTCTGCCTCGACATCCCGAGCCGCGCGCCGATCTGCGGCCGGGTGAGCGGCGTGCCGTTCACGCCCGCACGCATGGAGATGACCTGCCGGTCGATCGCCGGGAGCGCCGGCAGGCAACCCTCGAGGTGCGCGAGCACATTGCGCAGCTGCTTGGGGCTGGCACCCACGAGCATCGCGGCCAGCGAACCGCCGCCGCCGGTCGCGGCGGATCCGCCGGGGAACCCTCCACCTCCGGAGGACCCTCCGCCGAACATGCCGCCCGAGCCACCGCCCGGCCCGCCGCCCGAGCCGCCGAGGAAGGTCATGCCGTTGGAGCCGTTGACCACCGAGCCCGAGCCTGTCGACGAGCCGGCGCCCGAGGTCGCGAGCCCGGAGGAGTTGCTCACTGTCCCGGTCGCGGTGCGGGTCGTCCCGCCAAGGCTGCCGGTCAGGTTGCCGAGCAGGGTGTCCACCGGGCCCGACGGGCCGGATGGACGTCCACTCTTGGCCGGCGACCCTGTATTGGTGATGGTCTTCGTCGTATCACCGGTCGCCTTCTTGATCGTGTTCGTCGTCTTCGGAGCCACCTTCTGGACGGTGCCCGTGGCCTTCGGAACGGTCTTGGTGACGGTGCCCGTCGCCTTCGGCACCGCCTGCTTCACAACGTTCGTCACCGGCTTCGTGACGGGCTTCGCGACCGGCTTGACGGCGGGCGGGGCGCTGGGAGCCTTCGGCACCGTCACCTTGGGTGCCGGCGGAGGGGTGGTAGCAGTCGAGGGGACCCTCAAAGTGGGCGCCGTCACGGTCACCGGCGTGCTGGGCACGTTGACGGTGGTCCCCGGCACCGTGAGTGCGGGCACGCTCATGGCTCCCATCGCGAATACCGCGAAAGTGGCCAAAAGACTGAGTGCTGCGATCCGCCTGAGGCTTCCCATGCCCATTGGCCGCCTGTGTACCTCGGCGCCGGATGGCCTAAACGTCCAGTCCGCCCCTCCGGGGTGCCTTTCGGGGGCCCGCCGACGGTTGCCGATCGAGCGTGTAAGAGGCGTGACCGGTCAGGCGGCGCGCGACCCGGTGCTGACCGGGTCCGTGCTGGAGGGGTCGTCCTCTTCGCGCAGCGCGGCCAGACCCTCCAAGAAGTGCTCGCTCAGCGCATGCTGCAGCGAGGCCTCGGGGGGTAGGGCGAAGGCGATGCGCCGCACGAGGAAGATGCCGCGCGCGACGAGTGCTTTTTCCTCCTCCGGCGTCACCGACGCGAGGCCGGAAACGGTCTCCCGGACGTAGGTCTCCACGTCCGGCACGTCACGCTCCGCATATCGTCTGGCGAGAACTCGTTGCATGAGGCACAAGATAAAACCCGGGGACGACGGAAAAGTATTCCGCGGCCGCACCGATACCCCTGCCTCCACTAGCCAAACTCGCGGGTCGCAGTGGGGTCGGGACGAACCGCCGCAGGCGGGTATCCGAAGAGGGCGATCGCGTACCCCAGCCGGCGCTCGCACTCCTCCAGCAGGGCCGGCTCCAGGTCGCGTGTGAACCGCCCGATCGACGCCCGCGGATCGGGGGTGGTCCGGTGCTCCGACATGCCCGGCAGCGACGCTTCCGCGCCGGCCAGCATCTGCCGCACCGCCTCCTCGCCCGCTTCGATGCCGAGGTACTCCAGCAGCCTCGTGACGGTGGGCGCCGGGTCGAGCATCAGATCTTCGTAGCGCACCAGGTGAGCTTGGTCGCGCCGCCGCTCCCAGCTCTCGGCGACCGCGGCGATCCGCCCCTCGAACTCCTCTGCGATCCACCGTGCCGGATCCTCCGGCGGCGGGCGCTGACCGCGCTTCACGTTCGCGGCCATCACCGAGCACAGCACGTCGCGCGGATCGCGTACGAGCAGCACCTCGCGTGCATCGGGGTACAGCTCGCCCGCCAGGTCCGACGCGATGTCGTTGCGCAGCTTCTCCGCGAAGTAGACGACCCCGTCGCGTTCGTCGCGGGCAGCAAGCCGTCCGTAGAGCGATTCGATCCGCGCCTGCGCGAATGTCGCAAGCTCCTCCACCGCCTGACCCGCCAGCCACGCCTGGACATCCGCATCGCCGAGAGCACGCGGGCGAGGGTCGCGCCGGCCCAGCCACCAGTCGCCGTTGAGACTTCCCGCAGGAGCGACCTGCCGCATGAAGCTGTCCGGCCGCGCCAGCGCCCGCAGAACCTCGATCCAGTACGTGACGACGCGCGGTTCCTGCTCGAACGGCGGCCACGCCAGGATCGCCGGATGCCCGGCCAGCATCTGCATGAAGATCGTGGACCCGCTGCGCCCGGGCCCGGTGACGAGCAACGGCTGCATGCGCGGCTCGAAGGAAGTCCTCAACCGCTCCCGCCGGCCCGTGATCGTCCCGATCGGAGCGCGGCCACCGCCCGCGAGGATCGCGTTCAGCTGCAGCTCGAACTCGGGGCGCAGGTCGAGGCCGCCCAGCGTCGCATAGAACCCGCTCCTGTCGGCCGCCTTCAGATCGGGTCGCTCGGCCGCAAGTGACGGGCGCGGCGCATCGCAGGTTGCGGTGTGGATCACAGTGCCGGCGGCGACGAACTCGACATGGGTGACCGGATCGCCGCGGCCCACCGCGCTGCCCCGCACGTCCAGCGACCACCCCTCAGCCCCCGAGTCACGTGCGCCGACGCGCGGCTTGTCGATCGCGGCGTACAGCAATCCCGGTGCATCCCCGGATTCCGTGACCTGTAGCACCTCGAGTTTGCCCGGCATCTCGCGATCTACAGTATTCCGCCTTAACCGGTGCTTCCTGAGATCTTCAGCAAAGCTTCAGGTTGGGCTCCTAGTATTTCGCTCACTCCTCCCCTCCCCCAACGTGGCATAACCCCAGACGCGGCCGCCTGAACGGGCGGCCGCTTTGGTTCTACCCCTGGGAGGCTTTGTCTAGGGCGCGAAGGCGTTGCCAACGGCCGCGGCGCGGGTCTTCGCGACGGTCCAGCCGTCGTGGAAGATGACCGAGGTTCCCGATACGTCCGGGTCCCGGTAGATCCCGATGCGTGCGTGCGAGCAGACGTCGTCTGCCGGACAGGCCGGGTCCGGATGGCCGGTCGGCGCCTTCTGCGTGTGCGTGTAGATCCGGTTGCCGATCACCCGGTGGCCGAGGTCGAGGGTCGGCGGGATCGGCCGCAGGCCCAGACCGTCGGGGTCGTACCAGGTGGCGATGAACCCGACGCGCGGATCGGTGCTGAACCGGATGTGCTGCAACCACTTCACCCAGTGGCCGAGCACCATCGGCACCTTCCACAGCGACCTCATCGGCCCGGCCTCGCAGTGTGCCGCTGCGCTGTTGCGCAGCGCGAACACCGTGCGACTCGAGACGATCCCGAGCGCCGGCGTCCCGCACGACCCGAGTTGCTTGATCTGCATGATCAGGCCGCCATCGTTCTGGAACGAGACCGGAGCGCCGTCGGCCGCGAACGAGAAGTCCAGCGGCAGATACGTCTGGAAGGCGACCCACGCCTCCTGCCCGTCGTGGAACAGCATCTGGTGATGCAGGAGCTTCGCGGACGTGTTGCCGTTGTCGAGCTCGCAGCGCTCGCCATAGGAGTCGTCGCCGTCATGGACCTCGATCCGGTACGCGCGCTTGCCCTGTACCGCGCCGGCTTCGACCTGGCTGAACCGCGAGCGGTCCTGGCAGCTGAAGCTGACCCACTCGTTGTTGTCCGGCCAGCGCTTGTCCGACAGCGAGTCGTCCCAGGCCTTCTCGGCGTCACCAGTCCAGAGGATGTCCGCTTCGTTGGCCGGCGGAGGGGTGGGTGTCGGCGTCGGTGTTGGAGTCGGCGTGGGATCCGGAGTAGGAGTCGGAACCGGCGTCGGGCTGGGTGTCGGGGTCGGTGTTGGAGTGGGCGTGGGCGTCGGAGTCGGGTTGGGAGGCGGCGCAGGGCCGGGCTCCGTGTTCTCGTCCGCGAGCAGCCCGACCGCGTCGAAGTGCAGGTTGCGGTCGCAGGTGAGCGGCTTGGCGGGGTCGACCGTGTACGCGTCGACCGGCTCGTAGTAGTCGTTGTCGTAGACGACGGCCACCGTGTGGTCGCCGCGCGGTACGTTCACCGGCGCTGCCGTGTAGCCGTTCTCCTGCACCGATGTCGAGAGCACCGGCACGTCGTCGATCTCGACCACCATGTGCGGCCACTGGTCGCCGCACTTCGGGCCGGAGTCGGCCTTCACGACAAGTTTCGTCGCCCGGCTGTCGAGATGCACGGACTTCTCGACGCGCCCATCCGTGTAGAAGACGGTCACCGGCTCGACGCGCTTGCCGCTGACCTTGTACGTGTCCTCGCCCTGGATGATGTCGACGACCGTGTCGGCACCGAACGCCGGTACGGCCGCGATCGCCAACAACAGCAGCACCGGCCACCCGGCACGGAAAAACCTCGAGGTACGCAAAGCAGCCTCCCTGCGGTGCCTGCCCGTCCGTGCCGGCTTCCTGCCAGCCACAACTGAGCGCTTTGGATAGCGGTGCCTCCCCTGGCCCCGCGCGAAGGCGTCACCTTAGCCCATTTTGCGGGAAATGTGTCGGTTAGGCGCGAACGGCCGATGGGCGCAACTGGGCTCGAACCAGTGACCCCCAGCTTGTCGAGCTGGTGCTCTCCCAACTGAGCTATGCGCCCGCGGGGGCCAGTTTAGCGTCGCGCCAGGTGCGCTCAGGCGACCGGCGCGGGCGGCGGCGGCGCCGGCACCGCCTGTTGCGCGTCGACGGCCCCAGCGGCTTCGGGGCCCTTCCCCTTCGCGCGCATCGTCAGCTCGAACGTCTCGCGGCTCGTGTAGCGCGGCGTCCAGTCCAGCTCCGACTTGATCTTGTCGTTCGACGCGATCCAGGGATACAGCAGGAAGTCGATCTGACCGGGCGGCGCCTCCACGTTCGGCACCCGCAGGCGCCAAGCGGTCGCAGCGATCCGGCGGTACACGCGCAGCGGCATCTTGCGCACCTTCACACCCGCGATCCGCGCGGCCTCGGAGAGCTTGATGGTGCCGTCAGCAGTGAGGTTGAAGATCCCCTCGCGGCGCTCACCGAGCAGGCGCGAGATCGCGTATACGACGTCCTCCTCGTGCACGAACTGCCAGTCGGGGTCGTTGCCGTCGAGCAACGGGAAGAAGGGACTCGTCAACCAGAAGCGCACGATGTAGTTGTCGACGTTCGGGCCGAAGACGATCGTGGGCCGGACGATCGTCATCACCCGGTCCGGGTGCTGTGCAGCCCACAGCTGGCACAGGCGGTCGATCTCCGTCTTGTCGCGCGCGTACTCGTAGGCCGGCAGGCCGCGCACCGGGTGCTCCTCCGTCAGCGGAACGGGGTTGTCGGGGAACGCGCCATAGGCGGTGGTGCTCGATGCGACGAGCAGCTGCTGCACGTCGGCGGCCGACGCGGCTTCGAGCACGTTCTGCGTGCCGTTCACGTCGATGTCGTACATCGTGTGCTCGTCCCTGATCGGGTTCAGCACGAACGCGAGGTGGACGACGGCGTCGGGGCGCTCCCGCTCGAACAGCCCGCGCATCCCACGATCGCGGATGTCCATCTTGATGAAGCGCGTGCGCGAGCGTGGGACGGCCGGTGGCCGGATGTCGACGTTCACGACTTCAGTGTCGTCGCGCTCGACCAGGAGGTCCGTGAGACGGCTGCCGATATAGCCCGATCCGCCGGTGATGAGGTACTTCATTTGCCCTTCCTTCCTCTCGCTTGCGTCAGAAACTTAACCCAATCCCAACACGCAAAGGTGCAACAAGCGGTAGGGATAGACGTTACTCGTAGGAGAGTGGCGCGCTCGCGTCGCTCAAGGAGACCGAAAGGCCTCCGATACAGATAGAGGAAGAACCGACGGGCCGGTGCGCTGTCTGTGGACGCCGGTGGCACGTTCTTTCGAAATAGAGAGCGGGCCCTCGACATTTTTCTCGGGGGCCTGTTCCATTTCGGGGGCCATTCAGCCGGCTCGGCGCCGGGTGAGCCGGTCCCACGCCCGGCGCAGGCGCGCCGCGAGTGGACCCTCGGGGGCGTCAGCGCTTT
>JBBRDT010000053.1:0-24071 GCA_038203635.1 Solirubrobacterales bacterium
ATCGAGGACGAGGACACGAACGAGACGGTCGAGAAGATCGTCGCCTGGCTCGACGAAAGGAAGCTGATCTAGATGGCTGGCATCCTGGTCTACGCCCTGCACGATGACGAGGGCAACTTCAACAGGAATTCGCTGGGCGCCATCTCGGAAGGTGCGCGTCTGGCCGGCGAGCTCGGTGGCCAGGTTGGCGTCGTGGTCGTGGGCGACGTTTCGGACGAGGCCGCGCAGAGCCTCGGCGCATACGGCGCCTCGAAGGTCCACCGTGCCAAGAGCGTTCCCGAGGGACTTGCTCAGCCGATCGTCGACGCGATGGCCAAGGTCATCCAGGACGACGGCTACGACTACGTGCTGTTCGGCGGCGGGCTGCTGGGCTTCGAGATCGGGGCCGGTCTCACGGCGCGACTCGGCGCCGGGGTGACGATGGAGGTCACCGACGTGCGCGTCGAGAACGGCGAGCTCGTGGCGGAGCGTCCGATCCTGCAGGACTCCCAGATCGCAGACGTCGGGTACGTCGGCAAGCCGGGCATCATCATCAGCCGGCTGAACGCGTTCGACGCGACGCAGCGCGACGGCGGCTCGGCCGAGGTGGTCGACGTCGACGTCGAGCTGTCGCCCTGGTCCACGAAGGCGAAGATGGTCACGCGAGGCGAGCAGCGCGGCGCCGACGTGAACATCGAGGACGCCGACTTCCTCGTGGCAGGCGGCCGCGGGCTCGGCGAGGCCGACAACTTCAAGCTGTGCGACCAGCTGGCGGAGGCGCTCGGCGGTGCGGTTGCCGCGACGCGTGCCGTCGTGGATGCGGGCTGGTTCCCGTACGCCGGCCAGATCGGTCAGACCGGCAAGACCGTCGCGCCAAAGCTCTACCTGGCCGCCGGTATCTCGGGCGCGATCCAGCACAAGGTCGGCATGCAGGCCTCGGAGAACATCGTCGCGATCAACAAGGACCCGAACGCGCCGATCTTCGAGTTCTGCGACCTCGGGATCGTGGGCGACCTGCACAAGATCATGCCCAAGCTCACCGAGGCCGTGAAGGCCAAGAAGGCCGGGTAGCACCGACATGGGTGTTGCGCCGGCCAAGTTCCCGCCGCCCGTCGATCCTGCGCGGGAGTTCGTCGGCCCGCCGACCGACACCGAGGACGAGCGCATCGAGGTCGGCGTCGCGATCGTGGGTGGCGGGCCCGCGGGGCTTGCGTGCGCGATCCGGCTGACGCAGCTGCTCGAGCACGAGCCGCGGCTTCAGGAGAAGCTGGGTGAGGTGCCGGTCGCTGTGATCGAGAAGGGCAAGACGCCCGGCGCGCATCTGCTGTCGGGCGCGAACATGCGGCCGTCCGCCATGCAGGCGCTGTTCCCGGACATGGACGAGTCCGAGTGGCCCACGCTCTGGAAGGTCGACAAGGACGCCGTCTACCTGCTGACCGAAAAGCAGGCGCTGCCGTTGAAGCCCATGCCGCCCAACTTCCGCAACCACGGCAACCACGTCGTGTCGGTCGCGCAGCTGGGGCGCTTCCTTTCCGACAAGGCGGAGGAAGCGGGCGTCTACATCCTGCCCGAGACGGCTGCGGACAAGCTGCTGGTCGAGGACCGCATCGTCGTCGGAGTGCGCACCGGGGACAAGGGCCGCGACAGGGACGGCAAGCCGCTCCCCAACTTCGAACCGGGATCGGACGTGATGGCCAAGGCCACGGTCGTGGCCGAAGGCACACTCGGGCACCTGACTCTCGCAGCGATGGATTACTACGACCTGCACGGCGAAGACCCGCAGCGCTGGGAGCTCGGTGTGAAGGAGGTGTGGGAGGTCCCGAAGCCGCTCGACCGCGTGATCCACACCATGGGCTGGCCGCTGCGCAAGGGCCCGCGCTGGAACGAGTTCGGCGGGAGCTTCATCTACCCGATGGGCGAGGACAAGGTGGGTCTTGGCTTCGTCGCCGGCCTCGACTACACGGACGCGACGTTCTCGGTTCACGACGTGCTCCAGCAGTTCAAGACGCATCCGTTCGTGCGCAAGATCCTGGAGGGCGGCAAGCGCGTCGCCTGGGGCGCAAAGACGATTCCCTCCGGCGGGTACTACGCGATGCCGCGCAAGTTCGCGGTGCCGGGCATGTGCATCGCGGGTGACGCGGCCGGCATGGTCAACATTCCGGAGCTGAAGGGCATCCACTACGCGATGCACGCGGGCATGTATGCGGCGGAGGCGATCGTGGACGCGCTGAAGCGGGACTCCATCAACTTCGAGGCCTACGACAAGCGGGTGCGCGAGTCGTCGATCGGCGAGGACCTGTACCGCGCGCGCAACATGCGCCAGCCGTTTTCCAAGGGCTTCTTCGTGGGCGGCGCGATCGCGAGCGCGATGACCATCACGCGCGGCGCGTTCCCCAACGGCCACTGGAAGCAGGAGCACGACTCGGAGAACGAGATGGTGCTCGACGGCGCCTCGAAGAACTACCCGAAGCCCGACGGCAAGTACACGTTCGACAAGCTCTCGTCGGTGTTCGCGTCCGGTAACGCGACCCGCGACGACGCGCCGAATCACATCCGCGTGCAGACGCATGTGCCGCTCGAGGTGGCGCAGACGTGGGTCTCGA
The DNA here is from genome assembly GCA_038203635.1 of Solirubrobacterales bacterium. Taxonomy (GTDB): domain Bacteria; phylum Actinomycetota; class Thermoleophilia; order Solirubrobacterales; family JBBDJG01; genus DASRIA01. The sequence continues at coordinate 2,583 of JBBRDT010000053.1, forward strand.
TGTGCCCTGCGCAGGTGTACGAGATTCCCGAGAACCAGCTCGAGGCCGCGCAGAACGGGGAGGGCGACGGCACGGTCGACGTGCAGATCGTTCCCTCCAACTGCGTGCAGTGCGGAGCGATCACCGCCAAGGGCGGGCGCCTGACGCCACCCGAGGGCGGCGACGGGCCGCTTTACACGCAGGTCTAGCGAGCGCCGCCAGGGGCTCCCTGCGAGGTGGGTGCGAAAACGCGCGCATAGCGCACCCTTTAGCACCCACCCCGGCGCGCGGCCTATCCTCGGCGGCGATGCTCCTGGCCACCGAGACCGTCGTTCGCTCGCTTCACCTGATCGGCGCTGCCGTCTGGGCCGGCGGGATGGTGATGCTCGCGCTCGCGGTGGGCGCCGCGCGGCGCACGGTGGCGGAGCACGAGCGCGTTGCGCTGTTTCGCGCGCTCGGGCGGCGCTTCGCGGTCGCCGGTGGGATCGCGATGGTGGTCCTGATCGCCACCGGGACCGACATGGCGAGCGACCGGCTCGGGTCCTTTGGCGACCTGTTCGACACCGACTACGGCGAGCGGCTGCTCGCGAAGCTGGTCCTCGTGGTGGTCGTGATCGCCCTCACCCTGTTCCACACCCTCGTGCAGGGCCCGGGGCTCTCCGAGCTGCGCCAGGAGGCCGTCGCCTATCCGGACGACAAGGACCTGCGCCGCGAGATCCGGAGCAAGGCGGCCCAGGCCGGGATCGTCTCAGCCCTCAACCTGGTGGCCACGCTTGCCGTACTCGTCCTGGCGGCCCGCCTGGTGACGGGCTGAGTCCCTGGACCTCATCGCTAAACTCGAAAGACGATGAAGACCGGAATCCATCCCGAGTACGTCGAGGCCCACGTGCGCTGCACGTGCGGCAACGAGTTCACGACCCGCTCCACCAAGCCTGAGCTGCACGTGGAGATCTGCTCCGAGTGCCACCCCTTCTACACCGGCAAGCAGAAGCTCGTGGACACAGGCGGCCGTGTGGAGCGCTTCCAGCGCCGCGCCGCCAAGCGCAAGGCATCAGGCCAGTAGGCAGGACCTAGCTTCAGCACCTCCCGCCGGGGGCCGATTACCATGGGTGACCGGGAGGGATCCCGGAGTCCTCATGAGCGCTGACCCGACCCACACCTCGACGACCGCCAACGGAGGCCCCGGCCCCGGCGCCGAGGTGAGGCTCGCAGACGGGCGCCTCATGCCTGCCAGGGACGCCCCGATCGGCGGCCAGGCGGTGCTCGAGGGCGTGATGATGCGCGGCGTCTCGACCTGGGCGGTCGCGGTGCGCGTGCCCGCGGAGCTGGCCGCCCAGAACGGGTCGGCCAACGGACACGGCGAGCCGCAGCCGGGCGCAGCGGAGGAGGCGCTCGGGCCGATCGAGGTCCACACGGAGTCCTTCGAGTCCGCGATGAAGCGGCGCAAGCTTTTCCGCCTGCCGGTGATCAGGGGCGTGGTCGCCCTCTACGAGTCGCTGAAGATCGGCATGCAGGCGCTCGGCATCTCCGCCAGCGCGCAGCTCGAGGAGCCCGACGAGGAGATCTCCGGCAAGACCTGGGGCTTCACGATCTTCCTGTCGCTCGCCTTTGCGATCGGGCTCTTCTTCGTACTGCCGGTGACCATCGCGAACTTCTGGAAGGACGAGCTTGGGAGCTCGGTCATGTTCGTCGTGGTCGAGAAGCTGATTCGCATCTCGATCTTCCTGGGCTACCTGTGGGCGATCTCCCACATCAAGGACCTGCGGCGCGTGTTCGAGTACCACGGCGCCGAGCACAAGGTGATCTCGTGCTACGAGGCCGGCGAGCCGCTCACCCCCGAGAACGCGCAGAAGTACTCGCGCCTGCACGTGCGCTGCGGGACGAGCTTCCTGCTGATCGTGATGATCATCGCCGTGTTCGTGTTCGCCCCGATCGGGCGTCCCGCCCTGTACTGGCTGATCCTGTCGCGCATCGTGGGCATCGGGCTGGTCGCGGGCCTGGCCTACGAGGTGATCCGCTTTGCCGGGCGCAACCGGCGCAAGCGATGGGTCCGCGCCCTGATGTGGCCCGGCCTGCAGCTGCAGAAGCTGACCACCCGTCCGCCGTCGCTCGACCAGCTCGCGGTATCCGTCGCGGCGCTCGAGGCCGTGCTCGCGGTCGAGGACCCGCGCAAGTCGAGCGAGGAGGACCGCCTCGGCATGGAAGTCGTGGCCTAACTGCGTTAGGCGCGACCATGGCGTCAGCACCCACAGTCATCGAGCGGCTCGTCGAGCAGGTCGAGGAGCGCTACCGCGAGCTGGAGCAGCAGCTTGCGGATCCCGCCGTGATGGGCGATCGCTCCCGCTACGCGGACGTCGCGCGCAGCCATCGCGAGCTGAGCGATGCGCACGAGCTCGCGCGGCAGTACCGCATGGCTGAGAGCAACGCCGCCGGCGCCGAGGAGCTCGTGGCCGAAGGCGAGAAGGAGATGCAGGACGAGGCGGTCTCGGCACGCGCCGAGATGGAGGACATCGCCGAAAAGCTCCGGCTCGCGATGGTCGAGCGCGATCCCAACGACGACAAGAACGTGATCGTCGAGATCCGCGCCGGGGCCGGGGGGGACGAGGCGGGTCTGTTCGCGGGCGACCTCTACCGCATGCTCACCCGGTATGCCGAAAACCGCGGGTTCAAGACAGAGCCGCTCGGGCACAGCGACTCCCCGGCGGGCGGGTTCAAGGAGGTCACGTTCGCGATCAAGGGCGACGGCGCGTACAGCGTGTTCAAGTACGAGGCCGGCGTGCACCGCGTGCAGCGAGTGCCGCAGACGGAATCTCAGGGCCGCATCCACACCTCCACAGCGACCGTCGCCGTGTTGCCGGAGGCGGAGGACGTCGAGGTGGCGATCGACGCGAACGACCTGCAGATCGACGTCTACCGCTCCTCCGGCCCGGGCGGGCAGTCGGTCAACACCACGGACTCGGCGGTGCGCATCACGCACAAGCCGACCGGCCTGGTCGTATCGATGCAGGACGAGAAGTCCCAGCTTCAGAACCGCGAGCGCGCGCTGCGAGTTCTGCGCGCACGCCTGTACGAGCATGCCGTGCGCGAACAGCAGGAGGGGCAGGCGGCGGACCGCCGCGCCCAGGTCGGCAGCGGCGAGCGCTCGGAGAAGGTGCGCACGTACAACTACCCGCAGGGAAGGGTCACGGACCACCGCATCAAGCTGACGGCGCACAATCTCGAGTCGATCCTCGAAGGCGAGCTCAGCGAGTTCACAGACGAGCTGGCGGCGGACGAGCGCCGCCGCAAGCTCGAGGCCCAGGCGGCCTGACGCCGACCGGTCTTGGCGAAGGCAAGCTCACCTCTGCGCGACGCGCTGTCCGAGGCAGCCGAAACCCTCGAGGCGGCAGGCTCGGACACGCCCAAGCTGGACGCCGAGGTGCTGCTGGCGGCCGCGCTCGGCGTGGACCGCGCCGCTCTCTACGCCGACGCCAACCGCGGGCTCGACATGGAGGAGGCGCTGACGTTCGACGACATGATCCGCCGCCGCGAGCGGCGCGAGCCGGTCGCCTACATCCTCGGGCGCGCCCACTTCCGCCAGCTCGAGCTGGTCGTGGACCATCGCGTGCTCATCCCGCGCCCCGAGACAGAATTGCTCGTGGACCTCGCCGAGAACGGCCAGCGCGTGTTGGACGTCGGTACCGGCAGCGGCGCGATCGCGCTCGCGATCGCGCAGGAGCGCCAGGGCGTGCGGGTCACGGGCATCGACAACTCTCCCGATGCGATCGACGTGGCGCGCGAGAATGCCGAGCGCACCGGTCTCGACGTGGAGTTCATGATCGCCGACCTGATCGTCGGCGGGCCGTACGACCTGATCGTCTCGAACCCGCCCTACGTGCGGGAGCCCGAATGGCCCGGCCTGGCGCCGGAGATCACCCTGTACGAGCCGCGTGAGGCGTTGCTCGCCGGCCCGGACGGGCTCGACGTGATCCGCGACCTCATTCCGGCCGCGGCGGAAGCGCTGGTGCGCGGCGGGCTGCTCGCCGTCGAGGTCGGCCAGGGACAGTCGCGCGCGGTCGAGGGGCTGTTCGAGAAGGCCGGCCTGCGCGCGGTCGAGACCGACCGCGATCTGGCCGGCATCCCACGGGTGGTGCGGGGGCGGCGTTGATCTCGGAGGCGGACGTCGCCGCCTTCGAGGAGTGCATCGTGGCCGGGGGCATCGCGGTGTTCCCGACCGACACGCTCTACGGCGTCGGCTGCCGGCCGGACGACCCGGCCGCGGTCGCCCGGGTGTACGAGCTGAAGGGCCGGCCGCCAGAGCAGCCGTCGGCGGTCATGTACTTCTCGGTCGATGGATTGCCGCCGGTGGGTCCACGCGTGCGCGGCGCCTTGGAGCGATTGCTCCCTGGACCCGTGCTGGTGGTTCTGCCCGGTGGGGTAGGGGTCAGGGTGCCCGACATCGCCGCGTTGGCGAGCGTGACCGTCCCGGTGCTGCAGACGAGTGCGAACCTCAGCGGCGGGCCCGATCCGCGCCGGCTCGCCGACGTCCCGGCCGCGATGCGGGACGGCGCGGACCTGGTGCTCGACGGCGGCGAGCTACCCGGGACGCCTTCGACGGTGATCGACCTTGGTAGGTACGAGGAGCACGGTACGTGGACCATCCTGCGCGACGGCGCCGTCTCCCGCGAACAACTGGTGCACCTGCTGGGGTGATGCACGTTGTTCGCCATATAGGCGATCAACGTGCATCAGGGCTACTCCCGTGCCGCTCCAACCGCCGCATCAAGCGCGGGCTTTCGCACGCAAGGGATGCGGCGGCGCATGCGCCACGCGGCGCCGGTGAAGGCGTGGTTTGCGACCGTCGCGAAGCCCTGCTCGTCTGCCCTCAGGGCCAGGAGGAGGTGCGCGATGCGATCGGAGCGGGGCAGATCGCCGTCGGCGACCCGCACGCAGAAGGCGTGTACGCGCCGCCCGCCGGGGCGCACGAGCAGAGCGCCGGCATCACCGATCAGCCAGACGCCCATCCGGCCGCGCTCGAGGGCCAGGCCGGTGCGGCGCTGAAGGTCCCTCGCATCATGGCCGAGCAGATCGCCGAGCAGGCCCTGCGCGACTCGTTCCGGCTGGCCATCGCGGCGGCGCGAGAGGCGCACCACGCCCGCGCCCCGGTTCGCGAACAGCTCCGGGATCACCCGCGCCAGGAACAGTCCGACCAGCGCAACGGGTGCCAGCAGCGGCTCGATCAGGATCAGCGCCACCGCCACCACCAGCAACGGGGTCACATAGAGCGCCATGAACAGGGCCGAAAGGCGCTCACGCAGCCTCAGCGAGCGCTCGTCAGCCCGGCGGCGCCACGCAACCGCCTCGAGTTCCGGTAAGGCGCCCGCCACTAGCCGCCGACGATAGGCCGGCGCAGCAGCACGTACTCGACGTCCACCGGTAGCTGCTTGACCTGCTCGAACGACTCGTCGTGGAGCTTCGCGACGCCCATGTAGCCGCCGCCGAGCTGCTCCTCGAAGATGGAGGCCGCGCGCTCGTGTGAGGCGGGATCGCCGGCGCTCCACGCGGCCAGCTCCGTGTGACCTGAAGCATCCATTCGCAGAAGTCGGGACATCGTGCCTCCTCTCGTCGCGGGGTCCAGGGCAGTCTACGCCGACGTGAAAAGCTATCCGACCGATGAGGCCGCCCGAGTCTCCCACCACCGAGTACCTCCACGCGAACCGCTGGCGCATCTGGGGCGTCGTGATGATCGGCCTGTTCATGGCGCTGATCGACATCACGATCGTGAACATCTCGATCCCGCAGCTGCAGCGCGACCTCGGTGCCTCGGTCGACACGGTCTCGTGGGTCCTGAACGCCTACAACATCATGTTCGCGGTGCTCCTCGTGTCGATGGGCAGGCTCGCGGACCAGTTCGGCAGGCGCCGGTTCTTCCTGATCGGCATGACGATCTTCACGATCGGGTCGCTGCTGTGCGCGCTGGCGTGGTCGGTCGAGGCGTTGATCGCCTTCCGTGTCGTGCAGGCGGTGGGAGCGGGCATTCTGGCGCCACTCGCACTTGCGACCACGGCGATGGTCTTCCCGCCCGAACAGCGCGGTCTCGGGCTCGCGATGATGGCGGTGGTGGCAAACGTGGCGGCCGCGATCGGCCCGCCCATCGGCGGTGTGCTGGTCGAGTTCGCCACTTGGCCCTGGGACGCGGGCTGGCACTGGATCTTCCTGATCAACGTCCCGATCGGCGTGCTCGGGATCGCGCTGGCGCTGCGCGTCATGCCGGAGACCCGCGACCCGCATGCGGGCACCGAGGTCGACTGGTGGGGCATGGCCACGGTGGGAGCGGGCGTGTTCTGCCTGACGTTCGGTCTCGTCGAGGGCAACGACCGCGGCTGGGACTCGCCGCTGATCATCGGGCTGTTCGCGGCCAGCGTGGTGCTCGCCGTGGCGTTCGCGCTCACGCAGCGCTACGGCCGCCACCCGATGCTGACCCGCGCACTCGTGCGCAACCGGCAGTTCATGGGCGCGAGCACGAGCCTGCTGCTGTTCGGCATCGGGATGATGGGCACGCTGTTCCTGACCGTGCTGCTGTTCGTGAACCTCTGGCGCTACTCGGAGCTCGAGGCCGCGCTTGCGATAACGCCCGTGCCTGCGATGGCGCTGCTCGTGTCCCCGATCGTGGGCCGCTTCTCGGACCGGCTTGCGCCACGCGTCTTTGGTGTGCCCGCGCTGCTCGTGATGGCAGTCGGCGTGTACTCGCTGTCGACGCTGCCGCCCGAGGCCAGTTTCTGGGCCGCGTTCTGGCGCCTGGCGCTGGTGGGGCTCGGAGTGGGCGCGACCTTCCCCGCCGTGTCGATCGGCTCGATGGGATCGATCCGCGGCCAGGAGCTGGGACTCGGCTCGGGCATCGTGAACATGGCGCGGCAGGTCGGTTTCGCCATCGGGGTCGCGGTGTTCGTGGCCGTCTTCACGGGAGCAGTCGACGACCGGGTCGGTGAGGCACGCGGCAAGGTCTCGGCGCTGGAGCGGGAGAGCGCGCTCTCGCCCTCGGAGCGCCGCACGCTGGAGCGCGTCGCGGTCCCCAACCAGGCGGAGCCCTCGGCCGAGCGGCCGGAGCCGCGTACCCGAGTCGAGGCGCGGGCACGCCGCGTCGTCGACGAGGAGCTGAGCGACGCCTACGGCGCCGCGTTTCGCGTCGGAGCGTTCGTGGTCCTGCTCGCGATCCCGTTCTCCTGGACCATGCGCGGCAAGCCCTCGGACTTCCAGGCGCAGCCCGCGGCCGCGGCCGCCGCGGCCGCCTGAGCCCTGCCGCGCTGTTCCCTATAGTCAGGAACCATGCGAATCGCCGCCGGATTCGACCATGCAGGCTACTCGCTGCGTGAAACCGTCCTTGGCGCCCTCGAGGCGGCAGGGCATGACGTGGTGGACTGCGGGACGGACTCCGAGGACTCCGTGGACTATCCCATCCACGCCGCTCGCGCGGCGGCCTTGGTTTCCGAGGGGGATGCCGACCTCGCGGTGCTCGCCTGCGGCTCCGGCACGGGGGTGGCGATCGTCGCCAACAAGGTGCCGGGCGTCCGCGCCGTCAACGCGCGTGACCCGGAGGATGCCGAGATGGGGCGCCGTCACAACGACGCCAACGTCCTCGCGCTCGCCGGCCGTAAGCTCGGCCCGGCAGAAGCCCGGGCAATCCTGAGCGCCTTCCTGGCCGCCGAGTTCGAGGGCGGCCGCCACGGGCGGCGCGTGCAACAGATCACCAGCATCGAGCGCGGGGAGCTTCTCGCCGAGACCTTGAAGGAGGCAACTTGACGGACCTGGAGCCCGGCTACTTCAACGAGCCGCTGTCGTCGGTGGACCCCGAGGTCGCGGACGCGATGCAGCGCGAGCTCGAGCGCCAGCAGAACACGCTCGAGATGATCGCCTCCGAGAACTTCGTCCCGCGCGCAGTGCTCGAGGCGGCCGGCTCCGTCCTCACCAACAAGTACGCCGAGGGCCTGCCCGGCAAGCGCTATTACGGCGGGTGCGAGTGGGTCGACGTTACCGAGCAGCTCGCGATCGACCGTGCCAAGGAGCTGTTCGGCGCCGACCACGCGAACGTCCAGCCGCACGCGGGCGCGCAGGCGAACAACGCCGTCTACATGGCGCTGTGCGACCCCGGCGACACGATCCTCGGCATGGAGCTCGCGCACGGCGGACACCTCACGCACGGCATGAAGCTGAACGTTTCGGGCAAGCTCTACAACGTCACGAGCTACCAGGTGCGCAAGGACGACTACCTGGTCGACATGGAGCAGGTCGAGCGCCTCGCAAAGGAGCACAGGCCAAAGGTGATCGTTGCCGGTTGGTCGGCCTATCCGCGCCACCTCGACTTCGCCGAGTTCCGCCGCATCGCCGACGAGGTGGGAGCAAAGCTGTTCGTCGACATGGCGCACTTCGCGGGCCTCGTTGCGGCCGGCGAGCACCCGAGCCCGATCCCGCACGCCGACGTGGTCACGACGACCACGCACAAGACGCTCGGCGGGCCGCGCGCGGGCCTGATCCTGTGCAAGGAGGAGTACGCGCAGGCGATCGACAAGGCCGTGTTCCCCGGCCAGCAGGGCGGACCGCTCGAGCACATCATCGCGGCGAAGGCGGTATGCCTGAAGATCGCAGCCAGCGACACCTTCCGTGAACGCCAGCGCCAGACGATTGCCAACGCGAAGGCGTTCGGCGAGACGCTCCAGCAGGGCGGTCTCGACGTGCTGACCGGTGGCACCGACGTGCACCTCGTGCTCGTCGACCTCGGCATGGACGGCCTGAGTGGCCGCGAGGCCGAGGACCGCCTCGCCGAGGTGGGCATCACCGTCAACCGCAACGCGATCCCGTTCGACCAGCGCCCGCCGATGCAGGCTTCCGGCCTGCGTATCGGCACGCCGGCGCTGACCACGCGCGGGATGGCCGAGGACGACATGCGCGAGATCGGCCAGGTGATCTGCGCCGCCCTCGACCCGGACTACGACGACGCCCGCCGCGAGGAGCTTGCGGAGCGCACGAAGACGCTGGTCGAGCGGTACCCGCTCTACGCCGACATGGCCGCCACGGTCTGACGGCCGCGTGCCCGCGCGGGAGTACGCTGCGCGGGTGGAGTCCGTCCAGCGGAAGGCACATGCGATCGAGCTGTTTGCGGGGCTTCCGGAGCGCTACGACCTGCTCTCCTCGCTGCTGAGCTTCGGACAGGATCCGCGCTGGCGCAGCGCGATGGTCGGGAGCGTGCGCGCGGCACCCGGCGCCCGTGTGCTCGACGTCGCGACCGGCACGGGAATGGTCGCCTGCCAGCTCGCGTCTCGCTACGGCTGCACGGTCGTCGGCCTCGACCAGAGCGAGAGCATGCTCGGTCGTGCGCGAGCCAAGCTCGCCGCCGACCCGGCGCTCGCACGGCGTATCGAGCTGGTCGTCGGCGAGGCGGAGCGCCTGCCCTTCGACGACGGCGAGTTCGACGCGCTCACGTTCACCTATCTGCTGCGCTACGTGGATGATCCCGCCGCCACCATGCGCGAGCTGGCGCGCGTCGTGAGGCCGGGTGGGACGATCGCATCGCTCGAGTTCGCCGTCCCGGGCCGGCGGATCCCGCGGGCGCTGTGGACTCTCTACACGCGGATCGGGCTGCCGGCGCTCGGGCGTCTGGCGTCGCGCGACTGGTACGAGGTCGGCCGCTTCCTCGGCCCGAGCATCCGGGGGTTCTACCGGCGCTATCCGCTCGGGGCGCTCGTGGACCTCTGGCGGGGCGCCGGCATCGCCGCGGTGCAGACCCGTGTGATGAGCCTCGGTGGCGGTGTGGTGATGTGGGGGGTGAGGGAGGACGGCGGCGTCGCAGCAGCTTGAGCGCCCCGCGTTCTACGCATTGCGCCCGGGCGGCTGGCGCGACCTCGTCACGCTGCTGCATCCGCCCTACACGGCGTGGCACCTGAGCTATGTCGCGCTGGGCGCCGCCGCCGCACCGGTCGTCCACGTCGACCGCCTGGTGGCGGTCCTCGGCGCGTTCTTCCTGGCGGTCGGGATCGGCGCGCATGCTCTCGACGAGCTGAACGGGCGGCCGCTCGGCACGCGGCTGACCGATCGCACGCTGTGGGCGCTCGCGGTCGCGGGCGTGGGAGGCGCGGTCGCCATCGGCATCGCGGGCGCGGTGATCGTGTCGGTGAGCGTTGTGCCGTTCGTCGTCGTGGGCGCGTTCCTGGTCACGGCCTACAACCTGGAGCTGTTCGCCGGCCGCTTCCACTCCGACTTCTGGTTCGCCGCGGCATGGGGCGCGTTCCCGGCCTTCACCTCCTACTGGGCGAACTCGCTCGAGGTGGGGGCCGCCGGTGTGCTCGTGGCCGCGGCCTGCTTTGGGCTGAGCGCAGCTCAGCGAGCGTTGAGCACGCCCGTGCGTGAGCTGCGCCGCCGAACGGTCGCAGTGAGCGGCGAGCAGCGCCTGCAGGACGGCAGCACCGTGGAGCTGTCTGCCGCGCGCCTGGCGGCGCCGCTCGACACCGCTCTGCGCGCCATGGCCGTCGCCCTCGTGCTGCTGGCGGCCGGCATGCTCATCGTTCGCGTCTAGCCTTCCTGCGAATCTTGCATGGCATGAAGATCTGGATCGACATGACAGCCCCTGCCCACCCCGTCGTGTTCCGCCCGATCATCCGGCGCCTGCGCGAGGCGGGTCACGAGGTCGAGGTCACCGCGCGTGACTACGCGCAGACGCTCGCGCTGCTCGAGCTGCACGGCATGGAGCACACCGCGTTCGGGCAACACGGTGGTGCGTCGCGCCTGGGCAAGTTCGGCTCGCTCCTCTCACGTGCCCGCGCGATGCGCAAGTTCGGGCGCAAGCGGGGGTTCGACCTGGCCGTCGGCCACGGGTCCAACGACCTCGCGATCGCCGCCCGCCGGCTGAAGATCCCCGCTGTGAACATGTTCGACTACGAGTGGGCGACCGTGCAGCACAACATCGGCTGCCGCCCGGCCCGCCGGGTGATCACACCGGACTCGATTCCCGCCGAGCGGTTGCGTCGCTACGGCGTCGGACCGGACAAGCTCGCGCAGTACCCGGGGCTCAAGGAGGACTACTACCTCGCCGACTTCGAGCCCGACCGCACCCTGCCGGATCGGCTCGGGCTCGACATGGAGAAGGTGGTCGTGGTCGTGCGGCCGCCTCCCGACGTGTCGCTCTACCACCGCAAGTCGAATCCGCTCTTTCCGCAGGTCCTGACCCATCTCGGCCGCCACGAGGGGGTCCGGGCCGTCGTCCTGCCCCGGACCGTGGCCCAGCGCGACTACGTGAAAGGCCTGGAGCTACCATCGGTGTTGGTCCCGGACGGCGCCGTCGACGCCCAGACCCTCGTGGCGCTGGGGGACCTCGTGGTCTCCGCCGGGGGGACCATGAACCGGGAGGCTGTCGCCCTCGGCACGCCTGTCTACACCACGTATGGGGGTAGGCTTGGGGGCGTCGACGAGGCTCTCATCCGGGAGCATCGCCTGCGTCCGTTGACCGATCCCCGAGGACTGGAGCTCGAGAAGAGGAATACCGTCGGGGAGCAGCAGCGCCGCGATCCGGCCCTGCTGGTAGACATGATCCTCGGCGCCATGCCATGAGCGCGCAAAGAACCTCAGTCGAAGAAAAGACTCGGCGGCAGTCCCAGCCCCCGCTGACCCGCGGGCCTGCCGAAGCCGACGCGATCGGACCTGTCACGAGCGAGTCCCTCGCCGAGCGCTTCAAGCGGATGGCGCACGAGGGTCACGAGCACCGCGGTGTCGACACGGCGCTGCGGGCATTCGACCTCGGCATCGCCGGCACGGCGTTGATCGTCCTGTCGCCCGTGATCGCGACGATCGCCGTGTCGATCAAGCTGACGTCGGGTGGCCCCGTGCTCTACCACGGCCGCCGCGTCGGCCGTGCAGGCCGCATCTTCACGATGCTGAAGTTCAGGACCCTGACGCCTGACGCGGAGGCGCGCCTCGGGCCATACCTGGGCGAGGAGCTGACGCAGCGCACACGGACGGAGGTCACCCGCCTCGGGCGCGTGCTGCGCTTCGCCCACCTCGACGAGCTGCCGCAGCTGTGGAACGTGATTCGTGGCGACATGAGCGTCGTGGGCCCGCGCCCGATCAGGCCCGCTTTCTTCGAGGAGCTGTGCGACAGCATTCCGCAGTACTGGCAGCGCCTCGTGGTCGAGCCCGGGATGACCGGCTTCGCCCAGCTGCGGATGACCCGCGAGACCTCCTGGGCCGAGAAGCTCGCACACGACCTCGAGTACGTCGCGGACCGCTCCGTGCGCCTGTATATGCGCGTCTGCGCCGCGACCGCCTGGCGCATCATCTCCAGCCCCGCTCGAGTCTTCGGCCACTAGCCATGTGTGGCATCTGTGGCCTGCTGTCGCTCGACGGCGTTCCCGTCGACCCGGGCGTCGTGCACGCGATGAACGAGACGCTCGTGCACCGCGGCCCCGACAGCGCCGGTGAGTTCGCCGAGGAGTCGGTCGCGCTCGCCGCGCGGCGGCTGTCGATCATCGACCTCGAGGGATCCGATCAGCCGGTGGGCAACGAGGACGGCCGCATCCAGGTCGTCCAGAACGGCGAGATCTACAACTACCGTCAGCTGCGCGAGCGGCTCGAGCGCGCGGGCCACAGGTTCAGGACGCAGGGCGACACCGAGGTGCTCGTCCATCTCTACGAGGAACGCGGGCCTGCATTCGTGGAGGACCTGCGTGGGATGTTCGCGATCGCGCTCTGGGATCGGCTCGAGCAACGGCTGGTGCTCGCGCGCGATCGCTTCGGGATCAAGCCGCTCTACTACCGGCTCGAGAATCGAATGCTGTCGTTCGCCTCGGAGCTGAAGGCGCTGCTGCGCCAGCCCGAGATGTCGCGCGACGTCGACCTCGATGCGCTCGAGGCGTATCTCGCCTTCAACTCGATCCCGGCGCCGCTGACGATCTTCCGGGAGGCGCGCAAGCTCTCCCCCGGTCATCTGCTGATCGTCGAGCGGGGCGAGGCGCGGCTGCGCCGCTATGCGCGTCCGCGGCCGGTGGCGGCCGGCAACGAGCGCCCCGAGAGCGAGCGCGAGCTCGCGCTGGAGCTGCGCGAGCGCCTGCGTGACTCCGTCCGCGCCCATCTCGTGGCGGATGTTCCGGTCGGCGTGATGTTGTCGGGTGGCATCGACTCCTCGGCGCTCGCCGCACTTGCCGCGCGCGAGAGCTCGTATCGCGTGAGCACGTTCTCGATCGGGTTCGAAGAGCGCTCGTTCAACGAGCTCGAGCAGGCGCGCCGCGTGGCCGAGCTGTACGGAACGGATCATCACGAGCTGATCCTGCGCCCGGATGCCGTCGACCTGCTCCCGCGCCTCGCCGAGGCCTTCGACGAGCCCTTTGCGGACTCGTCCGCGCTGCCCACCTACCTCGTCTCGCAACTGGCCGCCGGCACCGTGAAGGTGGCGCTCTCCGGCGAAGGCAGCGACGAGCTGTTCGGCGGCTACCACACGTACGTGGCCGACACGCTCGCACCGCGGATCGGGCCGATCGCCTCCCTGCTGCGCCCGCTGGTCGAACGGCTGCCGAGCTCGTCGTCGAAGGTCAGCCTCGACTACAAGGCGAAGCGCTTCGCGCGAGCCGCCCATCTGCCCCCGCTCGAACGCCACCACGGCTGGAAGGAGATCTTCTCCCCCGAGGCCCGGGGGGCGCTGCTCGACGGGCACCGGGGCGAGGTGGACCCGCTCGACATCTACCGCGCGCGCTACGCCGAGACGGAGGGCGCGGACGAGCTCGCACGCCTCCAGGACGTGGACGTCGGCATCTACCTCGCGGACGACCTGCTCGTGAAGACCGACCGGGCCAGCATGGCCCATTCGCTCGAGGCCCGGGTGCCGTTCTGCGATCCCGAGGTTGCGGAGCTTGCGCTCGCCCTGCCCCGTTCCATGAAGGTGCGCCGGCTCGCGAAGAAGCGCCTGCTGCGCGAAGCCGTCGCGGGGCTGCTCCCGCGGGAGATCGTCCGGGGCCGCAAGCAGGGCTTCTCGATCCCGGCGGCCGCGTGGCTGCGGGGCGACCTGCAGCCGTTCGCCCGCGATGCGCTGTCGGCCCAGCGGATTCGCGCACAGGGGTTCTTCCAGCCAGAGGTGGTGACCGCGCTGCTGGACCGCCACACTTCCGGGAAAGAGGACCTCAGTCGCCAGATCTGGGGCCTGATGATGTTCTCTCTGTGGCACGATCGCTACGTCGGTTGCAGGCGGTGACCGGCGCACGGCGAACGGCGTTAACTGCGTAACCAGGTAACCATGCCCAACCTCCTCGACGCCTTCCTCGCCTTCGCCCTCGCCCTGGTCGTGGTGTGGATCGCCACGCCCGTCGTGAAGGCCCTGGCGTGGCGCATCGGGGCGATCGACGAGCCGCGTTCGCGCGGCCTGCACCAGATGCCGACTGCGCGCCTCGGCGGCCTGGCAATCCTGGCCGGCGTGCTCACGTCCGGCCTCGTGTTCATGCCCGCGGACCAGCAGACGACAGGCATCCTGATCGGCGCCACCGTGATCGTGGCCGTCGGGGTCGCGGACGATCTGCTCGACCTGTCGGCTGACGTCAAGCTCGCCGGTCAGGTGCTGGCCGCGGTCATCCCGGTGGCCGCCGGCGTGCGGGTGGAGACGATGACGCTCCCGTTCCTGGGACACCTCGACCTCGGCGACTTCTCCTACCCACTGACCGTGGTCGGCATCGTCGCGGTGATGAACATCGTGAACTTCATCGACGGCGTCGACGGCCTTGCCGCCGGCGTGTGCATGATCGCGGGGCTCACGTTCGCCGTGCTCGCCCTGTCTCTCGACCGCAACGCGGCAGGCGTGCTGGCGATGCTGACCGCCGGCGCGGCGCTCGGCTACCTGCGTCACGGCTTTCACCCGGCCTCGATCTTCCTGGGCGACTCGGGGTCCAACCTGCTCGGGTATATGCTCGCCGCGATCGCCGTGCAGGGTGCGCTGAAGACCAACGCCGTGGTGGCCCTGGTGTTCCCGTTGCTGATCCTCGCGGTCCCGATCCTCGACTCGAGCTTCGTGATCGCCAAGCGCATCAAGTACGGGCAGCCGGTGTACCTCGCCGACCGCTGGCACTTCCATCACCGCTTCGCGAACATCGGGTTCTCCCAGCGGCGCACCGTGCTCTACCTGTATGGGTGGACGGTGGTGCTCGCGGTGCTCGCATTGGCGCTGCGGTTCGTGCCCTACTCCGACGACCATGGGCACTTCGACCTCGGATGGAGCCTCGTGATCGCCGCCTTCGCGCTTGTCACCGTCGCGGCCAGCATCTACCTCGTGCTCGTGCTCGAGATCCTGAAGTTGAAGCGGTTCCGCCAGTTTCAGCTGCGTCGGGAGCACGCACTGCACGGCGAGCCGCCTCCCGACCCTGCAGAGATCGACGCCAGAGTGGCCCACGAGCTCGAGACCGGCGAGTTCGAGATCGTGCGGCCACGACGCGAGCCGTGAGCCACCAGACCGTCCAGGGCATAGTCGAGTTCATCTGGGAGGACGAGACCCACATGCTGGTCAACCTGGAGCCGGACGACCCCGCCGACCCGCACACGTTCGAGCTGACCGGCCAGCTGCGGGAGCGCCTCGCGCGCACCCTTTCCGAAGGCGACCGCGTCGAGGTCGAGTTCAAGGCTGAGCCCTACGAGGTGCTCGACCCGGACTCCGGCCCGTCCGAGAGCCTGCGCGCCGAAGTCATCGATGTCCGCCTTGTTGGCTAGCTAGAGCGGCCGGCCAAGCTCGTCGACCTCGTATACGGGAGCGCACAGTCCCGGCGCCTTCACCGTGTCGGGGTAGTAGCCGCCGGGGTGAGTGACGATGTCCGCGACGCGGACCGGACAGGCGACGAAGCGGCGCGCGCCGAAGGTCCGCGGCAGCGCCAGGCCCGGATGCGGTGAGAGATGGATGCCGCCACCACACTCCTCCTCGCCACCGTCCCAATCCGCAGCCTCGGGCTGGGTGCCCGGGAGATAGCTCATGCCGTGGTAGGAGTTGAACTCGGCGTCGACCGCCTTGTACAGCGTCGCCACGCCGTCTTCGACCTCGACGCCGTAGTGGTCGCACCACTCCTGCGCCGTCTGCGGCGCCCGGGCTGCTGTCACGCTGCCGCCGTTGACGGTCGCCGTCGTCCCGTGAACGGTGACGCTCACGTGCTCGAGGGCGTCGATCGTCGCGCTGCCGCGGGCGCGCACGATGCTCGCACCGAACGCGCGCACGTGTGCCCTGGCGCCCGCGTCCACGAAGCACGATTCGCGTGCCTCGACCGTCGACTCGCCGAGGGCGCGCACGCTCGCGGAGCCCCAGGCGCTGACGCCCGCCCGCTCGGACGCCTCGACGATCGCCGAGCCCCAGGCCTGCACCGTGGCCTCCCCGCGCGCTGACACACGCGCCCATTCATACGCGCGCACGCGACTGGAGTCGCCGGCCGTCAGGATGCTGCGCCCGCGCGCTGTGATTTGTGCATGGCCGGCGCCCTCGCCGGTCGCCTGGGCGGACAGCAGGACGGATGTGGATCCTCGGGCCCGCACGATGCTCTGGTGCCCGGCGCGCACCGACACCTCGCCGTCGGCCTCGACGATCACTCGGTCGCGCGCCAGCACGGTGGCGGCACCGCCGGCGCGCACCGTCGCCTCCCCGCCAGCTTCGACCACCGCCCGATCGCTCACGGTCACCCGTGCGGCGTCGGCGGCGCGCACGTGGGCGGTCCCGATCACGATGAACTCCCCGTCGCCCGCGCACATCGGGATGCCATCGCCGCGGGCGAGCGCCGCGTCGAGCTCTTGCTGGGAGAACACGTCGGGCGATTCCATAGGCTTGTCGGACATGGAGCAACCCTATCTCGCGGCCTGCACGATCTACCGCGATGCCGCCTCGTACCTCGCGGAGTGGATCGAGTTCCACCGGCTGGTCGGCGTGGAGCGCTTCTTCCTCTACGACAACGGGAGCGCCGACGACCATCGCGACGTGCTGGCCCCGTACCTCGACGAAGGCATCGCGGTGGTGCACGACTGGCCGATGCCGTTCATCGGCCACCGCGGCCGAGGGCGCGCCCTGCCGCGCGCGTTCGAGCATTGCCTCGGCGCCCACCGGGCGGACTGCCGCTGGATCGCATTCCTCGACCTCGACGAATTCCTGTTCTCCCCGACCGGCGCCGCGCTCCCCGTGCTGTTACGCGAGTACGAGGAGCACGCGGCGGTCTGCGTGAGCCGCGCCGAGTTCAGCTCGTCCGGGCATCGCACGCGGCCGGCAGGCCTCGTGATCGAGAACTACGTCCACCGCCGCCGGGTGCGACCCGACGACCACGTCCCGACCAAGAGCATCGTCGATCCCCGGCGGGCCGTCCTGGCGATGGGATCACACACGTTCCTGTTCAGGGAGGGCCACGCCGTGGACGAGGACCGGCGCCGGCTGGAGCAGGTGGACGGCCGCGGCCTGAAACCTGTCGCCTGGTCGAAGTTCAGGATCCACCACTACGCGAGCAAGTCCGAGGAGGAGCTCGTGCACAAGAAGCGGCAGTGGCAGAGCCTCGGCTCCGTGCGGAAGGCGGGCGTGCCCGCCACGGCATCGCCCGGAGAGCTGGATGAGACGCTGACCGCTTACGGTCCGGCGGTGCGCGAGGCCATCGAGCGAGCGCGCGGCGGTTAGGCCCGGCCGTACACCGGCACGGCCGCTCCGCTCACCGGGGCCGACTCGTCGGAGCACAGGAACCGGATCACCCCGGCGATCTCGGCCGGGGCGACCCAGCGGGAGTGATCCGCGTCGGGTTGCGCATCGCGGTTCGCCGGTGTGTCGACGACGCTCGGCAGCACGGCGTTGCAGCGCACGCCGTGGTCACGGTAGTCGGCGGCGACGGCCTGCGCGAAGGCCAGCACCGCCGCCTTCGACGACACGTACCCGACGGCCCCGCCGAACGGCTGCACCGCCGCGCGCGCGGAGACACACACGATCGACCCTCCGCCGGCGTCAAGCATGTAGGGGACCGCGGCACGCGTGACCAGGAACGTGGGCCGCAGGTTCAGCCGGAACAGCTTCTCGAAGTCCTCGAGGGTCGTCTCGTGGAGCGGCGCCCCGGCCGCGTACCCGCCGACCAGGTTCACGACCGCGCGCAGACCCCCGGCGCCGAAGGCCGCACGGGTCACGGCGTCGGCGACCTCCCGCTCGTGCAGCAGGTCGGCCTGCACCAGCTCGAGGCCCGGGCGCTCCTGCATGCGCTCGCGCTCCTCGGGCGCGACCCATGTCGCAACAACGTGCCAGCCTGCCTCGAGCATCGTGTCCACCACCGCTGCGCCGACGGCGCCCGTGGCGCCCGTGATCAGGACCGTCTGCTCGCCCATCGCGCCCAGCCTACGGGAGGCAGCCCGGCGGGGTCCTGCCCAGGGCTCGACCACTTGCCTTCTCTCCCGGGGGTATGGCCATGAAGCGGATGCTGATAGGAATGGTTCTAGGTGCGGTGCTGGCGCTGCCTGGCCCTGCATCCGCGCCGCACGTCCAATGCGGTGACACGATCACCGAGGACACGGTGCTGGACAGCGACATCGTCTGCACCAACGCTGATGTTTCCTCCGCGGCGGTGACGATCGGTGCCAGCGACGTGACGCTGCGGATGGCCAACCACACCATCAGCAGCACAGCCGATCCGGGGTACGGGCCCGACACCGGCATCCGGGTCGGTAGCCCACCGAGCGACTCCGTCTCCAACGTCGAGATCCGCCGCGGGACGATCAGCGGTTTCGGGAGAGCCGTTTGGATGCTGGCATCCGACTCGTCCATCCTCAAGGTGCATGCGATTGCGAAAAGCTACGGGTTCCAGATTTACGGGCCACGCAACTACGTGTATGTCAGCCAGATCGAGCGGGTGGGGGAGTACCCGGCCGGCAGCATCGGGATCACGTTCGGTGACTATTCCGGCTGCGCGTGCGTGAGTACGGATGCCGAAACGTACGGCAACACCATCACTGGCATGGCGGTCGGCATCGAAAGCACGTCGGGGGACAGGCCACGGCACGTCCTCAACTACGTCCACGACTGCGCCACGGACCCCTACGGGTACGGGATTCGCGTCGCCAACTACCTGACCAATGCCGTTGTCAACCGGAACACGGTTCAGCGCTGCGGCCAGGGATCCGGTATCTACGTCTGGAACACGATCAACACTGAGGCAGGTGCCGGTGCGAAGGTGCGCCTCAACGTGACACTGGACAACGCCGGGCATGGCCTGTATGTCGACGACGCCACTGCGGTCATCGGTCGCAACACGTCCAATGGGAACGTCCTGGGCTCCGGGATCGTCAGTGTCAAGGCGGGCGCCCGGATTCAGAACAACACGGCGAACGACAACGGCGGCTACGGGATCGAGGGAGTCGCGGGCACCATCGACGACGGCGGCAACACCGCATCCGGTAATTACGATGGTGCGCCGGAGAACCAATGCCGCAACGTGTCATGCTGACGCCGTGACAGCGATGTGGATGGGCACCCGCTGCGCGTAGCGGCATGATTATCTAGCACGGTCTTCTCGGCCATCCCCCGGCAGACTGGTGGCGGAGGCGTGGAATGATGGGCCCGTCGTGATCCGCCACGTGACGCCGGTCGCCAAACGCCACGCGACAGGACGCGTCGCGCGCGTCTACGACGGCCTGCGCCGGGAGTTCGGCATCCACGCGGAGCCGATCGTGCTGCACTCGCCCGCCCCGGACCTGCTCGCCGGCGCCTGGATGGTGTGCCGGGAGGTGACCGTCGCGGCCGGCGCGGTGGAGCGCCCGGTGAAGGAGGCCGTCGCGGTTGCCGTCTCCGAGCTGAACCGGTGTCCCTACTGCGTCGACGCGCACAGCGCGATGCTGAGGTCCACCGGGACCGCGGCGCCGACGCAGTTCGCGGCGTGGGCCGCCGCGACCCGATCGCCCGGCGCCGGGATCCTGCAGAACCCCCCGTTCGACGCCGCGCAGGTCCCGGAGATGGTCGGGACGGCGGTGCTGTTCCACTACATCAACCGGCCGGTCAGCGTTTTCCTGGACGAGTCCCCGCTGCCCATCCGCCGCCGCCTGCTGCGCGCACCGATGCTGGCGCTCGCGGGCCGTCGCTTCAGGCCGTTCACCAGCGTGCCGCCCCCTCCGGGCGAGTCGCTCGACCTGCTTCCGGACGCCGGACTGCCGGCCGACATGGAGTGGGCACGTGGCGCCCGGCACATCGCGGGCGCATGGGCGCGGTTCGCGGCGGTCGTCGAGGCGGCGGGGGAGGATGCCCTGCCCCCTGACGTACGTGCCTGGCTGCAGGATCTTCTCGGCTCGTGGAACGGCGAGACCCCACCGCTCGGCGCGGCGTGGGTCGACGAGCAACTCGGAGAGCTGCAGGCCGGGGAGCGGGCCGCCGGGCGGCTGGCGCTGTTGAGCGCCTTGGCTCCTTACCGGGTGGATGAAGGCGTGATCGGCGACTACCGCCGCGCACACGCGGCGGGTGACGCGCGCCTGCTCGCGGCGGTCGTGTGGTCCGCGCTGGCGGCGGCCCGGCGAGTCGGATCGTGGATTTCGGAGGGCCGCGCTGTCGATTTACCTGCGGGGCGTTCGTCGTATGGCTGAATCCAAAAATCGGGCGCTGGCGAGGCCAGGCTGCCCACATCAGGAGGTAGGCACATGAGGTACATGCTCACGATCTTCACCGACGAGCGCGGCATGACCGAGGCTTCGCCGGAGCAGATCCGTCAGACCATGCAGGCGTACGGCGCCTTCGGCCAGGAGATCGAGGAAAAGGGGGTCCACGTGGCGGGAGAGGGACTGCAGCCGACGGCGACCGCGACCACCGTGCAGGTGCGCGACGGCGAGCGGCTCGTCACCGACGGCCCGTACGCCGAGACCAGGGAGCAGCTGGGCGGGTTCTACCTGCTCGAGTGCAAGGACCTCGATGAGGCGATCGGCTGGGCGGCCAAGATCCCGGGCGCGCAGGTCGGGACGGTCGAGGTACGCCCGGTGATGGACTACGAGGGGATGCGATCCGAGGGTCAGGAAGCCGCGGCGACGTCACGGACGTAGCCCCCACCGACCGGATCGTCGACCACCTGTTCCGGCGTGAGTCGGGACGGGTGGTCGCCACTCTGATCCGGGTGCTCGGCGACTTCGACCTCGCCGAGGAGGCGATGCAGGATGCGTTTCTCAAGGCGCTCGAGCGCTGGCCGCGTGACGGGGTGCCGGACAACCCGGCCGCGTGGATCACGACCACGGCACGTAACAGCGCGATCGATCGTGTGCGCCGCGCCCAGCGCCTCTCCGAGAAGACCCGGATCCTCGCCGGGCTCGAGGCGTTGCGGGCGCCGCCGGACGCAGGCGAGGCGGAGGACGGCGGCGTGACGATCCCCGACGACCGCCTGCGGTTGATCTTCACCTGCTGCCACCCGGCGCTCTCCCCGGAGGCGCAGGTGGCGCTCACGCTGCGGGCTCGCGACTCCCGAGATCGCGCGTGCATTCCTGGTCGCGGAGCCGGCCATGGCGCAGCGGCTCGTGCGGGCCAAGCGAAAGATCAAGGAGGCCCGCATC
>JBBRDT010000054.1:0-24033 GCA_038203635.1 Solirubrobacterales bacterium
GTAACGCCCCCGCGACCCAACCCGGCCGATTTGCAGGCTCTCCTCGCGAACTGCTTCGCGAAGAGCGCCGATCATCGTTCTATGGGGGAGGTAGGACTTGAACCTACGTAGGCTGAGCCGGCGGTTTTACAGACCGCTCCCCTTGGCCGTCCGCGGCGCCGCTGTGCTGCTTCGACGCTCGGCCGGCGAACACCCGCGTGTCAAGTGGCCGATCGAGCAACGGTTGCTCGCTCCTGGTACCGGCGTGGTACCAACCTGAGCGAAACTGACAGCCTCCTAGGACCGGCTAGACCGCTTGCCAGAGCGAACGTGCCTGAGCAGACCGCCGGCAGTCGATCTCATAACCCGAAGGTCGCGGGTTCGAATCCCGCCCCCGCTACCTCAAGAAAAGCCCGCTACGGCGGGCTTTTCTGTTGCTTGGACTTGTTTTAACGAAAACCACGCGTCAATCGACGACCTTCGCCTCAGGCCGCTGACGCTCGGGTGAGCGCGACCGCGTCGTCCTTGATGAGGTCGGCGGCCTTCTCGGCGATCATGATCGTTGGCGCATTCGTGTTGCCACGGACGATCGTCGGCATCA
Source organism: Solirubrobacterales bacterium (assembly GCA_038203635.1). GTDB lineage: Bacteria > Actinomycetota > Thermoleophilia > Solirubrobacterales > JBBDJG01 > DASRIA01. The sequence continues at coordinate 581 of JBBRDT010000054.1, forward strand.
CCGACGCGTCGACCACACGTAGGCCCGCGACGCCGTGGACCTTGAGGCGCGAGTCCACGACGGGACCGATCGCGCAGCTCGACGTCGGGTGATAGATCGTCATCGTCTGCTCCTCGATGTACGTCCACAGCTCCTCGTCGCTGGAATCCGGGTCGGGAGCCTTGAATGGTCCGGTGATGATGCCTTTGAACGCGTCCTGCTGTGCGATCTGCAGCGCGACCTTGGTCCCGGCGAGGATCGTCGCACGGTCCTCCTCGGTGGTCAGGTAGTTGTGCTGGATACGCGGCTTGACGTACGGGCTCGGAGTCCGCAGGGTGACCGCGCCGCGGCTCGTGGGTTTGACCACTCCCGGGCCGAACGCGAGGCCGTGCTCGACGGCCGCACCGAGCCCTTCCTCGTAGAAGAGAACCGGCGCGCAGTGAAACTGGCAGTCCGGCGCGTCGAGACCCGGACGGGTACGGATGAAGCCACCGGCCTCGGCGACATTCGAGGACAGCGGGCCGCGGCCCTCAGTCTGGAGCAGCTCTATGTTCTCCGGCGTCAGCGCCGTCATCAGCGACTCGTAGTCGGCCGTCCAGTTCATCAGCGTCATGCAATGGTCCTGCAGGCCCTCGCCCACGGGGAGGTCCTGGCGGACCTCGATGTCGAACAGCGGCAGCGCCTCGGCCGGACCAATGCCAGACAGCATCAGCAGCTGCGGAGACTGGTAGGAACCCGTCGACACGATCACTTCGCGCGCGGCGAGGACCTGCTCGACCGTGCCCGCGTGGTCGATCTCCACGCCGCTGGCGCGATCCCCGTCGAAGAGGATCCGCAGCGCCAGCGCCTCGGTGATGACCGTGAGGTTCTCGCGCTCCATGTTCGGGTGCAGGTAGCGCACCGATGTGCTCGCGCGCATGCCGTTCTCCTGTGTGAGCTGGTAGCGGCCGAAGCCCTCCTGACGCGCGCCGTTGAAGTCCGGGTTGCGCTCGTGGCCCAGCTGTGTCGCGGCTTCGACAAACGCGTCGGCGACCGGGTTCATCGACCGGCTCTCGCGGACGGGCAGCGGACCGCCCGCGCCGTGGAACTGATCCTCGCCGCGCTCGTTGTCCTCTGACTTCTTGAAGTAGGGCAGGACGTCGTCGTAGCCCCAGCCCTCGGCGCCCATCGCCGCCCACTCGTCGTAGTCCGCTCGGTTCCCGCGGATGTACACCATCGCGTTCATCGAGCTGCAGCCGCCGAGCATCTTGGCCCGCGGCAGGTACGCGCGGCGGCCACCGAAGGACGGCTCGGGCTCGGTGGAGAAATCCCAGTCGCGGCGTCCCTTGAAGAGCGCGCCGAACGCCGCCGGAATGTGGATCTCGTCGTCGGAGTCCGCGCCTCCGGCCTCCAGCAGGGCAACCGTCACGCTTGGGTCCTCCGACAGCCGCGCAGCGAGCACCGCGCCGGCCGAGCCAGCACCAACGATGACGTAGTCGTACATCAGCTTCCTCCTCGTAAGGTAGTCGGCGACCGGCGGGAGCTTATGGGACGAAGACGCCCTGCCGGGCAAACGGCTTGTTGTCGCTGTCCGTCGACGCCAGGCCGTCCGCGCCGCCGTGAACCAACAGCGCGGCTACGGCAAGCGCAAGCAGCGCAAAGGACGCGAAGTGAACCTGCAGCGCTCTTTGCGAAAACCCTCGCAGAGGCCTGTTGGGCAAACCCTCCCCCGTTAGCTCGGTCGCTTCGCGACCCTACCACGAGCTAGTTATCCCGGGTCGGCGACGATCGGCGTCCTCGTCGCTGCCCAGGGCGCCCTGTGGATCGTGGCACGGCCGTCCGGAGAGCCCACCGCGCGCTACCTCGGGCAGCTGCTGAAGGGTAGGTTTGTCTCATGCTCCATCGTGTGCTCTGGCTGCTCGCCGTCGCGGTCGCCTGCGGAGCGGCCGGCGTCGCGCTCGCCAGCCCTCAGTTCGCATCGACGCTCGCGTTCACCTACTCCTCCGAGGTTCCAGGCTCGCCCTCGGGGTTCGACAGCCTCGCAACCTTCAGCGACCCGGGCGAGCCCGGCGGGAAGCCGAAGGAGCTGGTCAGGATCAAGGTCGGGTTTCATCCCGGCACCCGGATCGACACCGCCGCCCTTCCGCGCTGTAGGGCCTCGGACACGAACGTGCGGATACTAGGTTTGCGTGCGTGCCCTGCATCGACCAGCCTCGGAATCGTCCACGCAGAAGGCGTGATCTCCACCGGGCTGCGCTTCAACCCGGTCGGCCACCTGTTCAACGCCAGGCGAGCGATCATCGTCGTGGTCACGATCGACGGTCGCTACGCCACCAGCTTTCGCGATGACCTGACACGCGACACGCTCACGGTCAACTTCCGCATTCCGCGCGGCATCTCCTTCACGAGCTTCAAGCCGCACATCCCCCGCCACTTCCGCAAGCGCGCAGGGAAGCGCAGGGCCTACATGAGGACGCCGCCAACCTGTCCGGCCACCGGGGCAAGGACGACGACCGTGGTGTTCATCTACCGGGACGGCTCGACTCAGGAGCTGGCCCCGGCGACGCCCTGCCGCCGCTGATGGCACCCGGGTCGAGCCTCTGAGAGGGCGGCGGTTCCGCTGCGCCGGCGAGGAGGCATCGCCCCTCTGAAGGCGCGATTCTCGCAGGAGCGAACAGGCCGACACGCTCTCGCCGGCCGACGTTGTTAGCCTTCCCGGGAGATGGCCGGGCTACCGCCCGGTGTAAGCAGTGCAGGTTGGCGCAGTAGTTGCCCTAGGCAGAGCATCCTCCGCGTGGCCCAGCACACAACCCGTGGAGGTATCACATGCCAACCGGATCCGTGAAATGGTTCAACGACGACAAGGGCTTTGGGTTCATCACGCCAGATGACCAGAGCAAGGATCTGTTCGTGCACCACACCGCCATCGACGGAGATGGCTTCAAATCGTTGACCGAGGGTGCCAAGGTTTCCTTTGACACCGAGGCCGGGGACAAGGGTCCCAAGGCCGTCAACGTCAAGCTGACCTAGCCAAAACAGACCTGCATGGAGATAACGGGGGCGGCGGAGGGCAACGCCGGGGACCGGTTCATCGTCACGGAGGCTGAGCGGCAGGTGGCCGACCTGCTGCCGATCGAGGTCGACCCGGCCCTCGCGCGCGCCACGGTCGAGAGGGTGCCGTTCTGGTTCCACACCTTCGCGCTCAACCGCGCTGAGGGCATCTACACGGCGGGCGCCGCGCGCGACCACCGCTACCGCATCTCCACCCTTCCCAACGACTTCGCCGGGATGAGCGTGCTCGACGTCGGCACCTTCGACGGCTTCTACGCCTTCCTCGCCGAGCACCGGGGTGCCGAGAGGGTCGTGGCGGCGGACAACGAGCAGTACCGGCACTGGGTTTCCTCCCGGTGGGACGTCGAGCTGGAGGGCGGCGAGGGCTTCCGCGCCATCCATTGCCTGCTCAGCTCCGCCGTCGAGTATCGGCGGATGGACGCGTTCGAGCTCGACCAACTCGACGAGCGCTTCGACCTCGTCTACTGCTTCGGCATCCTCCACCGAGTCGAGAACCCACTCGGGCTGCTCCGTGTTCTGCGCGGGCGGACGGCGAACGGCGGCAGCGTGCTGATCGAGACCTACGGCGTCCGCCCGGAGGATCGAGACGGGCCCGCGATCCGCGTCTCGGAGCCCGGTGAGGTCTACGCGCGCGATGACTTCGTCTACTGGGGCTTCGCGCACACCGGCCTCGAGCGGCTGGCCCGGATCGCAGGCTTCTCGCGCGCCGAGTCGCTCATCGACGTGGAGGTCGACGGCCACCCGCGGATCATGGGCCGGCTGATCGCCTAGAACGCTCCCCGACGGGTGTCTTAACAGCCTTTTCACCTGACGGTTGCAGTCGCGTAACGGCCGAGCGCGCGCGCGTCGCGACACTTATGCAGTGTTCCCGGCGCTTTACGCCCACCGCCTCGGCCGCGCCTACGGCCCTGACTCGTCGGCCGCGGCGCTCACCCGCGCATTCCAGCGGCCTCTCGACGGCCTCGAGACGGACTGCTGCCTGACCGCCGACGGCGAGCTGGTGCTTCTGCACGACCCGCTGCTCGACGTCGGCACCACGCTGTCCGGCTGGACTCACGAGCGCACCGCGGCGGAGATCCGCGCGGGCCGGCTCCGCCACTCGGACGGCACTCCAAGCGACGAGCGCCCGCTGCTGCTCGACGAGTTGCTCGAACTCGCGCCGCCCGGCGCGACGCTGCAGCTCGAGGTCAAGGCGCACGCCGACCCAGCCCTCGCACGCCACACTGCCCGCGCCCTCTGCGAGCGCCTTCGTGACCACCCGGCGCGGGAGCGGACCGAGGTGATCAGCTTCTGGTCCGGTGCATGCGAGCTGGCCGCCGAGCTCGGCTTCCGGGCACGGCTGGTCATCATGGCCGACTACCGCATGCATTCGCTCGCGGCCTGGGGGCGAGGCGTCGGCCTCCACGGCGTATGCGTCGAGCACTTCCTCATCTCGCCCGCGCTGGTCGCAACCCTCCAAGCGTTCGGACTCAGCGTCACGACCGGCACAGTCAACCACGCCGCGATGCTCGAGCCGCTCCTGCCGCTTGGCCTCGACGCCGTCACAAGCGACTCCCCGCACGAGCTGCGCCGAGCGCTCCGCCGTACCCGCGAGGCGCTGCCACTCGCGGCCTGAACCGACACGCTCCGCTCGTCAGATGAAGCCGCCGGCTTCTCTCACCGCGCCCAGCCGATCGGTCTCGGCGAGGGCCTGCAGCTTGCGCAGGGACGCGTTCTCAATCTGGCGGATGCGCTCGCGCGTGACGTTGAACGTGCGGGCGACCTCGTCGAGCGTGCGCGGACGCTCGCCGCCGAGCCCGTAGCGCAGCTCGAGCACGCGCCGCTCGCGGTAGGAGAGGTTCTCGAGCGCCTCGCGGAGGGCCTCCTTGGTGATGATCTCGGCCGCGTGCTCGTGAGGCGACTCGGCCTGCTCGTCCGCGATGAACTGGCCTAACTCCGACTGTTCGTCGTCCCCAACCGGCATCTCGAGGGACAGCGGCGTTTGCGCCGATGTCTGAATCGATTTGACGTCCTCCGGCCCGAGTCCGGTTGCCTCGGCGATCTCATCGACGGTCGGGTCGCGCCCCAGCTCGGTCACGAGACCCCGCTCGGCCCGCCAGATCTTGGCGAGCCTCTCATTGATGTGAACGGGCATCCGGATCGTGCGAGATTTGTCGGCGAGCGCCCGGGCTAGCGCCTGGCGGATCCACCAGGTCGCGTAGGTCGAGAACTTGAACCCCTTGCGGTAGTCGTACTTCTCCGCCGCCCGCACGAGCCCGATCGTGCCCTCCTGGATGAGGTCGAGGAAGGGCAGCCCCCGGTTGCGATAGTTCTTGGCGTAGGCGACGACGAGCCGCAGGTTCGACTCGACCATCTTCTGCTTGGCGTCGAATTCCCCTCGCTCGATCCGCTTCGCCAGCGCGAGCTCTTGCGGCCGCGTCAGCAGCGGGACCTTGCCGATGCCCTTGAGGAAGAGCTGAAGGGAATCGGTCGTCGTCTCCGGCGTGAGGTCGAGTGACGTCGTGGGCTTCCCGACCTGGGCCTGGTCGGGCGGGGGAGCGGCCGGCTGCGGCGCGACGTCATCGACCAACTCGATCTGGCACCCCTCAAGGAAGCGGTGTAGCTCCTCGATATCGGTCTCGTCGAAGTCGAGCTCGGCGATCGCCGTCGCCACCTCGCCATGGGTCAGCACGCCAAGATGGCGGCCGCTGGCGATCAGCGCCCTGATCTCCTCGAGTTCAGCGGCGGCGTACCAGGTCGGATGCGAGGAGGCGGCGGTCACTCCTCGTGGTTGATGGTCTGGGAGAGGCCTCGACATGACTAAGTCGGCTCCTGGAAGGTCAGAGTCGGTCGTTCAGAAGACGACGGAGCTTCGCGGCCAGCTTCTGCTCCTCGGGCGTGAGGTTGCTCTCCTCGACGATCTCGATCACCCGATCGAGAGAACGCCGCCTGCTCCTCTGGCGTGCAGCCCTCGGCAAGAGGGACGCACGGCTCCTGCCCTGTCCCGGCCCCGTCATGGCATCTACCAGCTAGGCTAGCCGCGCATCCGCAGCGTGGCCCGCTTGAGCTCAAGCCCTTCAAGGTCGTCCTCAGCGCAGATGCAGGCATCCACGCCGCCCTCGCGCAAGAGCGCGCTCCGTGACATCGCACGGACGTAGTGTCTGCTCGGACCGTGATTGTGACCGTTCCCGGCCTTCTGCAGACGACGGGACAGAGATTGAGCGCCCTGTCGGGATGGCGCGGTCGCCACCGTCTTCCAACTGGGAGCGCCGTCGGACTGTTGCACGTAATATCTGGGCACCGTCGCCTCCTCTTTCTGCTGATCGACAGTGGCGCGCTCGAAGCGGTCCCAGAACGAAGCTAGAACCCCGGGCGTTCAATCAGATTGGGACGAAGCCACCGTGCCGGTGGGGTAACGTCGTAGAAGTACTGCACTGGCCCCGCAGTCAAAGCCAGTGGCCCCGCCTATCGCCTCGTGGCGCGCAGTGCGCCGTTGGTGGCATTCCGGCTTGAGCTGAAGATTCTGGCCGCAGAGCCAGCACTCAACTCAGACGGTACTCCTATTGAAGGTGTTTGTGTGAGGGCGCGGCTGCGCAACGTTGGGTTGGCGGTAGCTACCCGGCCCCTTCTGCATTGTGCGAGAAGCGGAACCGGCGTGCCCGGTATCGTCGAGCGGTGGCCGAGCCACGGACGAGATTCGTCCCCCAGCGCGTCGGGCCCGCGACGATCGGCGTCCTCGTCGCCGCCCAGGGCGCCCTGTGGATCGTGGCACGGCCCTCCGGAGAGCCCACCGCGCGCTACCTCGGGCAGCTGCTGGGCGCCGAGGCGATCCTGCTGCTGTCCATCGGGCTCGTGCTCATCAGCACACTGCCGTGGGTCGAGGAGTGGTTCGACGGGATCGACCGCGCTGCAGTCTGGCATCGCCGCGTTGCGATCACAGGCCTGGCCCTGCTGGCGCCGCACGTGTTGCTGTCGTCCAATCCGCACGGCACCGCCCTCGGTGGCCCGCTCGGGGTCATCGGCGCCATCGGCCTCGTTGCACTCGCGCTGTGGGCGATCCTCCCTCGATGGCAGTCGGTCGTGCCGCCACCCCTGCGGGGCGTCGTGGTCGCCGCGCGCGATGCGCCTGTCGTGCGGGACGTTCGCCGCGTCTTCGGCGGCTATGAGCGCTGGCGGGCGCTGCACCGCACCACGGGGCTGTTCGTCGCGGCGGGCTTCGCGCACGGCTTGCTTGACGGGACGCCCTTCGGCGACGCACCGGTCCTGCGCTGGAGCTACGTGGCGGTAGGCGCCATCGGGGTGGGGTTCTACGTCTACCGCGAGCTGCTCGCACGCTTCTTCCTGTCGCTGCACGACTACCAGGTGGACACGGTTCGTGAGATCGACGAGGGTCTCGTGGAGGTCGTGATGCGCCCGATCGGCCGACACGTCGATTTCGTGCCCGGCCAGTTCGCGATGGTCTACCTCGAAGCAAAGGACGGCTGGCACCGGCACCCGTTCACGATCTCCAGCGCTCCGCACGAGGGCATCGTCCGCGTCACGGTCAAGGCACTCGGCGACTACACGTCGCGGCTGCAGGAACTCATCGAGCCGGGGATGCCCGCGGTCATCGGCGGCCCCCACGGGCGCTTCAACCATTGCCGGGGGACCGATCGGCAGGTGTGGATCGCCGGCGGCGTGGGCATTGCTCCGTTCCTCAGCTGGCTGCGCGCGCTCGATGGCCGTCTGCCGCATCGCGTGGACTTCTTCTACACGGGCGCGGGAAAGGCGCCGTTCGCCGATGAGATCCGAGCGATCGCCGACCGCCACGAGTCGCTGCAGGCACATCTGATCGACACGAGCGTGGAGGAGCGCCTGACCCCCGAGCGCGTCCTCGCCGCCGCGAATGGCGACCGGCGCGAGCTGTCGGTCTTCATGTGCGGTCCGCAGGAGATGCTGCGCAGCTTCAACACCCAGCTGCGAGCGGCGGGGGTGCCGGCCAGGCACATCCACAACGAGTCTTTCGACTGGCGTTGACGAGCAAGCGCGCTGAGCGTTGCCGAGCACTCCGCCACGAACATGTCCTCACCGCAACGCGCCGCGACCGCCGCCATCCTCCCGGGCTCGAGACCGCGAGCGCGAGCCGGGCACCGTGTGAGGCGAGCGGTTCGGCGAGCGCCGCCCCGATCCGCGCGCGGCGCCGGTGACGAGTGACCTGCGGCACACCTTCGCCACGCACATGGCGGGCGCTGGCGTATCCATGCGATTGCTCCAAGAGTTCATGGAACACCGCAGTGTGCAGACCACCGAAACCTACGCGGACTACGCGCCACGCTCGCAGGAGCGCCCTTTCGCCGAGCAAGCGTTCGCGGGTAACAGATCGAGTAACGAAGTGAGCGCAAGTGGGGACAACTCAGGCCAAGAGAAAGCGCTTGAGAATCAGGAATCGCTGCCCAGATCCACTGCATAGTGCGCCGCTTTCGCCGGTCAGCCGCTTGACCTCCTTCCGACCGCGTGTGACATCGGGCAGCGCGGCGAAGCCGCATGTCCTCACGACCTCCGGGGAGTGGCCGGCTGATTTCAGTGCGTCGTAGGCCCTCTTGCACGGGTGCGCGCCGGGGCGCCATGACGCAGACTCCGAGGCCATGGGACTGCGAACGTGCCCCAGCAGACGTAGAGCTTCACAACCTTACGTTCTACATGACGCCGCGAGCGAGCTCCGACGAGATGACGCGGGCAAACCTCGGCAATCGCTACTTCATCATCTCTTCATCAAACATCGCAATGGTCGAGTCCATGGCCGATGAGAGACCTTGGACATCCGCCGGTTGGCCTCAGACCATGCCGAGTGGACATGGTGGATGAGGCGATGCCGCTCGCTTCGGTGACCGAGCAGCTCGTCACGTTCGCAACTCACGTCGTCCGGGATCTCGGGCTTGGCGGGATCTTGGTGGAAGGATCACCTCCACTACCTCGATTACGCGGTGGTCATGGCGACAGTAGCCGGAGCTGCCTACCTCGCCTTCCGCAGCCGCCGCGGCGCTCGCCCGGCGGATGAGTTCGGCAACGCTTGACTCCGCCGTTTCGATGACCGAGGCGGCCCTTCGGCTTGCTCGCCGGATCCGGCCCCGCCGGCTGTTGGCTCTGCTGGCCGGCGTGATGGCGTTCTTCTTGGTGTTGGACTTCGGGGACGCGCGGGGGTTCAGCTCGCTGCGGTTCTTTGACCTGAACGGTTCGGATGTTGCGCACAGGATCAACTTGTCGGCGCTGGTGAGCGGCACGCTCTTCCTTTGCGCCGCTGCACTCGCCTTCGCTGCGAGTAACACCATCGCCCGCGATCCGCGCGCGGGCTTGTGGTTCAAGGCGAGCGCCGCCCTGTTCGCGCTTTTCGGCATCGACGAAATCCTCGGAATTCATACATGGGCCCACCAGCACGGAGTGAGCTGGACCGTTTCCTACCTACCATTTGTCGCGGTTGCGACGCTGACCTGGCTGCAAATGGCGCAGCGCTTCGAATCGCGGCGGACAGCACGCCGTTGCGCAGTTGCTGTCGGCGCCTTCCTGGGAGCTTGCGTGTTCGACGCCGCACGGGCCGGGGAACCTCACTCGTACGCGTTCGGGGAGCTCCTCGAGATGGGAGCGGCGTCGCTGTTCGTGGTCTCCCTAGTGATGCGCGCCCATCAGTACCGGCCCCTGGATGTCGACGAGCAAGGCCGTGACGGTGACCTCGTCGCGCTGGCGTCCTTCGTTTACCGCTTGGACCCGGTGAAGTTGGCGGCTCGCGGCCGCGGCCGTGGTCGTTTCCCTGGGGGTGATGGGCACGATCTCGCACAGCGTAAATTACATGCGGGTGTTCGACGTGAACAAGGAGCAGAACTATGCGTCGATGTTCTCGGGACTCGCGCTGTGGGCCGCGGCCCTGATGTCCATCTGCAACGGCGTCTTTCGCGAGGAGGCCAGGCATAACCGGCGCTCGTGGATGGCGCTTGCATTCGTGTTCGTGTACCTGGGCCTCGACGAGATGGCAGCCCTCCACGAGGAGCTTCAGCACCTCACTGGCGTGTGGGGTCAGGCCTTTCTGCTGCCGGTCGTGGTGGTTGGAGTGGCGGCTTGGTACAGGACTCTCTTGGGAATGCGCACCAACCAGCTCGCGCATGTCCTGTGGGTTGGCGGCGCGGCCTTGTGGGTCGTCTCGCAATGCGTCGACCTGCTGCTCAATACGCCGATGCCCTGGACGACGATCCCCGAAGAGCTTGGCGAGATGACGGGATCGCTGCTGTTTGCATTTTCGCTGCTCGTCTCGTTGCGCGCGCTTGTCGTAGACAACCTCCCGGTTGCCCAGCCCAGGGCAACGGCGACGTAGGGAGCGGTAGCCATGGACTTCAGGATCTTCGACCTTCTCAACGACTTCACCTTTCGTCACGAATGGCTTCAGGAGATCCTGCGCTTCTTCGCGAACGACGGACCCATCCTGTTCGTTGTGCTCCTCGCTGTCCTGTTCCTTGCTCGCGGGGAGCACCGCCCGCCAACCGGCCGCCACGCCGCCGTTGCGGCCGGATTGAGCGCCACTCTCGCGTTGCTGGTGGCGCAGGTCATCGCCGCGGCATGGGACCGCCAACGACCCTACGAGGCGCACCCCGGCGACGCGCACCTCTTGCTCTCCGCTTCCCCCGACCCGTCGTTCCCGTCCGATCACGCCACCGCCGCCTTCGCGATTGCCGTTGCCATCGGCCTGCGGCACCGCACTGCCGGCGTCGTGGCATTTGTCCTCGCGCTGCTCGTGTCACTCAGCCGCGTGGCGCTCGGGACCCATTATCCGAGTGACATCGCCGGCGGCGCGGCGCTTGGAGCGATTGTCGCACTCGTCCTGTGGAGCCCTCCCGTGAGGGCGCCCCTGCACCGTCTGGCGGACTGGCTCGGTGATGTCTATGAGAGCCTCGTCCCGATGCGGCGCCGGCGAGCGTAGCCGTGGCAGGCCGAGGTCCTGGTACCGCCTCCGCGGCCGTTGACACACTTTGGGACATGCGCATCTTGGTGGTCGAGGACGACGAGCGGCTCGGGCAGCTGATACAGCGAGCGCTGCGAAACGAGGGGCACGCAACCGATCTCGTGGGGCAAGGCGACGAGGCGCTGGTGCTCGCAGGGGCCACCGCATACGACGCGATCGTGCTCGACGTCATGCTCCCCGGTCTCGACGGCTTCGAGGTCTGTCGCCGGATGCGCGCAGACGAGATCTGGACGTCCGTGTTGCTGCTTACTGCCCGCGAGGACGTCGAATCGCGCGTGGCCGGCCTCGACGCCGGAGCAGATGACTACCTGGTCAAGCCATTCGCGCTGGATGAGCTCCTCGCGCGGTTGCGCGCGCTCACACGCCGAGGGCCCGGGCGCCGTCCCGTCGTGCTCGAGGCCGGCGGCCTGCGCCTCGACGTCGCTCGGCACGTCGTGATGCGCGGAGACACTGCCATCGAACTCTCACCGAAGGAGTTGGCGCTGCTCGAAGCCCTGATGAGGCGGGTTGGCGACGTGGTGTCGCGCTTCGACCTGCTCGAAGCGGCCTGGGACGATTCGTACGAGCACCGCTCGAATGTGATCGACGTCCATCTGCGCAACCTGCGCGAGAAGATCGACCGCGCATCTGATCGACACGAGCGTCGAGGGGCGCCTGACCCCCGAGCGCGTCCTCGCCGCCGCCGATGGCGACCGGCGCGACCTATCGGTCTTCATGTGCGGTCCGCAGGGAATGCTGCGCAGCTTCCACACCCAGATGCGACGGCGGGGGTGCCGGCCAAGCACATCCACCACGAGTCTTTCGACTGGCGCTGACGAGCTAGGGCTTGCGCTTGGCTCGGAAGACGTTCTCGCCGTAGCAGTGGACGGGGCGGCTCTCGGAGTCGTAGAACTTGTACGAGGTTTGGACCCTGGCCCTCATCTTCCCGTTGCGGAATTGTCCGCGCCAGTAGAAGCGGATGTCGAAGAAGTCGTTGGACCGCATTACGTAGCGCGACCCGCCGAACCTGCCATCCCCGCGGATCTTGAAGCGGCCCGGCGGGCTCCACGTCTGGATGTCCGCGTCGGGGAGCTCGCCGCTTCCGACCGTCTGGCAGCTGTTCACGGCCGTGAACACCAGCTTGCCGATCTTGCTGTTGATGACCCGGAAGGAGATCTCCGAGCCCTGGTACTTGCCAGATACGACCGCCTCGGCGTCAGCGGCAAATAGTGGTGTCGCCAGCAGCGCCGTCGCAAGGATGAGCGGTAGCTTTCTCATGGGACCTGTATCGACCGATCCGGCGGCACTGCCGAGCCGAGCCCCGGTCTGGGGGACCGTTTGTTGGGTCAGCCGCCGACCCGCAGCGCCACTCGCTTCTGCATCCAGCCGACATCGGCCGATGACATCCCGTTCGACCGACTCGCTCAAGGAGAGTCCGCGCGCTGCCGACTCCACGAGCAGATGGCGCCACGGACGGCAAACTTCCCTCGCGCCGCGGCACTTGCGGTGCTCGGGACCGCCGTGTACGCGGTCTGGCTGGGGCTGCACGTCGGCGGTGACACCGCGGCGCTGTGGTTCTCCGACCTGGCGACCGTCGCGGCGGCGCTGACCGCGACGATCCTGTGCCTCGGTGCTCGCGCCCGGCAGCCGGAGCGCATGCGCCTGTTCTGGGCGCTGCTCGCGTGCGCCGGCGGTGCCTGGACGATCGCGGAGGCGACCTGGACGGTCTATGACCTCGGCGCCGGCGAGGTCCCGGTTCCCTCGCTCGCGGACGTCGGGTACCTCGCGGGTGTCGGGCTGGTCGTGGCGGCGCTGCTCGTGCATCCTGCCCTGCGCGAGCGGGGCGCGCGCAAGGCGCGGTCGGTGCTCGACGCCTTGGTGGTCGCCACCGCCCTGCTCTTGCTGAGCTGGGTGCTCGTGCTCGGCTCGCTGTGGCACACGACCGACCTCACCACGCTCGGCGGCCTGCTGACGCTCGCCTACCCCTTCGCGGACGTCGTCACGGTCTTCTTCATCGTGCTGGCGATCCGGCGCCTGCCGGCGGGTGAGCGAGTTCCGCTCGCCTGCCTGCTCGGCGGCCTTCTCGCGATGTCCGTGGCCGACAGCGCTTACGCGTACCTGAGCCAGGTGCAGGGCTACGAGTCGGGCGGTCTGCTGGATGCGGGCTGGGTGGCCGGGTATCTCGGTATCGCAGTCGGCGCGTACTGCGCCGACTCGCGCGCGGTGACGACCACCAGGTCGGAGCGGGAGGGGCTCGGCCAGCTCGTCGCGCCAGTGGTGCCGGTCCTGCTCGCGCTGACGGTGGCGGCGGTCCAGATCCGGCTGGGCAACCGACTCGAGGATGCCGCATGGGTGATGGCGGTCGTGCTCGTCGGGCTCGTGCTGATCCGCCAGGGCTTGGTCGTGGTGTACATGGTGAGCCCCGGGCATCAGCGCGGGTTCAGCTTCATAACGCGGCTCGAGCACGCGGCGCTCGGGCGCTCCCTGCCGAGCGAAGCGAGTCCCACCCCGGGCTCGTCAACGATTCGTCCGCCGTAACGAACTGGCCCCCCTTGTCCAGCCGCTCCACCTACAACCCGACCGTCACGATCACCTCGAACGCGCCCGCCCGCGTGCGCCCCGGGAGCGCACCATCGGACCTGTCCCACGTCGATCGCTCTCGCGCGTGGGTCGTGATCGCGCTGATCGCCGCCAACACGCTGCTGCCGGTGTACGACCTGTACCTGCTGCTGTCGGGCCTGCGCTGAGCCCTTATCTTGAATGTGGGTACATTGGGCTGGTAAAGTATCCACATGGCGGACGTCGGTGTTAGAGAGTTGAAGCAACGCCTATCCGAGTACCTCGACCGCGCGGAGCGCGGTGAGTTGGTACGCGTCACCGATCGGGGGCGCCCGAAGGCGTTGCTCGGCCCGCTCCCGGGTCGAGCGCGCATCGATGCCGGAATCGCCGAGGGCTGGATCACCCCCAGCTCGGGCGCGAGCCGCCCGGGTTCAGCCGCAAGCCTGGGCCCCTCGCGACGCTGGAAGGCCAGTCGGCGTGTCGTAGATGTGCTCGGCGAGGATCGCGGCGATTGAGCCTTTACGTCGACTCGAGCGCCCTGCTGAAGCGCTACGTCGACGAGCCGGATTCCGAGACGGCCGACTCGCTCCTGCGCAGCGATCCTTCGTTGGTCACGGGGCGGCACACGATCGTCGAGATGCGCCGGAACCTGGCCCGCCTGCTCGCGGAACGTGACCTGCCGAAGGCACGCGCTGCGTTCACGAAGGATCTCAACGCGTTCTCGATCGTGGAGCTCGACGAGGTCACGTGCGAGGGAGCCGCGGCGATCGCCGAAGTCACCGGGGTGCGAACCCTGGACGCCATGCACCTCTCGGCTGCGCAGCGCGTCGGCGGTCCCGCGGTGACCTTCGTTACATTCGATGCTCGCCAGGCCCAGGCAGCACGGACGCTGGGATTCACGGTCGTCGGCGCGTAAGGATGGGCCGCTCCAAACGCAAGGCCCCTACCCGATCACCGGGAAGCGCCGCTGGGCGGCCAACTCGTCGAGCGTTCGCTGCATGAGCCCGGTGATCGTCTCGTAGACCGCGTCGACGTCCGGGTTCGGGCCGAAACGCTCGTGCAGGTCGATCGGCTCGAGCACCTGGATCGTGATCTTCGCCGGCAGCGCGATGTGGCCAAAGAAGTCCCCGACGTCGAGGCCCCACGGCAGCGCCAGCGAGACGGGGAGGACCTTGAGGCGGAACCGCCGGTCGAGCCCGAGCGCACGGGCGACGCGCTCCCCCCGCGTCAGGAACAGCGCCGTCTCCTGGCCTCCGATCGAGACCACCGGGACGATCGGCACGTCCGCGGCAAGCGCCAGCCGCACGAATCCCTCGCGCCCTGCGAACTCGACCCGGTGGCCATGCCAAGACGGCCGGTGCGCCTCCCAGTCGCCCCCCGGATAGATGAGGACGGCGGCTCCGCACTCCACCGCGGCCTGGGCATTCTCTCGGGTCGCCTCGATCGTCCCGTACTTGCGCAGCTGCGACAGCCACGGCGCCCTCATCACGAGGTGGTGGGCCAGCTGGAAGAACGGCCGCTCGACCCCGAAGTGCCGATAGAAGCCAAGCGTGAGCGCAAGCGTATCCGGAGCGACGTTCCCGCCCGAGTGGTTGCCGATCAGCAGGACCGGACCCCGCGCCGGAATCCGATCCAGCCCGCGGATCTCCGGACGAAACCAGGCGGCGATCAGCGGCCAGGTGAACCGGAGCGAACGGCGGATGTAGTCCGGGTCGCGCTCCCGCAGCGCCGGGACCAGCTCGTAGGCCGACCTCGACGCCGCCGGCTCTGAACCGATCGAGCCGGCCCCCGTCACGGCGATATCCCTCGCAGCCGGCTCCATTGTTCACTTGTATGACCTCGCGCGCGGGGGCACATCGGGGCTATGCCGTGGACGGACTCGGCGGTCGGAAGGACTGACACGACTGACTGATCTCGTGGTTACGTCGGCGCGAGGTCGCGCGCCGAACTGGACTCGGCTCCGCCGCCGGATGGCGTTAGCCACTCGCGGAGGCGGTCGTAGACCTCGGGGTGGTTCAGCAGCGCGAGGTGGTGGGCGGGGCTGACGTGGTGGCCGTGTTCGTCCTTGAATGGGATCCGCCGAGTGCGGCCCCGTCCGGTAGCGCTGGGTGTCAGCACGAGGATGTCGCCAAGTAGGCGCCCCAGGGGATGGTGCATGCTGCGGGTGATGGTGGCCGAGACGAAGCAATGCGTGGCTCCTTCCAGCAGCGGCACCTCCTTGCACGCTGCCGCGCGCAGGGCATTGGGGTCGCGGCCCCGCCAGTCCTCGTCGACCAGCGAGCCGTGGCGCAGGTCGCGGATGCCGGCAGAGCGCCGGCGCAGGAAGGCACCGAGCATGCGCGTCTCAGGCAGCGCGTGAAGCGCCTCGGCAGCCATGTGAGCCCCCCGCTCAAGCGGCGCGCCCAGGTGTGGCGTGCCCAACGAGATCATGTGACGGACGCGCTCGGTCCAGCGTTGGCCGCTCTCTGACCCCTGGTGGCCGGCACTGCGCGCTATCAGACCGCCCATCGAGTGACCCACGAGCGCAATCTCATCCACCTCCACCGGCCATGCGTGCACCAGCTCCTCGAGCAGCGCCGCGACGGACCGACCGTTTTCCGAGATGTGCAGACCGGTGTTGTAGCGCAGATATACAGGGGTGTAGTCGAGATCCGAGGCCAGTCGCGCGCCGTAGGTATCGCCCGAATGGGCGGCACCCCAATCCCAGTAGAACTCATTCCCCATCAGGCCGTGTAGGAACACAACCAGCCGCGCCGTCGCGTCGGGGAACGCGGCGCTCAGCGAGCCCGCGTCAAGCGCCACGGCCTCGCCGTGCACGCGCACCGAGGCCGGCTGGTGAAGGTCGCTTCCCGAGCGCTCGAGCCGGTCGCCGATCAGGCCGTTGAGGGCAGCGATCATCGCGCTCCCCCGGCGCGTGGTCGAGAGCAGGACCTCCTGCCCAATCCCCCGCCTCTCCATCGTTGCGTCGGCGGACCGTCCCAGTCGCGCCGCGCCGGCCCCGATCGCGTCATAGGCGCGGCGCGAGAGCGCGTCGTGGATGACCTGGACCGGGCGGCCCGCCGGACCCACGCCCCGGAACGCGCGTTCGGCGATGCCCAGGTGCATGTCGCGGATGCCGCCGGGAAAGCCTCTCAGCTCCTCAAAGGCGAGCGCGCTCAACGCCCGCAGCTCGTTGGGTCGGTGCTCTCCCGTCTTGCGGTCGTCGCCTGCTTGGGTGCTTGTCGAGTCCGTGCCGGTCATGCAGTCCCCATCTG
Organism: Solirubrobacterales bacterium; assembly: GCA_038203635.1. GTDB lineage: Bacteria > Actinomycetota > Thermoleophilia > Solirubrobacterales > JBBDJG01 > DASRIA01. Next base: position 17,369 of record JBBRDT010000054.1, read on the forward strand.
CGCAGTGGATGTCGACTGTGGTAGGCGCCTTATTTCGTGCGGTCTGATTCGCTCAGCGACTTACCAGCACCGTGCACGACCTTGCGGAGAAAGTCGTACTGGGTGTGGACAAGTCGGTCGGCCATCTCGAGGGCGGAGTCAACGATCTCCTGCCGCCTGGAAGGGCCTTGGCCACGCGGTGGCAAGGCCCGGTCGACTGTGTCGACGAACTTGTGCACCGCCTCGATCGCGGCGCGCTGACCGTCTTCGACCGACTTGAGCACCTCCTCGGACAGCTCTGTAGTGCTGCTGACCGTGGTCCTGAGACGGTCTTCCCTGTCCTTGGCTGCACTCCGCTTGCGAGTCGCTGGCGCCTTTCTTGCCGGCGCAGGCCGCTTGACTTTGGTCTGGGGCATTGCTCTTGCTCCCTTCAGGGCTCGGTTCTCGTGGACGCCCAGGTCAAAGCGCACGAGGAGATCGCCAACGCAAGCCCAAGCGCGACCAGGCTACCAGTTCGTAATATTACTGTCGGGTAGGGTGGGGCCTGGATCCATCCGCACGGAAGCTCTGGCGTCGAGGAGAGGTGGCACGCGTGGCTTCATTCGATTCAGGCCGCGGAGATCGGTCCGTGACCCGAGAGCAGATGTCGAGCGCCGACACCGCGTGGCTCCGCATGGACCGCCCGACCAACCTCATGGTCGTCAACGGCGTGCTGTGGTTCGACGACCAGCTCGACTGGCCGCGCGTCAGGGAACAGCTGCGCCGGCGCTTGGTCGCCGAGTTCCCCCGCTTTCGGCAGCGCGTCGTGGAGTCGTCGGTACCACTCTACGGTCCATGGTGGGAGGACGACCCCGGGTTCGACATGGACGCGCACGTTCACCAACGCGTCCTGCCCGCCCCGGGCGATCAGAGCGTGCTGCAGCAGCTCGTCGCTGACGCGATGGCGATGCCGCTCGACCGCTCTCGACCGCTGTGGGAGGTGCACCTCATCGACGGTTACGGGCGGGGTTGCGCGATGCTCTTCCGCGTGAGTCACTGCATCGCTGACGGCATCGCCCTCGCACGCGTCTTGCTCTCGCTGACCGACGACGGCGCGCCGGCGGACATCGCGCCGCCGCAGGCCGCCCGCTCCGGGAGCGGGCCGCTCGACAAGCTCAGCCACTCGGCGGCGCGCACCCTGACCGTACCGCGCGGAGTGGCCGAGACGGTCTGGCGCGACTTGCTGGAGGTGATGGCCCATCCCGCGGAGGTGACCGATCTGGCCGCCGCGGGCCGAAGCGACGCGAAGACCCTGGCCAAGCTGCTGCTGACCGGCCACGACGCCGACACCGTCCTCAAGGGGGAGCCCGGGGTTGCACGGCGCGTCGCCTGGTCGTCACCGCTGCGACTCGACGAGGTGAAGGCCATCGGCCGCGCCTTCGATGCGACTGTCAACGACGTCCTGCTCACTGCTGTGGCCGGTGCCCTGCGCAGCTATCTGAAGCGCCGCGAGAACCTCGTGCACGAGCTGCGCGCGATCGTGCCGTTCAACCTGCGCCCTCTCGACGAGCCGTTGCCGCGAAAGCTCGGGAATCGATTCGGGCTCGTCCTCCTTCCGCTCCCGGTGGGGATCGGCGACCGGCGCGAGCGCCTCGCCGAAGTCAAGCGCCGGATGGACGCGATCAAGCGCTCGCAGGAGGGCGCCTTCTCGTTCGGGGTCCTCAGCGCGATCGGCCTGACCCCTGCGCAACTGCAGAACGTGATCTTCGGCGAGTTCGCCGCCAGAGGCACGGCCGTGATGACGAACGTTGCCGGCCCGCAGGAGCCGATGCACTTCGCCGGCGCGCCGGTCCGCGGAGCCGTCGTCTGGGCTCCCTGCGCCGGCGGGGTCGGGATCAGCGTCTCCATCTTCAGCTACGCCGGCGAGGTGAGGCTCGGGCTGGCGGTCGACGCCGGCCTGGTCCCGGAGCCGCAGGAGATCGTCGACGCCTTCGAGGTCGAGTACCGGGAGCTCGCCGCGCCCACGCGGCCCTCGACACCTCTCCCGAGCCTCCCGAGCCTCGTCGGCGAGGCGACATGACCACGACCGGGGCTGCACGCAAGAGGGTTCCCCGCGAAGAAGGCGAGGGCGACTACACGCGCGAGGCCGCCGCCGCGCGCCGGACGTTCGTCGGAGAGCAGACGGGCGTCGAGCTGGAGCACGTCTCGCAGTACTCGTTCGACCCGTCGACGCTGCCCGGGAACGTCGAGCAGTTCGTCGGGGTCGCGCAGGTGCCGATCGGCATCGCGGGGCCGCTGCTGGTGGACGGCGAGCACGCGCGGGGTGAGTTTTACGTGCCGCTGGCGACGAGTGAGGGCACTCTGGTCGCGAGCTACAACCGCGGGATGAAGATGCTGCACGAGGCCGGCGGCGTGATGACCACGATCCTCGACGACGCCATGCAGCGCGCTCCGTCGTTCGTCTTCGAGAGCGCTCGCGAGGCGCGGGCTTTCGGCGCATGGCTGACCGAGCACTTCGAGGAGATCAAGCGGGCGGCCGAGACCACGACGCACACCGGCAAGCTACGTGGCATCGAGCAGTACTCCGCCAGCCGGATCCTGTTCACGCGCTTCGACTACAGGACCGGCGACGCCGCCGGCCAGAACCTCACGGGCAAGGCGACCGCCGCGGCATGCGCCTGGATCACCGCCAACTACGCGGGCATCACCAACTTCTACCTGGAGTCGAACTTCGCCACCGACAAGAAGAGCTCGCAGGTCAACATCCTCCGCACCCGGGGCAAGCGCGTCGTCGCCGAGGCGACGATCCCAGCGGCGCTGATCGAGAAGCACATGCACACGACCGGCGAGAGGCTGTTCCGAGCGCGCCAGGTGGCGAACCTCGGTGGCTTCATGTCCGGGGTCAACAACAACAGCGCCCACTCGGCCAACGGCATCGCCGCCCTGTTCATCGCCACGGGACAGGACGCGGCCAACGTCGCCGAATCCTCCGCGGCCCTCGGCTTCAGCGAGCTGCTCCCCAACGGCGACTACTACGCATCGATCACGCTGCCGTCGCTGATCGTCGCCACCTACGGCGGGGGAACCGGGCTCGCCACCCAGCGCGAGTGCCTCGAGCTGCTCGGCTGCTACGGGGCCGGCGGTGTGCGCAAGCTCGCCGAGATCGTCGCCGCGACGGTGCTCTGCGGCGAGCTCTCGCTCGGGTCGGCGATCGTCGCCGAGGAATGGGTCAAGGCGCACGAGGTCCATGGCCGCAACCGGCCCTAGCCGCCGGCCCCCGCGAGGATCGATTTCACACCGTATGCTTGCCCGCGTGCCAGCCAGGCCGCCGCGCCAAGCCGCTTCCGAGCTACGGAGCCGCAAGAAGGTGCCGCGCGAGGTCCGCAAGCGCGAGATGCTCGAGGTGGCCGGACGCGTGTTCGCGCGGCGCGGCTTTCACGCCGCCTCGATGGAGGAGATCGCGGAGGGCGCCGGAGTCTCGAAGCCGATGATCTACAACTACTTCGGTTCCAAGGAAGGGCTCTACTTCGCATACATCGAGCTGGCCGGCGGGCGAATGCTCTCCCGCATGCGCGACGCAACTCGAGCCGCCGGCCCGCGTCCGGAGGATCGATTGTGGGCCTCGGCGCTTGCGTTCTTCTGCCACGTCAACGACAACCGGAACGAGTGGTACGTCCTGTTCGGCGAGCTGGCCGCCCGCGGGGCGCCATTCTCTCGCGAGGTCTCGGCGATCCGCGCGACCGTCTCCGACGGTACCGCGGCGCTCTTCGACGAGGTTCTCGAGAGCGCCGGCTCGAGCCCGCGCGAGATCGGCGGCACCGAGCCGCTCGGTCACGCCTTCGTCGGCGCCGGTGAGTCGCTGGCCAACTGGTGGCTGGACCACCCGGAGGAGTCCCAGGCCGCGATGGCCGCGCGGCTGATGAACGTCGCTTGGATCGGGCTCAGCGGCCTGCTGCAGGATCGCCACGACCCCTGGCCGCTCGATCACGTGCGCGGGCCCGCGAGGGCCACCGCTTCGTCGCCGCCCGCTCGGCCTCGTCGGAGAAAGGCGAGTACGACCGCCGGCTCCCGGCGGAAATCCGCTCAGTCCTAGGCAAGGGATTACGGGCAGTAAAGAGCCGCGTCCGAGTCGGCCAGCCCGACAATCGATCCCGCCGTTGCCACCACGCGGCGCGGCGGAACCAGCGCTTCCGGAGAGCTCCAACGTAACGCAGCGGATTACCCCGGGCGACCGCAAAGCGGGAATTCTCCGCGTACCCAGAGCGTCCAAGCCGCTCTTCCCGCCCACGAAGGTCGGCGTACGGGTCGACCTCTGTGGTGTGGATCTCGGAGAGCGCTCTTGGGATCCACGAACCGGACCTGATCGCGAGCGCTCTGGTGTCTTACGAATTGGGCGAGCAGCGGCCAACGAGCTGCCAGAGGGCGAGCGGCTCCGGATACAGCGTGCCAGCAATGGTGTGCGCCTGACGTAAGTGTCAAACGCGCGTCAAACGAACGGCGACGGACAGTTCGATCCAGAACGAATCCCCAGGCGACAAGGGAGGCCGGATCGTAGGCGTCGTTCGGCGTGCCTAGGGAGCGTAGATACCCTGGACGGCGAACAGACTGTTGTCGTCGGTGGCGGCGAGGCCATCGGGGCCGCCGTCGAAGACCTCGACCTGACCGAGACCCCACACCGCCCGCCTGCCTTCGCGCGCCGCTTCCGGAATCAGCGTGTCCGCGGACGTCGACGCGTTGCAAGAAGATCCGATCGTTTGATCGCTCGGCGTAGGGGCGCAGGTCATCGTGAACGCGAAGGAGAGGTCAGTTACGGTCCCGGGCTGGTCCGCTGAGGCTCCGTTCGGTCGGTCCGTGATGCGCAAGGTGAGCAGACCCTCGAGCTCGCCGGCATAGTCGGACAGGTCGCCCTTACTCCTCACGTCTGTCATGGAGGCCGTGATGAGCAGGTCGGCCTGGTCACCATTGTCGGGGTCCACGGGACTTTCTCCGACGACCTTGAGCTTCACGGATCCGGATGACTTCGCTGCATTTCCGTTTGCGTCCGGGCTGCCGATCGTGAGCTGGGCGGAGCTCTCTGCCGGCGGTGCGCATGAGGAGTACTCCAACGGCGGGCCGTGGACGGCGTTCGCAGAGCTGCACTGCTTGAAGGCGGGCACCAGACGAACGCTTGTCCGCGCGGCGGCGCTGGGACGCACGTAGCCATCAGACGGGGTGAAGCAGGGTGATCTTCTGAGCGCCGTGCTCGGTCACATAGATGTCCCCCGTGGCACGGTTCTCGACCAGATCAAGCGGGTCCATAAACCCGGTGAAGCCGGCGATGCCCGTCTCGGAGCCAACGATGTCCATGTTGGGGCCGCCGGGGGTCAGGGCGATGATGTCGTCGCCCTGGCTGTAGCGCACAACCAGGAGCTTGCCCTGGAGGGCGCCGCCGAAGGTGTCCTTTCGGTACTCGATCACGCCGTTCGGAGACCTGTGCTGGCCAAAGTCGAAGGCCGCGCCGCGCCAGTTGCGATCGGGTTGGGTGCCGACCGGGTAGGCCGTCACTTCCGCGGTGTCCGTACCCGCGGTCGGATTCCCTCCGTTCGCCACCCACTCACAGCGCTGCGGGTTCGGGTGACCGTAGTAGCCGTTCTGCACGACGCGGAAGAGAAAGTCGTTCTGCACCTGCGCGACATTGGAGAGGCCGGGGACCTGAGGGCCCGTATAGGGGCCGTTCGTGGCGGAATCGACTCGTGTCAGGCAGGAGGCAGGGAGAGGGTTGGGCGACGCGGGGGTATTACTGCCTGGATTCGAGCCGTTCGTCGGCACGTAGAGCTGTCCGTTCGTGTGCCAGACGAGGTCATACGCGTTTCGGATCCCGCTCGCATAGATCTTGACCGGGGCAAGCGGAGCAAAGGGATCGTAGGTCCCCCCCTCCTCGGTCTTCACGTCCAGCGGAGGTGTGGCGATCGCGGTCGGGTCCAGTCGCAGGACCGCGGCGGTGAGCTTGTGCTCCGGCCGGTTCTCCCAGATTGCCTCGGGCGCGCCCATGCCGCTGTTGCTTCCCTGGACGAAGTAGAGGGCGCCGTCGGGGCCGAACGCGAGGCTGTTCGTCAGGTGGTCACGCGCGAAGCGAGGTAGCCCGACCACATAGTCCTGCACGGTGGCGAGGTTCGGTCCGCTCAGGCGTGTCACCTTGCCTGTCCAGTCAGGTCCGCCACTGAAGGCGTAGGCGGTGTGGGTCACCCACAGGACGAGGTTGCCGGCCGTCGCGGCCGGATCGAAAGCAAGGCCGATCAGCATTCGCTGGGACCCGGCGTTAGCCGCCTGGAGGGAGCTAATCACCTCTGCAGTGCCGGTCGTGCCGTTGGAGTTCAGCGGAAAGCGCACGATCTCGCCGGTAAGCGTCCCCGCGTAGAGTTTCCCGTCGGGTCCGACGGCCACGCTCGTGAAGGGCCTGCCGGTCGCACTCGCAAGGGAGACCTTCTCGAACGTCACGGCAGCACCCGCCGGCGCCGCGAGCATCAGAAGGCTCAGGAGGGCCAGGACGAGTAGTCCTGCTGTCCTCGTCATTGCGCGCCTTAGCTCGGACTAACCCCAAGTACCCCGGACACCCCGGGGACCAGTAGCAGCACCTCGAAGTCGGACGCCCCGGCCATGGCCGGGGCGTCCGCGCGTGCGCTCAGGCTCCCTCGCTCAACGCCAATCAAGCTCAGAAAGGAACACAT
>JBBRDT010000055.1:0-23121 GCA_038203635.1 Solirubrobacterales bacterium
TCATCGGCCGAGCGAAGCACAGCGCTGCCCGGCTGGCTGACCCACTACAACTTCAATCGCAGGCACGGCTCCCTCGGCCACAAGCCGCCCGCAGCTCGGCTCGCCGAGCTGAACAACCTGGCTGGGAACTACAGCTAGCCGGCGAGCTTGTCTGCAAGCGGGCGGTCGCCCGCGACCGCGCCGATCAGCACGGTGCCCGCGTCGACCTGCGTGCCGGGCCACACGATCGTGTCGCGCAGCGCCACTCCCTCGCCGATGCGCGAGCGCTCTCCGATCACGACGGGGCCGGTGAGCCGCACTCCTGACGCGATCTCACATCCGTCGCCGATGAACACCGAGCCCTCGACCTCGGCGTCAGCGGGCAGCTGACTCCCGTTGCGCGTGCCCGGCGTCTCGACCGCGACCTTGCCTTCGAGAGCGTCGAAGTTGCCCTGACGGTATTCCTCGAGCGAGCCGACGTCGTTCCAGTACTCAGCGACCTCGTGCCCGTAGAAGGCGACATCCTGTTCGAGCAGCGCCGGGAAGACGTCCTGCGCCCAGTCGACGAAGGGGCGGTCAGGGAAGTAGTCGAAGATCTCGGGCTCGAACACGTAGATGCCGCAGTTGCCGAGGTTCGACAGCTCCTCGCCCGGAGCGGGTTTCTCCTGGAACCCCTGGATGCGGCCCTCGTCGTCGACGATCACGACCCCGAGCTCGCTGGGGTCGTCGACCCGCTTCAGCGCCAGGGTCGCGATGCCGCCGGCCTCTTTGTGCCTGCGCCACAGCGCGGTCAGGTCGATGTCGGTGAGCGCATCCCCCGAGATGACCAGGAATGTCTCGCCGCCGAAGTGCTCGCGGGCATTGCCCACACCACCGGCGGTGCCGAGCAGCTCGGGCTCGTACGAGTAGACGAGCCGGATGCCGTGCCGCGAGCCGTCGCCGAACGTGTCCCGGATCAGGTCGGGGAAGTAATGCAGGTTCGCGATGACGTCATCGAACCCGTGGCGCGCGAGCAGCCGGATGATGTGCTCCATCACGGGGCGCCCGAGGATCGGCACCATCGGCTTGGGGAGGTCGTACGTGAGCGGCCGCAGCCGCGTCCCGAGCCCGGCTGCGAGGAGCATCGCCTTCATGCGTGGATCAGGTGCCCTGGTCCCAGCTGGTCAGGTACTTCTCCTGCTCGGCCGTGAGCGCATCGATGGCGATGCCCATGCTCTCCAGCTTCAGCCTGGCGATCTCCTTGTCGATGTCCTCCGGCACCACGTAGACCTTCTTCTCGAGGCTGTCGTGGTTCTTGGCGATGTGCTCCGCGGCCAGCGCCTGGTTGGCGAAGCTCATGTCCATCACCGCGGCCGGGTGACCCTCGGCGGCGGCGAGGTTGATCAGGCGGCCTTCGCCGAGCAGGAAGATGTGCCGCCCGTCCCCCAGCTGGTACTCCTCGACGAACGGCCGCGCCTCGCGCTTGGACGTGGCCATCTCGAGCAGCGCCGGGATGTCGATCTCGACGTTGAAGTGACCCGAGTTGGCGACGATCGCGCCGTTCTTCATGACGCCGAAGTGGCGGCCGTCGAGCACGTGCATGTCGCCGGTGACGGTGATGAAGATGTCGCCCTCGCGCGCGGCCTCGATGCCGGGCATCACTTCGAAGCCGTCCATGACGGCTTCCAATGCCTTGAGCGGGTCGATCTCGCACACGATCACGTGGGCGCCGTGGCCCTTCGCGCGCATCGCGACGCCCTTGCCGCACCAGCCGTAGCCGAACACGACGACGCGCTTACCGGCGATCAAGATGTTCGTCGCGCGGATGATCCCGTCGAGCGTGGACTGGCCGGTCCCGTAGCGGTTGTCGAACATGTGCTTCGTGTTCGCCTCGTTGACAGCCACGATCGGGAACGCGAGCCGGCCCTCGGCCTCGAGCGCGCGCAGGCGGATGACGCCGGTGGTCGTCTCCTCGGTCCCGCCGATCACCTCGCTCAGCTGGTCCGTGCGCTCGCCGTGCAGAACGCTGATGACGTCGGCGCCGTCGTCCATCGTGATCGACGGGTGCTTGTCGCAGACCGCGTTGATGTGGGAGTAGTAGGCCTCGTTGCCCTCGCCGTTGATCGCGTAGACCTCGGCGCCGTAGTGCACGACGAGGGACGCTGCGACGTCGTCCTGCGTGGAGAGCGGGTTCGATGCACAGATGGCGACCTCGGCACCGCCGGCGGTCAGGGTGCGAACCAGGTTCGCGGTCTCGGTCGTGACGTGCAGGCACAGGCCGAGCTGGATTCCGTCGAGCGGGCGTTCGGTGGCGAACCGCTCGCGGATCGAGGCCAGCACCGGCATGTGGCGGTCGGCCCACTCGATCCGCGCCTGACCGGCGTCCGCAAGGGACAGGTCGGCGACATCGTGGTTCTTGGCGGCAGTCGTCATCGGCTTCTCCCGTTTAGGTCAAATAGAAGGGCAGCACGCAAAGTCACTGCAAAAGGGCACATCAGAAGGGGCGGCGCCCGCAGCCCCGAGAGCGGCGAAGTATACGGATGCGGCCTTTTTACGTGACCTGCGCGCGGGCCAGCGCGGCCTTCAGCCGCTCGATCGGCTCCACGGGGGTGGGGTCGAGGCCGCGCAGGACAGCGAGGTAGATCGATACGAGGTCCCCCAGCAGGACGAGCGAAAGCACCCGCTCCACCGGGTTCGAGCCGACGCTCTCCAGGCGCAGGGTTCCGGCCGCCTGCTGCTCGATCAGGGCGGCGGTCAGCTCCACCCGCTGTCGCACCCGCGGGTGCTGGTCGACATCCTCCAGGAAGATCCCCGTGTAGCTGCAGAGCGAGGCAGCGTCCTGCCAGCCGACGATCTCGTTGTGGTCCGCCTCGGGCAGCTCGGCCGCGAACGCCGGGATCTTCGCGTTCTCGTTGAGCTGGGTCTTCCACCGGGTCGCGACGGCTCCGGTCGGAACAGCGCCGTACACGCACACGCACGTGCCGTTGATCCGTTGCGCGACACGCTTCGCCAGGCTGTCGGAGTCGGCGTCCGGCCCCCACTCCACGGCCAGGCGCTCGAGCCCCGCGGCAGCCGCGTCGATCTCCGTCCGCACGCCCTGCGCCACGCCCGCCAGGGTCGCGATCTCCAGCGCCGGCACCGTCATGTAGGCGACGGCCGCGCGCGGCTGCAGCCCGGCGGGCAGCGGGATCACGGGGACGCCGTCTTCGCGCGCCGCCTCAGCCAGGCGGCCGCCGGTGGTGACCGCCACGCGCATCGCCCCGAGCGCACCGGCTGCCTCGTAGCACGCAAGCGTCTCTTCGGTGTTGCCGGAGTAGCTCGCGCATACGACGACGGAGCTCGGCGTCACCCATGGTGGAAGCTGGTAGCCGCGCACGGTGATCATCGGCCTGGTGAGGCGATCCCCGAGGGCTGCCCGCGCGAGGTCGGCGCCGATCGCGCTGCCGCCCATTCCGGCGACGACCAGGTGCTCGATGCCGTCGACCTGGGCGAACAGTCGGTCGAGCCCGGCGGACTCCACGCGCCACAGCGCGTCTTCGAGATGCTTGGGAATCGCCAGCACGTCGTCCACCTGCCGCGCGGTGTCGACGATCTCTATCTCCTCACGGGTAAGGCCCGGCATGGGCGCGCCAGTCTAGATGGTTGATTCCATCTGGTAGGGGACGGCGATCTCCATCAACCGCCCGGGGTCCGCCAGCGGGCGGAATCCGAACCGCTCGGCCGCGGCCGCGATGCTGCTCCAGCACGAACACGTCGGCCAGGTATGCGATCGCTGCACGGTCGGTGATCGCGCGCGCAAAGCCCACCTGGCGACCGTCGCCGGCGTAGAGGCCGAAGCACAGCGAGTTGTCGATCGCCCGGTCCATGATCTCCCGCGGGATGCCGCGGGCCCAATAGGAGTCGTCGTGAAGGAAGCGATGGATCAGCGCGCGATCGAGCCGCGCGTCGTCGTTCGAGATCTCGTAGCCATCGCGACTCACGCGACGGCCGCACCCACTCCGACGATCGTGGATTCGACTCGGGATCCTGCGGCGATGCGAGCCCCTTCGCCCACGATGCTGTCCAACACGACCGCATCGTCCTCCACGGTCACCCCATCGTGCAGCGCCGAATCGCGCACCACGGCCGCGCGTTCGAGGGTGCACCGGTCGCCAAGAGTCACGTCCGGCCCGACCTCGGCCCCCTTCGCGATCCTGCAGAAGGAGCCGGTCAGCACCGGCTCGTCCAGCCTGGCTTCGGCGTCCGCCTCCGTGCCGGGGCCAATGCCCGGCCCGACGGCGGTCTCGACCGCTCCGGTGAGGATGTCGTGAGTCGCCTGCAGGTAGCGCTCGCGCGTGCCGATGTCGAGCCAGTAGCCGTCACGCTTGACCGCGAACAGCCCCTGACCGACGAGTGCCGGGAACACTTCGCGCTCGAACGACACCGCGCGATTCGCCGCGATGTCGCCCAGCACCTCGCGCTCGAGCACGTAGGCCCCCGCGTTGATCAGGTTGCTCGGCGCCTCACCCTGCGGCTTCTCGATGAAGGCGGAAACCTGTCCCTCCTGGTCGGTGAGAATTACGCCGTACGCCGACGGATCCTCGACCGGCACCAGCGTGAGCGTGGCGCGCCCGCCACGCTCCTCGTGAAAGCTCACCACCGAGGAAAGGTCGATGTCGGTCAGGATGTCGCCGTTCAGGACCGCGAAGCGCTCGTCGAGCATCGCCTCCGCAAACTTCACGGCACCGGCCGTTCCGAGCGGCTCGGGTTCCTCCACGTAGCGGATCTTGAAACCGCCGGCGTGACCGGATCCGAGCACCTTGCGCACACCGGCGGCCAGGAACCCGCACGACATCACGATGTCGTCGAACCCATGGTGCTCGAGCCAGTCGAGCATGTAGGTGATGAAGGGCCGGTTGGCGAGCGGCACGACCGGCTTGGGCACGGCCGACGTGAGGGGCCGCAGCCGGGTGCCCTCCCCACCGGCAAGGATCAGCGCCTGCATCTCGTAGAGAGTAGGTGGACGACCGGTTAGGTCCGGCCGATGCCCTCGTAAACGAAGCCCGCACGTCTCACGTCATCCGGGCTCAGCATGTTGCGTCCGTCCACGATCACCGGGTTTGCCATGCGTCGCCTGACCTCGTCCAGGTCGAGGCCGGCGAACTCGGGCCACTCCGTCACGATCACCGCGGCGTCCACGTCCTCGATCGCGTCGAGTGCGGAGTCGCACATCTCTACCCCGGTCAGGAGTTCGCCCGCGCGCTCCTCCGCCACGGGGTCGTACGCCTTCACGATCGCGCCCTCGCCCTGAAGCCGTGCTGCGAGCACGACGCTCGACGCTTCCCGCATGTCATCCGTGTTCGGCTTGAAGGCGAGGCCGAGCAGGCCGATGCGCTTGCCCACCAGTGAGCCGAGGTGCTTCTTCAGCTTGCTCACGACACGCCGCTTCTGCAGCTCGTTGACCTCGATCACCGCCGTCAGCAGCTGGAAGTGGTAGCCGGAGTTGCCCGCGAGCTGCTTCAGCGCGGAGACATCCTTCGGAAAACAGTTGTGCACGACCAGGCCGCCGGTGGTGACGAAGGTGTGAGCGGGCGGAACCTCGAGCGAATACACAAACCCCCGATGGGGCGCGCGCGCCGTGGAGATGACCCGGACCCAAGCCGTGCCGCATTCGTCGCGCTTATAGCCAGTGGGCGTGATCCGCTTGGACTGAAGACCGATGGAGCGAACGATGTCCGCGCGTTGTGGGGCGGGCACGAGATCGAGCAGACCTTCGACTTGGTCGGCACCTGCGATCACAAGCCAGTAGTTGTCGGTGGTCGACTTGGCGGTTCGCCCGACCTTCAGCCGTGCCATCACGCCCAGATCGCCCAACAGCCGCAGCATCCCGTCGGCTAGCTCTCGACTCGCGGTTCCATACTCGAGGACGACGCTGGGCCCTCCCGCGACGTACGACCAGGAGCCATCGCCATGCCACATACCTGACAGCAGGGCCCTCTTGTGTGCTTCAGGCAGCTTCCAGCCGAGGTCAGGAACGCGTTGCCCGTAGCAGTTGCCACCGAGACCGAGCACCTCGGTCCACCAACGAGCCAGCACCCGAGACGACAGCACGACCGACGTACTCGTCTTGCCATGACGAATGTCCGTCTTGACTCCGTAGCTCTTCCAAAAGCCGGCGACCTCGTCGACCAGAGCCTGTTCCGCGGTCGGGTGGAATGACCACATCAGCCTGTGCCTCGACCCGTCGACGCTGCAGTGACCTTCGGCGACGTAGAGGCCGACGACACGCCAGAAACGCTCGTCCGCCTGAAGCTCTACGGGAACGTAGGTGCCGTTCCGCGCCGTGCCGATCGTCGCGCCATCGAGCGAGAGACGCATCTCCAGCAGCTCGTCGAGACGCAACGCCCCACTGCGAGCCACGTCGTAGAGCCTGACCCTCGAGCCGCGTGGATGGGCGAAGGCGGTATTACGCTCCGCGGAGGTCAGGGCGGCGACCGCATCTATCTCGGTACGCCGGGGCCGGACGACGACGTCACGCTCCGTCAAGCCTGCGGCGGCGATACCCCCGACGGTTGTGAGCGATTGCGGCACTCGCGAGTCCATTGACGCGGTGCCCTGAGCAACGGGAAGCCAGTCATCCTCGCTCAGGTTCTCCGCAGGCTCGACGCGAGCAGGTCCGCCCGGGCGATCGGCGACGACGAATGGATGATCCGGGGTGGTTCGGACCCGGCGGCCCATCTTCGTCCTTACCTCCACGATCTGACCCTCGAATGGCCGGCGCGTGATTGCCTCCACCGGTAGAAACTCCGGCTCGGCTTCTCCCTCCTGCCAGGAGAGAACCTCGAGCGCGGCGGGATGCACGGTGTCGGCGTCCTCGTCCCGCGAGAGATCCTCGTAGAGCGCTTCGAAAGTTGTGAGCCACGTGCGCCGGTCACGCCTGACCAGAACCGTTTCGTCCCCCACCAAACAGCTCCCACCGAAGCCGACGCCCGCGTTCAGGAAGCTGCTGCCGATGCGGGGGTCGAGGCCCATTCCGGACGCGACCTCCTTGACGTCGGCGCCCACCTCCTCGCACACGTTGGCGATCTCATTGATGAACGAGATCTTGGTTGCGAGGAAAGCGTTCGAGGCGAGCTTGATCATCTCGGCGGAGGCGACGTCGGTGCGCACCACCGGGCAGTCCAGCGGTTCGTAAAGCTGCGCCACGGCGTCCGCGGCCCAGGAGGAACTCGTGTCCGCGCCCACCACAACGCGGTTGGGGTTCGTGAAGTCCGCCACCGCGGAACCTTCCTTCAGGAACTCCGGGTTGGACGCGTAGCCGAGGTCCGCCTTGCCCAGCTCGCCGAGCCGCCGGCGGATGTTCGCCCCGGTGCCGACCGGCACGGTGCTCTTCATCACGATCGCGTGCTCCGCGGACGAGGGCAGCGCCTCGATCACGGCTTCGACCCGCGACAGGTCGGCATCGCCGGAGTACGTCGGCGGCGTGTCGACGCAGACGAACAGCAGGCGGGCGTGCTCCATCAGGGGAGCCACGTCCAGCCCGAAATGCAGGCGTTCGGAGTTGCGGGCGACGAGCTCCGCCAGGTCCGGCTCGTAGATCGGGACGTCGCCCTTGCTCAGGCTCTCGATCTTCGCCGCGTCGATGTCCCGGCACCAGACTTCGTGACCGAGGTCGGCGAAGCAGCTGGCGGTCACGAGACCGACCCAGCCCACGCCGATCACTCCGATAGGAGGCCTCTCAGGCATGCACGCACATTATCGGCCGCGCTCGCCGCAACCTGACTATCGCGCCCTGACCAGCGAGCGGGCGACGCCCAGCATCTCCTTTGCGGAGAGCGTCTGGAGCAGGGTGTTCGAGATCCAGTAGGAGCCGCGGTCGGTCTGCCACCCCACCATGCGCAGCCGGTCGCCGTTGTAGAAGAGCTTGTACTCGCGGCCCTTGATCTTGCGCGTCTCGGAAGCGTGCTCGAGGATCGGGGGGTTGGGCCAGGACGTCCCCTGCAGGCCGTAGTACTCGCCGATGTAGCCGGTGAAGAAGACCATCTTGTAAGCCCGGTACCGCTTGTCGTTGGTGCCCGTGATCGTGTAGGTGCGCGGCACGTCTTCCGCGTACGAGGACCCGCGCACCAGCTTGCGCGGGTAGTACACGGGGAACCCGACGTGGTCGTTGGCGATCTTGCCCTGCCCACGACTCGTCACGGTGAAGTCGACGAGATTCGCCTTAGCTCCGCCGGAGCGTCCCTTGCGAGCGGTCTTGGAGCGCGTGCGGGTCTTGTTCAGCGGGCCCTTGGCCGGGCGCAGGTAGAGGAACTGGCGGGTGGCGGCCTTGATCTGCGCGGCATTCGCGGTGACATACGACTCGCCCAGCCGTCCGTGGAACTTGACCTGCTTGATCGGCTTGCTCTGCACGCCGAACATGACCCGCAGGAGACGGCGCAGGGCGCCGGTGGACTGGATGTCCGAGCGCGTGTTGTCGGCGAATATGTCGATCAGCTTGTCCACGTTGTCGAACAGCTCGCGGGCGTTCACCTGCGAGCGCACCTGGCGCAGGAAGTCCTGCTGGCGGGCGCCGCGCACGATGTCGTTGTCCGTGTGGCGGTAGCGCACGTACTCGAGCGCGCGCTGCCCGCACATCTTCTGGTAACCGGGCTTCACGTTGATCTCCGCGTAGTTCGCTCCGAAGCCGAGCCCCGCGTTGTTGTTGAAGTAGCGCCGGTCGATGTCCACGTAGACGCAGCCGAGGGCGTTCACGCCCTCCGCAAACCCGTGGAAGCTGACGTCCACGTAGTGGTTGATGGCGAGCCCGGTGAGGTTCTTGACGGTCTTGATCGAAAGCTTGGGACCGCCCAGCGTGTATGCAACGTTCAGCTTGTCGGTGCCGTGCCCAGGGATCTCGACCTTCAGGTCGCGCGGCAACGACAGCAGCGCGACTCCCTTGCCCGGGTCGATCCGCGCGAGGATGATCGTGTCCGAGCGGGCCTTCAGGCCGAGTTTCTTGTCGCCGTGGCGGATGTCGGAGCCGGCGATCATGATCGTCTGCGGATCGCCGCTCACCACAGCCGTGAGCTCCCTTCCGGTCCCGCCGACGGGGGACTTGAACTTGTCCACCGTGTTGTCGAGCACGAGCAGCGCGGTCGAGGTCGTGGCGCCGGCGGCCAGCGCGACGATCACGAACGCTCCCAGGAACGATTTCCTAAGCAATTCTCAAGTGCGGCTTGTCGTCGCTCTTCAGGTCGGGGGTGCGGCGCACGAAGTCGACCAGCGTGCGCCGGTAGGTGTCCAGCGAGGACGCGGAGACCCATTCGGCCGGGCCGTGGTGGCCGCCGCCGATGGGTCCGAACTCGACCGCCGGCACGCCGGCGCCGATGAAGCAGATCGCGTCGGAGGCGCCGTCGCGGCCGACGCTGATCGTCTCGGAATCGAGCACGTTGGACACGCTTTCGCTCAACACACGCACGAACGGGTTGTTGCGATCGACGATCGCGGGCTCGCGGTGGAACTGGTTGATCAGCGAGACCGATGGCAGCTCGGACACCTGCCTCCTGATCTCGGCCGGGTCCTGCCCCGGCAGATAGCGGATGTCCACGTCGATCACACAGCTGTCGGGGACCTTGTTGAGCGCGTCACCACCGAGGATGCGCCCGAGATTGATCGACGGGCGGTCGAACAGGTCGGAGCTCTCGCGGCCGAAGGGCAGCGTCTCGATCGCCCGGAACGTGTCGAGCGCCTTCAGGATCGCGTTGTCCCCGAGCCACGGCGTGGCGCCGTGAGCCGCCGTGCCGCTGACCTCGAGCCGCATCGCCAGCACGCCCTTGGCCTGCACGCCCACGTGGAGGTCGGTGGGTTCGCCCGTGATGGCGAAGTCACCGGTGAAGCCGTTCTGGATCAGGAACTGCGTGCCCCGGTCGACCTCCTCCTCGGACTCCTCGTCCGGGACGATCGCCAGCACGACCCGCACTCCCTCCTCGTTGCGCAGCTCCTCGAGGGCGCCCATCATCGCGGCCAGGGCGCCCTTCATGTCATAGGCGCCGCGCCCGAGGATGCGGTCCCCTTCGACCCGCGGCTCGAACTGCTCCGCGTGGCCCGGGACGACGTCGAGGTGGCCGTGCAGCACGATCGTGGGCCCGTGCTCGGACCCCACGGACGCCGCCAGCAGGGGCAGGCCGCGGATCTCCAGCTCCTCGACGGGGATGTCGCGCGATTCCAGCCAGCCCTTGACGAACCCGGCAGCCTGGCGGATGCCCTCGTCGTCGGAGGTGTCGTAGCGGATGAGTCGCTCGGTGAGTGCTCTTTCGTCCACAGAAGAGGAGGGGGCGGCCTTCTCCGCCGAGTGTATCGGCGCCCTACCACGGTCCCGGCAGCCACTAGAGTCCGATCGTTCCATGCGTGCTCCCATCAGCTTCCTGCGATTGCTCGCAATTCCCGCGCTTGACGTTCGCCGCCTGCGGGTCCTCAAGGAAGTGGGTCCAGGGGTCGAGATCCGCCCGGTGTCCGGTTCGCCGCCGCTGCGCCACATCCACGCCGCGGTGCCCGCCGACGCCTACCGTTCCACGGCCACCGAGGCGATGATCGAGGTTCTCGGCACGGTCGGCGAGCGCTTTGCGACCGGCTCGCAGGCCGCAGCGGCCTAACAGCTAATCTGAGCGCCATGGCAACCGCCACCGACGAGCAGGTTCGCTCGGGCCTCGAGGGCGTGGTCGCGTTTGCGACCGAGATCGCGGAGCCCGACAAGGAGGGCAGCGCGCTCCGGTACAGGGGCGTCGACATCGAGGACCTGGTCGGCAACGTGCCCTTCGAGCAGGTCTGGGGCCTGCTCGTGGACGGCGCCTTCTTGCCGGGCCTGCCCCCGGCCGAGCCGTGGCCGCTGACGGTGCGCACCGGCGACCCACGCGTGGACGTACAGGCCGCGTTGGCGATGCTCGCGCCCGAATGGGGCCTCCAGCAGCTGATCGACATCTCCGACCAGCAGGCGCGCACCGATCTTGCCCGCGCCTCCGTGATGGCGCTGTCATTCGTGGCGCAGTCCGCGCGCGGCATCGGCCAGCCGCCGGTTCCGCAGACGGAGGTCGACAAGGCGACCTCGATTCCGGAGCGCTTCCTGGTCCGTTGGCGCGGCGAGGCCGACCCCAAGCACGTCAAGGCGATCGACGCTTACTGGACGTCAGCCGCCGAGCACGGCATGAACGCGTCGACCTTCACGGCGCGGATCATCGCCTCTTCGGGCGCGGACGCGGCAGCCGCGCTGTCGGGCGCCGTGGGAGCCCTGTCGGGCCCGCTGCACGGTGGCGCCCCGTCCCGAGTCCTCCAGATGCTGGACGAGGTGGAGCGCACCGGCGACCCCGAGGGATGGGTCAAGCAGGCGCTTGACCGCGGCGACCGGCTGATGGGCTTCGGGCACCGCGTCTACCGCGCCGAGGACCCGCGCGCGCGTGTGCTGCGCCGCACGGGCCGCGAGATCGGCTCGCCGCGCTTCGAGGCCGCCGAGGCGCTGGAGAAAGCGGCACTCGCCGAGCTTCGGGCGCGCAAGCCGGACCGCGTGCTCGCAACCAACGTCGAGTTCTGGTCCGCCGTGGTGCTCGACCATGCCGCGGTCCCGCCGGAGCTCTTCACCCCCATGTTCACCTGCGCGCGCGTCGCGGGTTGGTCGGCCCACGTCATGGAGCAGAAGCGCGAGGGCCGCCTGATCCGCCCAACCGCAAAGTACGTGGGCGCACCGCCGCGCCCCGTCTCGGATGTCCCGCGGCATGTCGACGACCTGAACCGGTAGTCGTAAAGATGTAGTGAACGGCCGTTTACCGGCGGCCGCCGGCGGCCTACGCCGCGGGCGCGGCCGGGGCCGCGGCCTCGCTGCCGCTGAACCTGCTCCTCGGAGAGGTGGCCAAGCGCGAGGCGCTGGCCGCCCCGCTCCCCTCCCCGCGCAACATGCCGATCGACCACTTCGTCGTGCTGATGATGGAGAACCGGTCCTTCGACCACTACTTCGGATGGCTGCCGAACGCCGACGGGGTGCAGCAGCGCGAGTACCTGGACCCGGACAACGGCAACGCGCCCGTCGGCACACGGCACGCCTCCGCGCTCGGAGGCGCTCAGTGGCAGGGCTGTGGACACCCCGACCCCGACCATTCCTGGGAGGGCGGCCGTGCGCAGCTCGGCAGCGCGCGCACCAATCCGAATGGCGAACCGGACGGGTTCCTGGCCGGCGGCAACGACGAGTTCGCGCTCTGTTACTACGACGAGGGCGACCTCGGCTTCATTCACCCGGCGGGACGCGAGTTCACGGTCTACGACCGGTTCCACTGCTCGCTGCTGGGCCCGACGTGGCCCAACCGCTATTACAAGTGGTCGGCCTCGTCTGGCGGCAAGCGCAACAACACGCCACCGGCCGACACGCTCGGCAACCAGTGGGAGACGATCTTTGACCGCGCGATCGCACGCGGGCAGACGGCGCGCTACTACAACTCGGACCTGCCGTTCTCGGCGGTCTGGGGACCGCGAGCCGTTCCGTGGACGCGCCCCGTGGCCGACTACTACGCCGACTGCGCGGCGGGCACGCTGCCGAATATCACGTTCGTCGACCCTCCCTTCCGTGACGGGGGAGGCGGCGACGGCGTGTCGGCGGACGAGCACCCGCTCGGGGACGTGCGGCTCGGGCAGGCGTTCATGTCCGACGTGGTCCACGCCTTCATCGAGTCCCCGAACTGGGAGCGCGGGGCTCTGTTCATCGTGTACGACGAGTGGGGCGGCTTCTTCGACCATGTGCGCCCGCCGAGCGTGCCCGACGCGCGCCGCAGCTCCGACCTCGACAAGGACTTCGGACAGATGGGATTCCGGATCCCGGCGGTCGCGATCTCGCCCTTCGCCAAGCGCGCCAAGGTCAGCCACCAGCTGTGCGGGTTCGAGTCGATCATCAGCCTGATCAGCCACCGCTTCGGCCTGGGGCACCTCACGACGCGCGACGCGAAGGCGCAGAACATCGGCCAGAGCTTGAACTGGACCCAGCCCGACTTCGAGCGGCCCGACCTGCCCGACCCGGACCGCATCGTCTCCGCGCCGTGCACACTGGGCGGGGCCGGCGTCCTCGACGGTGAGCAGACGCACGCGAGCGACCTCGCGGCGCTCGAGGACCTCGCCGAGCGCTTCGGCTTTCCCACCGGCACGGCCGCCGCGGACCAGATCTTCCGCAAGCCCGACTCCCTGCAGAAGGCGCTGTCGTGAGAGCGCGGCTGCTGCTCCTCGCACTTTTCGCTGCGCTCGCCCTCGCCGCGCCGGCGGCCGCGCTGCCTTCCAGCCCGCCGCGGATCGGCCACGTCTTCGTCGTGTTCCTCGAGAACGAGAACGCCGACGTGACCTTCGGCCCGGGGTCCCCCGCCCCGTACCTGTCGAAAACCCTCCCGCGGAGGGGCGTGTTCCTCCCGGAGTACTACGGGGTCACGCATCTCAGCCTCGGCAACTACACCGCTGTGGTGAGCGGCCAGGGCTCCAATCCCCAGAACCAGGCCGACTGCCAGTTCTTTACCGACTTCGTGGGCCCAGGGGTCTTCGACGCGAACGGCCAGGCGCTCGGTGACGGCTGCGTTTTCCCGTCGACCGTGCAGACGATCGCGAACCAGCTCGACGCCCGTGGCCTCACGTGGAAGGGCTACATGGAGGACATGGGCAACGACCCGGGTCGGGAGAGCGGCCTCTGCGGGCACCCGCCGCTCAACGGCCACGACAACACCCAGACGGCCAGCGCGGTCGACCAGTACGCCGCGCGCCACAACCCGTTCATCTATTTCCATTCGATCATCGACAACAACTACTACTGCGAGCAGCACGACGTGCCGCTCACACACCTTCCAGGCGATCTGGCAAGCACGAGCACGACCCCGACTTCGGTTTCATCACACCCAACCTGTGCCACGACGGCCATGACACGGACTGCGCGAACGGCGAGCCCGGCGGCCTCGTCAGCGCCGACGCGTGGCTGCGCGAGTGGGTCCCGCGCATCACCCGCTCACCGGTGTTCCGACGGGACGGCCTGTTGCTGATCACGTTCGACGAGGCCGAAGCGGAGGGCGGGACCGCCGACGCGAGCGCCTGCTGCAACCAGGCGCAGTTCCCCAACACGCCGAACAACGGCGGTCCCACACCGGGGCCTGGCGGGGGTCGTGTGGGGGCGGTTGCGCTGTCTCCGTTCATCAAGGGCGGCACTGTCAGCACACACCCCTACAACCACTTCTCGACTCTGCGCACCATGGAGGAGCTGTTCCGCCTCCCCTACCTCGGCTACGCGGCCTCGCCGGACCCCGGAACCTTCGGGCGGGACGTTTTCAACATTCGCCGGGGTCGATAGCTCGATAGCACCGGCGATACCACGGCCCACCCCAAGGGCCCTCGAGAAGCGTCATATCACCGGCGATATTGCTGATATCGCGGGCGCTATTGGGGGGGTTTTCCTTTCTCCCTCCTCGGGCCGTGATATCGCCAGTGGTACCGGCCCGGCAGGAAGTTGGCGCACATGGAGCAAGTCCTGGCACGTCCGCCGCTGTAGAACATGGCCGTGGCTGTCCTCGAGGACGAGACGCGCAGTGGACGAGTGCTGGTTCGTATGCCGATCGGCCTCCACGAGTACCTGGTCGGTCGGGCAGCTTCGGAGTCGGTGAGCCTCAACATGTTCATCGTCTCCGTGCTCGCGGGCGAGTGCGGCTGGGCGGCGCCGGAGGGCCCGCAGCGGCCCGCGCGCGAACTGCACCGCGACATCGAATGGGAGATGTGGAGGGATAGGGAGCGGCGCGTGACGCGGTGACGGACCGGCGGCGCTACTCGCCCGCGGCGGCGCCGCCGGCGATGCGCAGGAACGTCTCGGCGCGGCGCTTGTCGCGCAGCGCCTGCTGGGACCGGGCACTGGCGAGGTCGGCCGGGGTCTTCGCCTCGGCCAGGGCCTCTTCGGCCTTGCGCAGGCGCTCCTCCTGCTCGGCCGGATCGATCTGCTCCGGTTCGAAGCAGTCCTCGACCAGCACGAGGGCGTGGTTGTGGTGCACCTGAAGGTATCCCTCACCCTGAGCGAAGTGCTTCACCTCGGAGTCGCTGATGTGCAGCCGCAGGTCGGAGGGCTGCAACATCGCGAGCAGCGGCGTGTGGTTCGCCAGCACGCCGATCTCGCCCACCTCGGTACGGGTCGAGAGCATCTCGACCTCGCCCGCGAACACCGGGCCCTCCGGGGTCAGGACTTCGACTGGAAAGGGGCTCCTGGCCACTAGCCCTGCTTCGCCTCGTCCGTGACCTGGTCGATCGAGCCCTTCATGAAGAAGACACGCTCGGGCAGCTCGTCGTGGCGGCCCTCGATGATCTCCTTGAATCCGCGGATCGTCTCGGCGATCGGCACGTACTCGCCGGAGCGGCCCGTGAACGCCTCCGCCACGAAGAACGGCTGCGACAGGAAGCGCTCGACCTTGCGTGCCCGCTGCACGGTCAGCTTGTCCTCGTCGGAGAGCTCGTCGATGCCGAGGATCGCGATGATGTCCTGCAGCTCCCGGTAGCGCTGGAGTATCTCCTTGACGGCGTTCGCGACCTCGAAGTGCTCCTCGCCGAGGATGTCCGGCTTGAGGATCGTCGAGGTCGAGTCGAGCGGGTCGACCGCCGGGTAGATCCCCTTCTCGGAGATCGCCCGCGACAGCGTCGTCGTCGCGTTGAGGTGCGCGAACACCGACGCCGGCGCCGGGTCGGTGAGGTCGTCCGCGGGGACGTAGATCGCCTGCACCGAGGTGACCGAGCCCTTGCGCGTCGAGGTGATCCGCTCCTGGAGCTGCCCCATCTCGGTCTCGAGCGTCGGTTGGTAGCCGACCTGCGAGGGCATGCGCCCGAGCAGCGCCGACACCTCCGAGCCCGCCTGCACGAACCGGAAGATGTTGTCGATGAACAGCAGCACGTCCTGCCCGCCCTGCTCACGGAAGTACTCGGCCATCGTGAGGCCGGACAGGGCAACGCGCATGCGGGCGCCGGGCGGCTCGTTCATCTGACCGAACACCAGGATGGTCTTGTCGAGCACGCCGGACTCGGTCATCTCCTGCCAGAGCTCGTTGCCCTCGCGCGTGCGCTCGCCGACGCCGCAGAACGCCGACAGGCCGCCGTGCTGCTTCGCGATGTTGTTGATCAGCTCCATGATGATCACGGTCTTGCCGACACCCGCGCCGCCGAACAGCCCGACCTTGCCGCCCTTCGCGTAGGGCGCGAGCAGGTCGACCACCTTGATCCCGGTCTCGAGCATCTCGGTCGTCGGAGTGAGGTTCTCGACGTCGGGCGCATCGCGGTGGATGGGCCACCGCTCCTCGGTCTCGACCGGCTCGCCGAGATCGATCGGCTCGCCGAGCAGATTGAACATGCGGCCGAGCGTCGCCTCGCCGACCGGCACGGTGATCGGGCCGCCGGTGTCGACGACCTTGGCGCCGCGCGCTAGGCCGTCCGTCGTGTCCATCGCAACGGCGCGGACGCGGTTGTCGCCGAGGTGCTGCTGCACCTCGCAGACCAGCGTGCCGCCTTCACCGCGATCGATCGTGATCGCGTGGTTGATGTGGGGCAGCTCGTCGGGGAACACGGCCTCGATCACGACGCCCTGGATCTCTTCGATGCGGCCCACGTTGCTGGTCTGTGTCGCGGCTTCCAAATTCTCTCCTTTGCGGTCTAGCCGAGAGCCTCGGCCCCGGCGACCACTTCCATGATTTCTTGGGTGATCTCAGCTTGTCTTGCACGGTTCATCTGAAGCGTCAGGCTCTCGATCAGCTCGCCGGCGTTGTCCGATGCGCTGCGCATCGCGGTCATGCGCGCCCCGTGCTCGGACGCGGTCGACTCCAGCAGCGCGCGGTAGACCGAGATCTCGACGTAGTCGGGGATCAGGCGCCGCAGGATCTCCTCCGGATCGGGCTCGTACTCCACGAGGGCATGATGCGCACCGTCCTCGTCGTCGTCGTCCTCCTGCGCCTCCAGGATGGTCGCCTGCTGCAGCGGCAGGAGCGTCTCGCGGCGAACCTCCTGCGTGAGCGGCGAGATGTAGCCGTTGTAGATGATCTCGACCCGGTCGAGGTCGCCGTCCACGTAGGCGACCATCACGTCCTCCGCGATCTCGCGCGCGTTCGCGTAGCCGGGGCGGTCGGTGAAGCCGGTGTACCTGCCGGATAGATCGAGCCCGCGGAACGAGAGCGACGAGACACCGCGCTTCCCCGACGCGTAGTAGGCGATCTCGTGCCCTTCGCCGCTGTGCTCGGCGGCGGCGCGCAGGCCCGCACGCAGGATCTGCGAGTTGAACGCGCCCGCGAGACCGCGGTCACCGGTCACGAACACCAGGCCGACGCGGTTCACCTGCTCGTGCTCCAGCAGGATCGGAAGGCTGGGGATGTTCTCCGCGGCGGCGGCCGCCTGGCGGGTCATGCGCCGGATCGCTCCCGCGTAGGGACGCAGGTGCTCGATCCGCTGCTCGGCGCGGCGCAGCCGCGCGGCGGCGACCATCTCCATCGCGCGCGTGATCTTTTGGATGTTCTTCACGCTCGCAACGCGGCTCTTGAGGTCCTTTTGTGCCATGAGCTAGACGGCTGCTAGACCGCTGCGGGCTCCTGCTCGGGCTTTTCGGCTTCCTCGGCGGCCGGCTCGGCGCCGTCCTGCTCCGCCGCCTGCGGCCGTGCATCCCGGCGCGCCTCCGGCTCCGCGTCGTCGTCGACCGGCTGGCCCTCCTCGTCGAGGTCGTAGCCGAAGTCGCTCGCGAAGTCCTTCACGAACCCGTCGAGGGACTGCTGGATCTCGTCGGACCACTCGCCGCCGGCGATCTGCTTGCCCAGGTCCTGCTGCTCGGCCCGGAACCGCAGGGCGAGCTGCTCGAGGAACTCCTCGACGCGCTCGACCTTGACGCGGTCCAGATAGCCGTTGGTGGCGGCATAGATCTGGACGACCTGGTCCTCGACCGGGAGCGGGTTACGCTCCTTCTGGTTCAGCGTGCGCACGAGGCGCTCCCCTCGCGCGAGGGTCTTCTGCGTCTCGGCGTCGAGCTCGGAGCCGAACTGCGCGAACGCCTCGAGCTCGCGGTACTGGGACAGCTCGAGCTTCAGCCGCCCGGCGACCTTCTTCATCGGTGTGAGCTGTGCGTTGCCTCCCACGCGCGATACCGAGATGCCGACGTTGATGGCCGGCCGCACGCCGGAGAGGAACAGCTTCGGCTCGAGGAAGATCTGGCCGTCGGTGATCGAGATCACGTTGGTCGGGATGTAGGCGGACACGTCGCCCGCCTGCGTCTCGATGATGGGCAGCGCCGTGAGCGAGCCCCCGCCGAGGTCGTCGTTCAGCTTCACCGCGCGCTCCAGGAGGCGCGAGTGCAGGTAGAAGACGTCGCCCGGGTACGCCTCGCGGCCCGGCGGGCGCCGCAGCAGCAGCGACATCTGGCGGTAGGCGTAGGCATGCTTGGTGAGGTCGTCGTAGATGCACAGGGCCTCACGGCCTCCGTACAGGAAGTACTCGCCCATCGCGCACCCGGCATAGGGAGCCATGAACTTGATCGGCGCCGCCTCGTCGGCGGAGGCCGCGACGATGATCGTGTTCTCGAGGGCGCCGTTCTCGGCCAGCACCTCGGCGAGCTGCACGACGGTCGACATGCGCTGGCCGATCGCGACGTACACGGACACGAGCCCGGTGTCGCGGTTGTTGATGATCGCGTCGATCGCGATCGCCGTCTTTCCCGTCTGGCGGTCGCCGATGATCAGCTCGCGCTGGCCGCGGCCGATCGGGATCATCGCGTCGATCGCCTTCAGGCCCGTCTGCACGGGAACCTTCACGGGCTGGCGCTGGACGACGCCGGGGGCCTTGAACTCGGCGGGCCGGGTCTCGGTCGTGTCGATCGGGCCCTTTCCGTCGAGCGGCTTGCCGAGCGGGTCGACGATGCGACCAAGCAGGCCTTCGCCGACCGGGATGTCGAGCAGGTGGCCCGAGCGCTTGACGGTGTCGCCCTCGACGATCTCCTCCCACTCGCCGAACAGCACGACGCCGACGTTGTCGGACTCGAGGTTCAGAGCGAGGCCGGTGACGTCGTGCGGGAACTCGAGCAGCTCGAACGACATGCAGTTCTCGAGGCCGTGCACGCGTGCGATGCCGTCCGCGACCGACAGCACGGTTCCGACCTCGGCGAGGTCGGCGCCGGCCACGTCGAGGCCTTCGATGCGGCTCTTGAGAATGTTCGTGATCTCATCAGGCTTGATCTGCATGTCTCTCCCTGTAGCTAGGTGGCCTTCGCCACTTCTCGTCTGAGTTGATCCAGGCGATGCCTGATCGAGGCATCCAAGATCGAGTTCCCGACTCGCAGCACGATGCCGCCGAGGACGTCCGGGTCGACGTTGCTCTGGAGCTGCACGTTCTGACCGGTCTGCTCGCGGATGCGCTGCTCGAGGGCCTGCACGACCGTGTCGTCCAGGGCCACGGCGCTCGTGACCTCGACCGGCAGGCGCTTGTGCTCGTGGTCGTAGAGGGTGTCGAACTGTCGCCGCACGCGGAAGATCGCCGGCATGCGATGCTTTTCGATGAGCAGCTCGAGAAAGTTGACGAGCGTCGGGTCCGCGTCCACGATGGCGCGGCGCAAGCCATCCTTCTTCTCCTCGGTCGAGAAATAGGGCGAGAAGAAGAACACCGCGAGGTCGCGGTTTTGTTCGAGCGCGTCCGCGAACTCGGCCAGCTCGTCGCGTATGCGGTCGAGCTTGTCGTGCTCCTTCGCGACATCGAACAGGGACCGCGAGTAGACGCGGGCGATCTCCTCCACGTCCTACCTCGCCTCGCCGTCTCTCGCGCCGAGAGCGGTGAAGTCCAATTCGCCGAGCGCATCCTGCACCAGACTCCGCTGGTCCTCCGGCGTCAACACCTTCCGCGTCACCTTCTCGGTCGCGAGGATCGTGAGGTCGG
Source organism: Solirubrobacterales bacterium (assembly GCA_038203635.1). Classification (GTDB taxonomy): domain Bacteria; phylum Actinomycetota; class Thermoleophilia; order Solirubrobacterales; family JBBDJG01; genus DASRIA01. The sequence continues at coordinate 19,849 of JBBRDT010000055.1, forward strand.
CGACCTCGTTGCGGATCTCCTGGATCGCCCGCCGGGTCTCGGCATCGATGTCACGGCGGGTCTGCTCGAGCAGCTCCTCACGCTGGCGGCGCGCCGCGTCGAGCGACTCGCGCTCGGCCTCTTCGGCGGCGCGGCGTGAGCGCGCCACGATCTCCTCGGCCTGCTGACGCGCCTCCTGCAGGCGCTCGCGGTACTCGCGCAGCAGCTCCGCGGACTCGGCCTTCGCTTTCTCGGAGGCGTCGATCGCTTCCTCGATCGCCTTCTGACGCTTGTCGAGCGCGTCCTGGATGCGCGGGAACGCGAACTTCGACAGGAACCAGAGCGTCACGCCGAAGGCGATCAGCGTCCACAGCATCAGCCCCAGCTCGGGCGTGACGAGGAAGTTGCCTCCCTCGTCCGCGGCGGCTGCGCCTCCCTCACCTTCTGTGGCGGCCAGGACGACCGATGTCGCTGCGCTCAGCATCTAGAGGAAGAACGCGATCAGGCCGAAGATGAACGCGTAGAACACGATCGCCTCGGTCAACGCAAATCCAAGCCACTGGATGCTCGTGATCTCGTCGCGCATCTCGGGCTGGCGAGTGACCGACTCGATCACCTTCCCGAAGATGTAGCCGACGCCGATGCCGGGCCCGATCGTGCCGAGTCCGGCGCCCACGCCCAGCGCGATCGCCTTGCCGGCGTCCGTGCCGTAGGCAGCGGGATCCGCCGCCTGGGCGATTTGGGTGATTGTCGTTGGGTCAACCACGATTCCTCCTAGTGATGTTCGGCGACAGCGCCGCCGAGATAGATGGCAGAGAGAGTGGCGAAGATGAATGCCTGCAGGGTCGCCACCAACCCCACTTCGAAGATGAAGAACGCCAGCGCCATGGGCAGCGTGAACCAGCCGATCGCCGCGATGCCCAGCAGCACCACGAGCCCCCCGCCCATGAACAGGATCAGCAGGTGCCCGGCGAGGATGTTGGCAAAGAGACGCACTGAGAGCGAGATCAGCCGCACGAAGTGCGAGATGACCTCGATGACGAAGATCGGTATGACGGCGGCTCCCTCGACGCCGGCGGGCACCCATCCGCGCAGGTAGGGGACGAACCCCTTCGCCCGGATGCCCTCGTAGTGGTAGAGGAACCAGACCATCAGGGTCAGCGTCAGCGGTATCGAGATGTTCGCGGTGGCCGCGTACAGCGCCAGCGACGGGACCTGGAGCCCGAAGATGTCGACCTTGTGCTCGGTGTTCGTCGGGAACGGGATGTAACCGATGAGGTTCGCGAACCAGATGAAAAGGAAGAGGGTCCCGATCAGGGTGAACCACCGCTTGGCCATCCGGGTGTCCATGTTGCCCTGGGTGATGTTCGTCTTCATAAACTGGTAAAGCGTCTCCACCGCCGTCTGCACCCGGTTCGGCCGCTCCTGCATGCGCTTTGCGATGTACATCCACGTGATGATCGTGAGTGCCGATCCCATGAACAGGTAGAGCACCGCCTTGGTGATGCTCATGTCGAACGGGCCGATCTGGAGCGAGACCCAGTGGTCGAGCTTGAACTCGTTCTGGGGCTTGAACTCCTCGTTCTTGCCGTCGTCGCCGAACAGCAGGTAGATCACGATGCCGACCAGCAGGTACAGGCCGATGCCGATGAGGATCTTGCTGCGGCGGCTCAATCCACCGCTGCGGGGCTGAGGGGCGGTCGCGGTCGTCATCGCGCGGCCTCGAGCGGGCGCAGGATCATGCGCACCACGAAGTAGACGGTGAACAGCGCGATTACGAGCAGCGCCGCCGAGAGGCCGGCCTCGTCGCCCTCCGCGATGCCGACTCCGAAGATCGCCAGCGCGCAGAACCAGCCGCGCGCGATCATGCTGCCCGCCGTCCAACCCGCCACGACCCGAGGGTCGTCGGACGCCTCGGCGCGGCGCTGCATGAGCGCCTGGACGATGCGCTGGAGGACCCAGGCGCCGCCGCCGACCACGTAGGCCTCGAAGGGCAGGTCCGCCAGCAGGAAGATCGGCAGTGCGACCAGCAGCAGCGTGACGAGGTCGAGATACCGGACGAACGCAGGGACTTTGAGCGGAGGCAGGGGCGCCGTGCGCCGTTCGCCGTTCGCCGGATCGGCAGGCACTTCAGAGGTCTTTGAAGCGGCTATAGACAATCCAGAACCCCACGCCGACGCCCGCGAACCCGCCGGCCAGTGCCAGCAGCGCCGGGGCGCCCACCAATGCGCCGATCCCAAGTCCCACCGCGGCGCACGCAAGAATCGCGCCGACCAAGAGCGCTCCGGCGCCTGCCGGGCTGCTGTTCACTGGGATTGTCGCGGTCGGGAAGCATCAATCACCTTCGCCGCCGCCTCCTCGGGGCCCGGCTCGCACCATCGGCAATCTATCCACCCGCGGGCGCAGGCGGAGAGAAAGCCGGCTGATGCGCCGGCCCACTGTCGAGACAACCACCGTGTTGGGGGGCTATGCCCGGGCGATCGGCCCGAGCCCCGTCCCGATCCCCGAAAACGAAGGGGTGGCAGCGGCGCCGCTAAGGATAGCGAAAAATCGGACTTTGTAACAACTTTGTGACACCCGCCACGCGCCTCTCCAGGAACGCGCGCTCCACGGGGCTCGTGACGAGGTCGAGCGCACGGCGGTATGCAGCGAGCGCCTCCTCGTTGCGGCCGAGCCGGCGCAGCAGGTCCGCGCGGGCAGCGTGCATGCAGCAGGTGGTACGAGTCCAGTTGCCCGGCCACCTCGTCGATCAGTTCCAGCCCGCGCTCCGGTCCGTCGGCCATCGCCACGGCGACGGCGCGGTTGAGCGCGACGACGGGCGTGGGGCTTGCCCGCAGAAGGACGTCGTACAGGGAGACGATCCGTGCCCAGTCCGTCTCGTCGGCGGAGTGCTCGACGGCGATCTGCGCCTGGAGCAGGTACGGGCCGCGCCCCCCGCGCCGCACCGCGCGCTCGACCAGCCTCGTCCCCGCGTCGATCTGCTCGCGGTCCCACAGCGAACGATCCTGGTCCTCCAGCAGCACGAGCCTGCCATCGGCATCGACGCGCGCATCGCGGCGGGAGTCGTGCAGCATCATCAGCGCGAGCAGCCCGAGCGCCTCGGGCTCGTCCGGCATCAGCGTCGCGAGCACACCGGCCAGCCGGATCGCCTCCCGGCACAGATCGCGCCGCACGAGCTCATCGGCGCTGGTCGCCGAGTAGCCCTCGTTGAAGATCAGGTACAGGGTCGCCAGCACCGGGCGCAGCCGGTCGGGCAGCTCGTCGTCGGGCGGGACCGCGTACGGGATGCGGGCC
>JBBRDT010000056.1:0-23032 GCA_038203635.1 Solirubrobacterales bacterium
AGAGCTTGTCGCGTACCTGGATCTCTGCGGCAACTGCCATGTGGAGCTCCTTATCGGTTCGAGGTAACGGGCTCGCGTGCTGCTTGCCCGGAGGATGGTGCGTGCTCGGCCACGATCGCGCCGGCCGTGCGGCGCGCGAGCGCCATGATCGAGATCATCGGGTTGGTCCCGGAGGCGGTCGGGAACGCGCTGCCGTCGCCGATCCAGACGCCCTTCGTGTCGTGGAGCTGTCCCCACGGGTCGGCGACGCTCGTCTGCGAGTCCTTCCCCATCCGGCACGTCCCCATCTGGTGGGCACAGAACAGGCGGAACCCTCCCGCCCGCAGCGGCACCCGCTGCCAGCGCGCGATGCACTCGTCGAGGTCGTCGCCGTCTCGCCAGCGCTGCGCGGTGCCGGAGGCAAGCGGCTGGATCTCACGCGCCCCGGCCGCGGCGTGCAGGCGCGCCTGCGCGTCGATCGCCCGGTGCGTGTTGCGGATGTCCAGCTCGTCCGTGAGGTCGTAGTACGGGACCGCCTGCCCGTTCGCGTCGACATCGACGTGTCCGTGGCCGTGGTCGCGCAGCAGGCCGATGAACGTCCCGCCGTAGCGCACCTGCTCCAGCATCTCCTTGTGCCGCTGCGCAGTCGTGAACGGGAGCGCGGAGCCGACCAGCGCCGGTGCGTACTGCGTCGTCTCGACGAGGAAGCCGTAGCCGTCCTCGACCGCCGCGAACTCGTCCACGAGCCCCGCCTGCGGAGGGCCCCACCACGCGTCCTGGTCCTCGCCGTAGATGCCGAACAGCGCCGTGCAGGGATGGATGCGAAGGTAGTTCCCGACCGCAGGACCGCCGATGCGCGAGCGCCTCAGCAGCGCAGGCGACTCGAGCGACCCGGCCGCCACCACCACCTGCGGCGCACGCACCGTCACGCGCGCGGAGCGCCCGGTCTCGGGGTCGAGCCAGGTGCCCTCCACTCCAGCCGCGCGGCCGTTCTCGACCAGCACGCGGTCGACCGTGCAGCGCACGACGATGTCAGCGCCCGCGTCGAAGGCTTCCTGCAGGTAGGTCCGCTGCGTGCTGAGCTTGGATCCCGACTGGTCGCCGAAGCCCATGTAGGCGGCCGATGCGGGGTCGTAACAGCTTTCGTCGGCGTTGCGCAGGATCGTCTGGAACGACCAGCCGAGCGCGTCCGCGCCCTCCTTCATGCGCTGGTGCGGGCCGTTCAGGTCCGAGCAGCGGTCGTTCACCGACAGCCGCTCGAAGATCGCGTCGAGGTGGCCGTCGTAGTCCGGCCCGTCGACGCCTTCGAGGCCGTGCTCGGTCGCCCACTGCTCCCGGACCCAGGGGCGGGTGCGCAGGCAGTTCGTCCAGTTGATGACCGTCCCGCCGCCGAGGCCCGCGCCCGCGTAGACGGTGACGTTGAAGTCCGCCGTCGGCTGCGGGCCGCCGCGCCAGTACATGTTCTCGTACGCCGACAGCTCGAGCTGGTTGAAGTCAGACTCGTTGAAGTAGCCGGCCGCCTCGACGACGCAAACCTTCAGGCCCGCCTTTGCGAGCTCTCCGGCGATCACCCCGCCGCCGGCGCCGGAGCCGACGATGCAAACGTCGGCCTCGAGGGTCAGCTCGTCACCCTCGGGCGCGATCGGCTCGATCGTCTTCGGCCGCGAGGGCGGAGCGCCGGTCGGGCCGGGATAGCCGAACACCTGCCAGTTGGGGTTCTGCCCCGTAGCGGGGTCGGGTGCGCCGTAGGTGATGAAGAGTGTGAGGCCGACAAGCGTCGAGACGCCGGCGGCTGCCTCCGGCCCCACCATCGAGACGTTGCGCAGGATCTGCTCGCGCGAGCGCTGAGACAGGTTTGTGAAGCCCTGCTGGCCGAGCCCGTCGAGCAGCTCCATCATCCCGGCGAACTGCTCCTCGGGCAGCATGCCGAAGACCTGCTCGATGCCCTGGTCCGCGCCCATGTCGGTCGCGGTGCGGCTCCATAGGCCGGTTGGATCCGGGTCGTGGGGAATGCTCGGCACGACCGTGTTGCACACGGCCTGCAGCACGTCACGCTGGGACTCGTTCAGGTCGTTCATAGCCTCGCCTCTCGTCAGTTGCTCAGTTGCTTAGGTACTCCATCGCCTCGACCGGGTCCGAGAACAGCATCAGCGCGTCATCGGTTACGACCAGGCGACCATAGTGGGTGGACATCTCGTGCTGCATCGCGTAGGGGTCGACGTCGAAGCCGAGCTCCTCGCTGACCTCGTCGAAATCGATCACGAGGCGGTCCTTGGCCCGGACGTCCCAGAAGGACGCGTTCTCCACGATCTCGACCCCTTCATGGGCGGAGAGCACGTTCGCCACCGCGTCGCCCTCCGCGCTCTTGGCCATCACGATCCCGACGTAGTCGTAGGTCTCGTCGCTCATCTCGCACCTCCGGTCGTTGCGGCCAACTCCGTCACGCCGCATTCCTCGCAGAGCTCGTCGAGGTCGATGCGCACGTTGGCGCGCGCGTCCTCGAACGGGATGCCGGCCGGCAGCTCGTCGAACACGGGTTGCAGCGCGAGCGCCGCCTGATCGGCGTGCGGCAGCCAGTCCGCGAGCCACTCGGCCAGCACGTCGCGGTTCGCGGCGCCGTGCTCGGGGTCCGCCAGCACGAACCTCACCAGCTCGGCCGTCCAGCCGGACACCCACTCCCATTCGAGCTGGGCGCAGTGGCTCAGCGCCTGGGTGACGATGTCGCCGTTGAAGCGCACGGAGCGCATCAGCAGTTCCCGCCGGATCAGCAGCCCCACGACCGGCTCGAAACACAGGTTCGCCGCGATCACGCGCTCTCCCCAGTCCGCGGTCGCGCGCAGACGCTCGACGTAGCTGCGCGCGGGCTGCCAGACGTCGTCGTTCAGGAAGCTCTCGCGGGACCTCTCCACCGGGAACTCCCCGAAGTCCTGCTCGAGGTCCATGCCGTAGAGCAGGTATGCCTGCGCCTGCCGCTGCTTCATCGCCGCTTCGAGCGCCACGCAATGCGTGACGGTGTCCGACAGCGTCTCGCGGGCGGCGCTCGCCAGCGCGAGCCAGATGCCGTGGTCGATGAACGCCGGCACCTGGAGGTGCTTGCGCAGGAACTCGACCCACTCCGGCGTGAAGTCCGCGAACACGCGCTCGCGGCGTGCCGTCCGCACCGCGCCCTCGATCAGCTGCTCGTGCGCGGTTCCGGTCTGGTAGTAGTTGCGCTCCCACATCTGGCCCGGGTCGCGGAAGTCGTACCAGTCGGTCGCGCGCAGACGAGTCGAGTCATCCGACCACAGACCGCGCCCGTCCTCGAAATGCACAGGCCAGCCGCGATTCAGATGGCGGTGCACCGACGGCTGCGTGTCGACGGTCACGTCCTCGTAGATCGTCGCCCTGCGTTTCTTCGGCGTGTACCACTGGAACGAACGCTCGGGCTCGTCACCGCGGCGTGGGGCGCCGTCGCCGACCTTCTTCACCGGTGGTCCTGTGCCAGCCTCCATCCCCTCCTCCTTACTCCGCGACCACTGCGTCGGCGGACGTGGTGAACTTGTCATGAAAGATCCTGCTGCCCTCGTCGATGCCGTGACGCTCGGTCGCCAGCTCGATCATCGCGTCGATCATCGGGGGCGGTCCGCACATGTAGATCTCGGGGTCGGTCATCTCTCCGGACTCGAGGAACGCGGCGGCCGCCTCGTGCACGAAGCGATCGGTGTCCGAGAGCACCGGGACGAAGTCGAAGTCGTGCAGCCCCGCACCGACCTCCCTGATCAGGTCGACATAGAACAGGTCGTCTTGCGTGCGCGCCCCGTAGAAGAACCGGACCATGCGGTCGCTGCCCGCGGCCGAGAGCCTGCGCAGCAGTGACAGGATCGGCGCCATGCCGGAGCCGCCGGCCACCATCAGCACCGGGCGATCGCTCTCGCGCAGGTGGAATGCGCCGTAGGGGCCGGTGAACCGCAGCTCGTCGCCGGGTGAGAGGGCCCCGTCGAGCAGGCTCGAGAACCGCCCGCCCGGATAGTGCTTGACGATCAGCTCGATGCGCCCGTCGCCCGGCAGGTTCGCCATCGAGAACGAGCGGCGCGCGTCTGAGTCCGGGACCCACACGTCCACGTACTGGCCGGGCAGGAACGAGAAGTCGGTGGGCACGGCCACCTCCAACTCGAGTCGCCGGATGTCGTGCGTGAGCGCCTCCACCGCCGTCACCGTCCCGTGCCCGTCCCGGATCTCGTGCTCGAGCTTGTAGTTATCGGGGTCGAAGTGGAGCAGCTCGACGACCAGGTCCTCCTCCGGCATCGCGCGGCACAAGAGCGTGTAGCCGTTCGACTCCTCCGACTCGGACAGCGCGAAGGTGGAGTAGCGCTTCAGCACCACCTCCCCCTCCAGCAGGTAGGCCTTGCAGGCCGAGCACTGGCCCTCGCGGCAGCCGTAGACCAGGTTGTAGCCGTGCCGGAACGCCGCGTCGAGGACCGACTCCTCCGCGTCGCAGTCGATCTCCTCGCCGATCGGCTCGAAGACGACCCGTGGACTCACCGGACGACCCCTGGACTCACCTGGATGTCCTTGCTCAGTGTGCGACCTGCGGCCGCACGGCCTTGCCGTTGCCGGCGCCGTTCGACCACGGTGCCGCGGCCTTCAGCCCGCCGTCGATGTGGCCGTTCGGCGATACCAGCCCGGCCGAGGAGCCGTTCGGCAGGCCCATCTTCTCGGCGAACGTGATGTTCGGGCTCTGCACGTGGAAGTCCATGCTGGCGACGTCGTCGAGCGTCCACAGTTTGTCGTTCTCGAGGTGCGGCTGGGCGATCAGGGTCTTGCCGTCGGTGCGCACGAAGCCGAGGTCGCGCACGAGCTCCGACAGCTCCCACCCGTGGTAGCGGTCGAAGAAGTTGCGGTCACCGACGTAGCGGCCGGGGTTCGACTCGTCGAGCCACATGCACTCCTTCGAGCAGTAGAAGCGCGTGCGGTCGCCGACCGTGCGGTGGCACATGTCCTCGGGGAACACACACCCCATCAGGCAGACCCAGCACGACGGCGCGGCCTGTTCGAGCGACATGTTCAGCAGATGCTTGAACTGCTGCGGATCGTGCCTGGTCTGGCGGAACGCCTCCCAGACAGGCCCGTACTCCGCGTACCAGCCTGGATACTTGGACTCGAGCCACTCGAAGTCATGCTCGTCGAGCCCGTCCGTACGCCAGAAGTGGAGCATCCAGAACACGCCCGCGCTGAGCATGTTCTTGTGGACCATGCCGCGCTCGAGCCGCGACTTGGCGCGGTCGAACATCTCGGCGGGGAAGTTCAGGCCGAGCTTGCCGAGCTTCAGCACGTAGGAGCGGTACCAGTCGTTCTCGATCCAGCGCTCCCACTTGTCCATGTAGCTCTCGGGGTCGGAGCGGTCGTCGGAGCTGTACTCCATGATCGCCGCGCCGAACCCGTCGAGGTAGGCGTGGTTGATCCACCATGCCTGCGCGAGGTCGCGCTCGATCAGCGGCGCGTTGTCGTCCTCCTGGAGGACGGTGAGGAGCGTCGCGTAGCCGTTCGAGATGTGGCGCGCCTCGTCCGACTGCACCGAGAGGTACGTCGTCGGCAGCGTGAAGTCGCCGTTGCGCGCGCCCACGTCGGGCAGCGCCACGAACGCGATGTTCGTGAAGGCGGTCTCGGCGACGACCATCAGCGTGAAGGCGCACTGGACGGGGTCGCCGACGATGAAGTGCGACAGCATGTTGAGCGCCTGCCGCGTGCCCGGGTCCTTGGCGAGGGTCGCCGGGCCGAGGTGCCAGCCGGACGGATCGGGCACGTGCTTCGCGTACCAGCGGGCGAGCGCCATCTGCAGGCCCGTGTGCCGGATCTCGTCGACGAACTGCACGTGGTAGCCGTTGCGCAGCTCGTTGTTGGGGATTGCGTCGATCAGCATCGACATGCAGCGACCGGCGCCGACCTCGGCGTACGCGGTCGTGACGATGTACGGCTTGATGATCTCCATCCACCGTTTCCCGGTCTTGCTCGTCATCTCGGCGCGGACCGCCGCGTCGTGGCCCCCGTAGACGCGCTCGTCCTTCTCCAGCTCCATCGGCAGGTACTCCCGCATGATGTGCTTCATCGGGTCCTTCGCCTTGAGCGGGAACGTGTAGCGGGTCGGGTACTTGTCCGCCGGCTGGAAGTAGTCGGGCTCCCAGCCGAGCTGCGAGATGCGGTCGTGCGTCTTGGTGATGCTGCGGCGGCGGGTGGTCGTGGCGCTCATGTGGGCTCTCCTCCCGGCAGTTGGCCGGCAGTTGGTCGACGTCCGGCGGGCATCGTGATGGCGTTCCGAGCGGCGACCATATAGGCTTACTGACGTCGTGTCAATAACCAGCCCAGCGACTTCTTCCCGCCGGCGCCGCCGGTCACCTGAGTCCGCCGAGCGCGAGATCCTCGACGCGGCGGAATCGTTCCTGCGCGAACGGCCGTTCCGGGACCTCACCATCGATGAGGTGATGGCGCGCACCACCCTCTCACGTCCCTCCTTCTACGTCTACTTCCGCGACCGCCACCACCTGACCGTGCGGCTCGTCGAGGGGATCGGCGAAGCGCTCTTCCGGATGGCCAACCGCTGGTTGCAGGGCACGGGCGACCCCCGCGAGGACATCCGCGAGTCGCTACGGGGCATCGCCGCGGTCTACGACGAGCACGGCCTGGTGCTGCACGCGATTGCGGACGCAGCCGGCCACGACCCGGAGGTGGAGCGCGTCTACTACGGCCTGATCGAGCGCTTCGTGACGGCCACCACCACGCGCCTCGAGCACGACCTGCGCACCGGCCGCGTGGCGGCGCCCCTCGACGCGGCGCCGACCGCCAGCGCGCTTGTGTGGATGAGCGAGCGCTACCTGCTGATGACGCTGGGCCGCCTGCCCAAGGAGCCGCTCGACACCGCCGTCGACACGCTCGTGACGATCTGGGTACGCACGCTCTACACCCCCGCCACGTAGTCCACACCCGCGTCACGCGCGACCCGCCACGCTGCGCGCGTGAGACTCATTGGGGACCGCATAGGGACTCCAAACCGCGCACCGCAGGATGAGTTGGTTGCCAAGCTTGCGGCGCGCCAGCATGGGATCGTAAGCAGGCAGCAGCTGCTGGAGGCGGGCTTCAGCGGTCGGTCGGTGAAGCATCGAATCTGGGCCGGCAGGCTGCACCAGATCCATCGCGGCGTGTACGCAGTCGGGCACGTAGCGCTGCTTCCCGCCGCTCGCTACATGGCCGCCGTATTGGCCGTTGGCGACGGTGCCGTGCTCAGTCATCGAGCGGCTGGAGCCCGCCTTGGCCTGTGCCCACCCTCGTCCGGGCTGATTGATGTGACGGTACTGCGCGGAGGGGGTCGGCGACATAAGGGGATCGCTGTACATGTCACGCGTTCGCTGCCCGATTCCGAGATGACGAAGGCGGAGAACATCCCGTGCACGACGTGGGCGCGAACCCTGGTGGACCTGGCCGCAACGATGAACGAGCCTCGGTTGAGACGGGCTCTGGAAAGAACCCTGGAGCTGAGGTTGTTCGACAGCCACGCTATGGACGCGGCGCTCAAAACGTCGAATGGCCGACGCGGCACGGGACCGCTGCGGCGCGTCCTTGCGGATCTGCCTGATGAGGCACCACCGACCAGGCGGGAGCTCGAACGACGCTTCCTCGAACTGGTAAGGACAGCGCGCCTTCCCTACCCAGTCGTCAACGGTCGCATTGGCGAGTTGGAGGTCGACTTCCACTGGCCAGAGCACAGGGTTGTGGTCGAGACCGATGGAAAGGCGACGCACGGGCACGTGATCGCCTTTCATCGCGATCGCGACCGGGATCTCACGCTCGACCTCGCGGATTGGCACGTGATCCGTCTCACCTGGCGCCAGGTCCTTGACGAGCCGGAACGGATCGCGACCACGCTGCGCCGGCGTCTCCGCCGTCGGTGAGACACATTGGGGACCGCATAGGTATCCCAAGCCGCGCACCGCGGGCGCGGGCGCGGGCGTGTGAGGGAAACGCCTCCGGTTGCGCTAGGCCGACTTCTCGCCGAGCTCGGCTTCGGCCGCGCGGGCCTGGGCCGCCGCGCGCTTGCGTGACTGCGCGGCCTTGGCGCCCTCGGTGACGAGCGTCGGCTTGAGGTTCTTCTCGACCGTTTCCTTGGTCACGACGCACTTGGTCACGTCGCCGCGGGACGGAAGCTCGAACTGGACCTCGAGCAGGATCTCCTCGAGGATCGACCGCAGCCCCCGCGCGCCGGTGTCGCGCTCGAGCGCCTTGTCCGCGATCGAGCCGAGCGCGTCGTCGGCGAAGTGCAACTCGATGCCGTCGAAGCTGAAGAAGCGCTGGAACTGCTTGACGAGCGCGTTGCGCGGCTCCTCGAGTATGCGGATCAGGTCGTCGCGCGTGAGCTGGTGTATCGCCGAGATCACCGGGAGGCGGCCGACGAACTCGGGGATCAGCCCGTAGTGCATGAGGTCCTCGGGGAGGACCTGCTCGAACACCCGGCCCGTGTCCTTGAGCTTCGCGGAGTCGATCGCGGCGGCGAAGCCCACCCCGCGGCTGCCGATGCGCCGCTCGATCACCCGGTCGAGGTCGGCGAAGGCGCCGCCGCAGATGAACAGGATGTTGGTCGTATCGATCGTGAGGAACTCCTGGTGCGGATGCTTGCGTCCGCCCTGCGGAGGCACCGACGCCAGCGTTCCTTCGAGGATCTTCAGCAGCGCCTGCTGCACGCCCTCGCCCGACACGTCGCGAGTGATCGACGGGTTGTCGGCCTTGCGCGCGATCTTGTCGACCTCGTCGATGTAGATGATCCCGGTCTCGGCCTTCTTGACGTCGTAGTCGGCGGCCTGGATCAGCTTCAAGAGAATGTTCTCGACGTCCTCGCCGACATAGCCGGCCTCGGTCAGCGCGGTTGCGTCCGCGATCGCGAAAGGCACGTTGAGAATTCTCGCGAGCGTCTGCGCCAGCAGCGTCTTGCCGCAGCCCGTGGGACCCAGCAACAGGATGTTCGACTTCTGCAGCTCGACATCCGGGTCTTCTTCCGAGCGTGCGATCTGGATCCGCTTGTAGTGGTTGTAGACCGCGACCGAGAGTGTCCGCTTGGCCTTCTCCTGGCCGACGACGTACTCGTTCAGGACCGAGTCGATCTCCTTCGGCTTGGGCAGGCTGTCGACGTCGAACGTGGGAGCGGTCGCAAGCTCCTCGTCGATGATCTCGTTACAGAGGTCGATGCACTCGTCGCAGATGTAGACGCCCGGACCTGCGATCAGCTTCTTGACCTGGCGCTGCGACTTTCCACAGAAGCTGCACAGCAGCTGTTCGTTCGAGTCGGTAGGTCTGGTCACACTGTCTCTCCGGTCGCTCTACGGCTCGTACAAGCGTAAGGGCTGCGGGCCGATAAAGCGCGCCCTAGTGCTGGTAGATCACCTTGTCGATGATGTTGTACTCCTGGGCCTCATCGGAGCTCATGAAGTAGTCCCTGTCCGTGTCGTGGGAGACCTTCTCGAGGGGCTGCTTCGTGTGCTTGGCGATGATCTCGTCCAGCTTGCGCCGGATGTCGATGATCTCGCGGGCGTGGATCTCGATGTCGGCCGCCTGGCCGGAGAAGCCGCCGGACACCTGATGGATCAGGATCTTGGCGTTGGGAAGGGCCATGCGCTTGCCCTCGGCGCCGCCTGCGAGCAGCAGTGCTCCCATGCTCATCGCGACGCCCACGCAGATGGTCTGGACGTCCGGCTTGATGAACTGCATCGTGTCGTAGATCGCCAGGCCCGCGTACACGCTGCCGCCCGGGGAGTTGACGTAGAGGCTGATGTCCTTGTCCGGGTCCTCGGACTCGAGATGCAACAGCTGGGCCACGATCAGGTTCGCGATGTCCTCCGTGACCGGCGTACCGAGGAAGACGATGCGCTCGTTCAGAAGGCGGGAGTAGATGTCGAATGCGCGCTCCCCGCGGGAGGTCTGCTCGACGACCATTGGAACTAGTGGGCTCATGTGGCCTTTCCGGCGCTAGCGCGCCTGGACGTTGGATGCTTTGTCTCGATTTACGTCCGAATTCCGCCGCCGCGCGGCGATTCTAGCAACGGGGATTTCGCGTCCTAGAGGGGTCTCCGGCCACCGGACGGGCCTCATGGACGAACTTGCGAGCGGTGTCGTCACGCCGGATAGCTTCCCCGACAGGACGCCCGATCCTGCCCGCGCAACGCGGGCGTCAGCGCGACGGGCCGGGTGGCTCGCCGGAGCCGGGGGTCCACAACTGCGCTGACCCCTCCTCCTTGGCCTGCTTCTCGGGAGTCCAGAGGGCTTCCCGTGCCCGGGCCGCGTCGGGCTCGATCGGCTGCGCGCTGTCGGCAATCGCGTCCACCGCCTGGCGCAAGCGCAGCTCACGGCGGATGGGAGCGTCGCGGCCGGCCTCCTTCAGTCGCGCGAGCAGCTTGTCGGGCTTGGTGCCCTCGCGCTCGGCCGTCGCCTGAAGCGCCTCCAGCAGGTCGTCGTCGGACACCTCGATGGCCTCCGCGTCGGCCACGGCCTCCAGCACGCTCTCACGAGAGAGCGTGCGACGCGCGTCGTCCTTGGCCTCCTCGACCATCTGCTCCTGCGTGCGGCCGGACGCCGTCAGGTAGGACTCGGGGTCGACACCCTGCGCGCGCAGCACCCGCTCGGTGCGCTCCCACATCTCCTCTGCGCGAGCCGTCACGAGCTCGTCCGGGAGGTCGATGTCCGCCTGCGCCACGGCGGCGTCGACCGCCTCCTGGCGGAACTCGTCCTCGATCGTGTGCTCCTGCGCGTGCTCGAGCTTGTGGTGGATGTCGGCTCGCAACTCGTCCAGCGTGTCGAACTCGCTCGCCTCGCTGCTGAAGTCGTCGTCGAGCTCGGGGAGCAGCTTCTCCTTCACGTCCTTGACCTGCACGTCGAAGACGGCGTGGCGACCTTTCAGCTCGTCGGCCGGGTACTCGTCGGGAAAGTCGACCTCGACCGTGCGAGCCTCGCCGGCGCGGACGCCGACGAGCTGTTCCTCGAAGCCCTCGATCAGCCGCCCTCCGCCGATCTCGAGCATGTAGTCCCGCGCCTCGCCGCCCTTGAACGCCTCCCCGTCCACTCGGCCGACGAAGTCCATCACCAGGTGGTCCCCCTGCTGTGCCTCCCGGTCGACGCTGTCCAGCCGCGCGAAGGAGTCGCGCAGCCGGTCGAGCTCCGTCTCGACGGCCTCCTCGGGCACCTGCGGGGAGCGCTTGCCGACCTCGAGCTCGCGATACTTGCCGAGCTTCGCCTTCGGTGTCACGCCCACCTCGATCGAGAAGCTGAGCGGCTCACCCGACGAGGGCAGGTTGTCGAGGTCGAGCTTCGGGTCGCCGACCGTCGAAAGGCCCGAGCGCACGATTGCCTCCTCGTACCACTCGGGGAGCGAGTCGCGGACCGCCTGCTCGAGCACTGCGTCACGGCCGATCCGCTGGATCACCATCGGGCCGGGCACCTTCCCTTTCCGAAAGCCGGGGATGCGCAGGTCGCGCCCGAGTTGCGCGGCGGTGCGCTGCACGCGCGACTCGAGCTCCTCGCTCGGCACCTCGGCATCGAGGCGCACGCGGGAGTCGGAGAGCTCGGTGAGTGTGGTCTTGAGTGCCATCAAAGGGAGTGGGAGGCGGTTACGCTGCGGCCGATGAAGGATAGTCGGGCTTATCTATCGATCTGCGCCATCTACCGCAACGAGGCGCGATACATGCCCGAGTGGCTCGAGTTTCACCGCCTGCTGGGCGTCGAGCGCTTCTACCTGTTCAACAACCGCAGCACCGACGACCACCTGGACGTGCTCGCCCCCTACATCGACGAAGGCACCGTGGTGTGGCACGACTGGCCGATGTTCCCGGGTCAGCGTGAGGCATACGAGCAGTGCCTCGAGGACCACCGCCACGACGCTCGCTGGATCGCGTTCATCGACCTGGACGAGTTCCTCTTCTCTCCCACCGGCCGCCTGCTGTCCGACGTCCTGAGGGATTTCGAAGAGCATCCCGGCGTCGTGGTGAACATGGTCTATTACGGGACCTCGGGCCACGAGACGCCGCCGGCCGGGCTCGCCATCGAGAACTACACGCGCCGGCTCGGCCTCGACAGGCCGCGCAACAGGACGGTCAAGAGCATCGTGAACCCGGAGCGGACCCTCCGCATCGGCTGGGTCGCCCACTACTTCCTCTACACCGACGGGAAGGCCGTCGACGAGGGCTTCCAGCCCAGGCACGGTCACAGGACTGCGGAGCTCTCCGTCGACCTGCTGCGGATCAACCACTACTTCACGCGGTCCCAGGAAGAGCGCCGGGAAAAGCTCACCCGGCCCGGCATCCTCCACGGCAAGCTGGTCGAGAACATGGACGACGTGGAGGAGCGCGACCGCAGGCTCAACCAGGAAGCCGACGAGATACTCGTCCCGTACGGGCGCGCCGTGCGCGCAGCCATCGCCGCGCGCGAGGCCGGGAGCCCACTACCGACGGGAGCGCTGGAGGCAGCCCTGGCCGCCGGATAGGCTGCGGCCGATGAAGGGTGGTCACCGCGTCCTGCGCCGCATCGCGACCGGGTTCCTGACCGGGCCGGCGGGACGGCTGACGGCCTTCACGGTCGACGTCGGCGTGGCGACCACGCGCTACTGGCGCCGCAGGCTGGCCGGCGAGGAGACTCCCTGGTGAACGATCGAGAGCGCACGGCGTTCGTGACAGGCGGCTCCGGGTTCATCGGCGGGCGTCTGATCCGGCGCCTGGTCGGCGAGGGGTGGCGCGTGCGCAGCCTGGCACGCTCGGAAGCCGCGGCGGCGAAGGTGTCGGCGGCCGGCGCCGAGCCCGTGCGCGGCGCCCTCGACGATGCCGGCTCGATGCGGGCCGGCGCCGAGGGCGCGGACGTCACGTTCCACGCCGCGGCCCACCTCGGCGAGTGGGGCACCCGGGAGGACTTCGAGCGCGCCAACGTGCAGGGCACGCGCAACGCGGTCGAGGCGAGTCGCGCCGCCGGAGTGCGCCGCTTCGTGCACGTGGGAACGGAGGCGGGCCTGATGGCCGGCGAGCCGCTCGTGAACGTGAACGAGGACGCTCCCCTGCGCCCGGACTCGAAGGCCTTGTACTCGGCGACCAAGGCGCAGGCCGAGCAGGTCGTCCGCGACGCCAACGGCGACGCACTGGAGACGGTCGTCGTCCGGCCCCGTCTCGTGTGGGGCAAGGGCGACACCACGATCCTCCCAGGCCTGGTGCAGGCGGTCGAGAAGGGCCGCTTTGCATGGATCGGCGGCGGGCGGCATCGCACCTCGACGACACACGTCGACAACGTCATTCACGGCCTGATGCTCGGGGCCGACCGCGGGCAGCCCGGCGGGGTGTATTTCGTGACCGACGGCGAGCCGGTCGTGTTCCGCGAGTTCGTCACCGAGCTGCTCGGCACGCAGGGAGTCACGCCCGGCGACCGCAACATGCCGGCGCCGCTTGCCCATGCCGTCGCGACTGCGGGGGAGGGCCTGTGGCGCACCCTGCGCCTGGGCGGCCAGCCACCGGTCACGCGCCTCGCCTACTGGCTCTCGTCCCAGGAGTGCACGATCGACATCTCACACGCGCGAGACGAGCTGGGCTACCAGCCCGTGCGCTCGATCCCCGAGGGCATGCAGGAGCTGCGGGCCGCGGCCTAGCGGGCCACGCGAAAGCCTTCGCGCCAGCTCGCATGGCGCGGCTGCCACCCGAGCTCGGCCCTGGCCTTCTCGTTCGAGGCGCCGCGCAGCCCGGTCGCCATGGACGCGGTGTAGCGGCCCGCAAGCAGACGCGCCAGCCACGTCGGCACGCGGCGGGGCGGCTTCGCGCCCACCGCTTCGGCATAGACCGGCACCCAATCGCGCATCTGCGCGGGGTCGTCGTCCACCACGTTATAGATCCCGGGCCTGCCGCGCTCCATCGCCGCGACCGTGGCGGCCGCCGCGTCGTCCACGTGGATGAACGAGAAGACGCCGCTTCCCTTGCCGACCACCGGCAGGCGGCGCCTCTTCACCTCGCCGGCGAAGTGGCCGCCGTCGGCGTAAGCGGAACCCGGGCCGTAGAAGAACCCGTAGCGCAGCACGATCCCCTCGATCCCCTCGGTCTGCGCGACGGTCTGCTCGAGCTCGTGCAGGGCCTGCACGCTGCGCGACCAGGGCCACGGGGCGTCGTCCCACAAGGGGTCGTCCTCCTGCTTCAACCCGGAGCCGGCCGGCGCATATGCGAACGCGATGCTCTGCGCGACCATCCGCCCAGCGCCTGCGGCGACGGCAGCCGCGACCAGGTTGCGCGTGCCCTCGCTGCGGATCCGGTCGTTGCCGGCCGTCTGCTCCTCCATCTTGCGCGGATCGAGGTTTGGCGGCAGGTCGGTCAGCTCGTGCAGGACGGCCTCCGGCTGCGCGGCCTGGATCGCCGTGCGCACGCCCTCGGCATCGAACACGTCGCACACGACCGGCGTGGCGCCCGCGTCGCGCAGCGCGACCGCGCGCGCCTCGCTGCGCGTCATTGCCGTCACCTGATGGCCGCCCGCGAGCAACAGCGGGAGCAGCCGGCGGCCGATCACGCCCGTCGCGCCGGCCAGGAACACTCTCACGCCGGCAGCCTGTCCGGCGCGCGCGGGCGCGCGTCCCGCCCTGCCTCCTGCATCAGGTAGGCGTACGCCCCGGTCAGCAACAGGAGGCTCACGAAGTTCACGGGACCCTGCCACCCCGGGTCCGTCCCCCCGATGTCGACCAGATGGTTGATCGTGTGTAGGGCGCTCTGCGCCAACGCCGCGAAGAGCATGGGCACGCGCCACGACGGCCGCCCCACCGCGGCCAGCAGGGCGATGCCGACCCCCGCCTGGAACGTCGCGATGTCGCGCAGGAAGTGGTGGTCGGACGGCCCGAACGGAGCAATCTTGTCGACGAACGAGTCCGGGTCGATCGCAAGCCACGCGCCGATGGCGAGCTGGGTCAGGCCGAGGATGCCGAGGGCCATCCGCATGTTGCTCTCGGTCAGACGAGGTCCAGGCAACATCAGTGCTCCTTCCGCCGGTTGTGGGGCCGTTTGCGATTCTCCCCGATCGGGGGCCGCGAACTGTGACCGCTGCCATACTTGAGAGGCATGTCGCGGTCGCGCGCAGGCCTCTGTGACACATGCCGCCATCAGCGGCTCGTACCCAACACGCGCGGCTCCACGTTCTCGCTGTGCGAGCGCTCCCGTACCGACCCGGCGTTCCCCCGCTATCCGAGGCTGCCGGTCGTGGAGTGCCCCGGATACGACCCGCGCGGCCCTGAGCGCGAGCAGGAGTCGTGAGCCGGCGCCTCGTCGTGGCCGTCGTGGTCGCGCTGATCGCTGTCGCCGGCGCCGCGCTGGTGGTTGCGGACGGCAGCGGCAAGGACGACGGGAAGGCCCGCACCAGCGCGACCGGCCGGTGGACTGCGCTGCGGCCCGCGCTGCTGAGCCGCACCGAGGTGGCCGCCGCCCGCATCGGGCGCCATGTCTTCGTCGTCGGCGGGTTCGAGCGCAGGTCGGGCGCCACGACCGCCGCGGCCGAGCGCTACGACATCGACCGCAACCGCTGGCAGCGCGTGCACTCGATGCCCATCGGCCTCAACCATCCGGCAGCCGCCGCGTACCGGGGCAAGGTATATGTCGTCGGCGGCTACACCGGCCGGGGCGACCTGCGCGGCGAGGTCTCCTCGCTGTTTCGCTACGACCCGCGGCGTGACCGCTGGTCGCGGCTGCCCGACGCGCCCACGAAGCGCGCCGCGCTCGCCGTCGGTGTGATCGGCGGCAAGCTCTACGCAGCGGGCGGCGCCAACGCGCAGGACGGCGCGCTCTCAACGCTCGAGATCTATGACTTCGCGCGCCGTCGCTGGTCGCGCGGGCCGAACATGGCCAAGGCGCGCGAGCACCTGGCGGGCACAGTCGCCGGCGACGCCTTCTACGTGCTTGCGGGGCGCGTCACGGGCCAGGGCAACTTCAAGGTTGCCGAGCGGTATCTGCCGAGCAAGCGCCGCTGGGAGCAGCTTCCCGACATGCGCAAGCCGCGCGGCGGCATCGGCGCGACGACGGTCGGCCGGCGCGTCATCGTCGCGGGAGGCGAGGAAGCGACGGGCACGATCGGCGAAGTCGAGGCCTACGATCCGGCTGCCCGCAAATGGAGCCGGCTCCCCGGCATGCGCACACCGCGCCACGGCCTCGGCGTCGTATCACGCGGGCGCCGCGTCTACGCGATCGAAGGCGGTCCGACTCCGGGCTTCGATTTCGCCAATACGATCGAGTTTCTCGAAATAAAGGCCGCCCGTCCGTAAGCGGACGGGCGGGTTTGCTGTTACCCGAGCTCGGCGATGTCCGCGTTCACGTCCTCGATGCGTGCCCGCAGCGCGCCGACGTCGGTTTTCTCCTTCAACAGGCGCGCTGCCACCGCGAGGTCATCGGAGCGACCCACGGTGAGCGCCGCCGCGACCCTCGCGTCCTTCACGTAGAAGGCCGTGAACTCACCGGCGGCGATGCTGCCGCGAACCCAGATCTCGTCCCAGTCACTGGCCGGTCCCACGTACTCCATGCTGACCCAGTCCGCGAGGTCCGACCAGAAGTAGGGCACGACGTCGTACTCCATGCGCTGACCGAGCATGTTGAGGGCCGCGTACTTGCCCTGGTTGAACGCGACGTCCCAATGCTCGATACGCAGCCGGCGATCGTGCACCACGCTGTCGTACTGGGCGATGTCTCCGGCCGCGAACACGCCCGGGGCGCTGGTCTCCAGATAGCGGTCCACGATCACGCCCGTATCGGTCTCGAGGCCGGCACGCTGCGCCAGCATGATGTCCGGCGTGACGCCCGCCCCGATCACGACGAAGTCGCACCCGATCTCGAGACCGGACTTGGTCACCACCCTCTCGACCCGGTCGCCTGCACCCGCGAAGCGCTCGAGCTCCTGTGAGCCGTGCACGCGCACTCCGTGCGAGGTGAGAGCGTCCTGGAAGAACTGGCCGACCTCCGGTCCGTAGAAGCGCTCGTGCGTGACCGCCTCGAGCATGATCAGCTCGCACTGCTTGCCGAGCTTCGTGAAGGAGGCAGACAGCTCCGTGCCGATGTAGCTTCCGCCGATCAGGGCGACCCGCTCCGCACGGGCGAGCTCATCGCGCAGCGCATCCGAGTTGCCGATCGTGCGCAGGTAGTGGATGCCGTCGAGCTGCGCGCCCTCGACCCGCAGGATCCTCACGTTCGAGCCCGTCGCGAGCAGCGCCTTCTCGAAGCGCACCTCATCCTTGTTGGAGAGCTTCGCCGTGCGCGCTTCGAGGTCGAGTGACGTGACGCTCGTTCGCGTGAGGACCTCCACGCGCTGCTCCGCGTACCACTCGGCCGGACGGAACATGATGTCCTCGCGCGTCTCTTCGCCGCGCACATAGGTCTTCGAGAGCGGCGGCCGGTCGTAGGGCGGGTCCGGCTCACGGCCGACCATCAGGATGTCCCCGTCGGCCCCCTGCTCACGCAGGTGGCGGGCACAGTTCCCGGCCGCGAGGCCACCGCCCACGAGCAGGAACTCGACCTCCCGCTCAGCCATCGTCGAGGAAGCGGTTGATCTCCCCTGCGATCACCTCTCCCCTGTCTTCCTGGAGGAAGTGCGCCGCCCCCTCGATGACCCGGAGATCGCCGGCGCCCGGGATCAGGTCGACGAATCGCTGGCCGGCCTTGGGAGTGAAGATCGGGTCGGAATCCGAGAAGCACACGAGGGTGGGCTTCTCCCACCCGGCGAGCTGCTCCCGTACGGCCAGCATCTCCGAGGCGCCGGGCGCGTCGGGAGAAGTCGGCACCAGCAAGGGGAACATGGCGACACCGGCCTTCGACTCGGCGTTCGGCCAGGGAGCCTCATAGGCGCTCACGACGTCCTCCGGGACATCCGTCGCGGTCGCGCTCTTGATCACGAAGCCGACCGGCAGGTCCGGGTTGCGCTCGGCGAAGTTGCGCCACGCCATGAATGCCTCGTTCACCTGTCCGGCGAACAGACCCGTGTTCATGATCACGAGACGATCGACGCGATCGGGGTTCTCGACGGCCCAGCGCAGCCCGATCGGCCCGCCCCAGTCCTGTACCACCACGGTTGCCTCGCGCACGTCGAGCTGCTCCAGCAGTCTCGCGACGAACTCGACGTGGCGGTCGTAGGTGTACCAGTCGCGGTCCGTCGGCTTGTCCGAGCGCCCGAAGCCCGGGTAGTCCGGGCAGATGACCCGGTGACCGCCCGCGACCAGCGGTCCCACCATCTTGCGGTAGAGGTACGCCCAGGTGGGCTCCCCGTGAAAGCAGACGATCGGCCGACCTGCGCCCTCGTCCACATAGTGGAGGCGCAGGCCGTCGACCTCCTCGTAGTGGGGCTCGAGCGCATAGCCCGGGAGCCCGTCGAAGCGGTCATCTGGGGTCCTGAAGACGTCCAAGGGGAGCGCTAGCCTACCCTAGCCCTTTTGCGCAACGACCCATGCCAGTTAGGGTGGTTGCGGGCGGGGGTAAAGCTGTCAAGGGCAGCTACGCACTCAATCACCCCTTTTCCGTTCCGTTGTCTACTCCGATTCGCGCGCCAGCATGACGACTCCCTCATCACCCCCAAGCTCAGGCGCGGGGCCGGCTCTGACGGTCTCGGTCACCGAGCAGGACGCGGTCGTGAAGGTCACCGTCGCAGGAGAGCTCGACGTTTCGACGGTCCCGGCATTCAACAAGGAGCTCTCCGAGCTGAGGCAGAATTCCGCGACGACGTTGGTCCTCGATCTCAGTGGCACCACCTTCATGGACTCGACCGGGCTTTCCGCGGTGCTCGTCGCGGAGATGCACGCGCGCATGAGAGGACAGCGGTTCAAGGTCGTCGCAGGCCCGCCGCATGTCCACGAGCTCTTCAAGCTGACGGGGGTCGACAACTTCCTCGAGGTGGTCGGGCCCGAGGACGGCGCGGCCTAGGGCCGGCTAGGCCCGTGCGACCGCGCGGGCTTGCACTCGCGCAAGCTCCTCGCGCAGCGCAGGCAGGTACATCTGGATCGTGCGGTCCTCGACCTCGTCGAGCCCCTTCAGCAGGCGCACGATCTGGTTCTCGGTCCACTCGCGTTGGCGGCCGTTGTCGACGCGTATGCGCAACTGCTTGCGCCGGAACTCGTCCTCGGACTTGGTGGTGTAGTGGTTCACGCGCAGCCGTTCAAAGGACACCTCGTCCGTCCTGCTGAAGGGCGACCCCGGCCGTCCCTCGATCGGATGGTGGTTCTCGTCCACGACGACGTGCGGCTCGCCGTGGAAGATGAAGAAATGTGCGAGACAGAAGTTCCGCACGCGGCGCGGGTCCACGACGCATTTGATCCCGTGATTGTGTCCCTTGCGGTCCGAGCGCCGGATGTAGTTCTCCGTCACCAGGCCGGGGGGCTGCGCGGTGTGCCCCGACGGACCGAACGTCGCCCAGTTCGCACCCACGCCCGGCCAGCGCTCATACTCGGAGAGCACCTCGGGTAGCGGCCGGCCGGTCGGCGAGAACAAGAACTCGTCCAGGTCGATGAACGCGATCCAGCGAGACTCGCGTCCGTGGTTTTGGATGCAGTGCTGGTAGGTCGCTGTCTGCGTGGCCTCGCCGGTGACGACATTGGGCGGCAGGCAGTCGGGCCATTCGTGCAGCACGACGGTGCCGTCCTCGACGTAGGGCGCGAGCGCCTCGCGATGGCCGTCGTCCTCGCTGCGGTTGTTGTAGAGATAGAACCGCTCGACTCCGACCACCTTGTGGAACGCGACCCACTCGCGCAGGTACGGCCCCTCGTCGCGGTAGACCGCACAGACCGAGAGGTAGACCTGGTGATCGCTCAAAGCGCCGGCTCTCCCTGTGGTGCGGGCCTGGCCTCCTCGAAGGGCGGCGGCAGCATCGCCTCGATCAGTGCCCAGTCGTGGTCGATGCGGGCCAGCCGTTCCTCCTTGCCCGCTTCCACCCAGTCGTAGTCGAGCGCCCGGTAGCGCGCCTCGATCTCGTCATAGGAGTCGGACAGGACCGACGAATCCGGGTTCAGCCCGGTGATGATGCCCATGCCCGCCGGGCGAACGTCGATCGCGGCGACGGTCAGGTCCGGCCGCTGCTCGCGCAGGCAGGGAATGAGCTTCCACACGTCGCCGCACCACGCGGCCGTGCTGCTCCACTCGCGCTCGGCGTGCTCGCGCTTGGTCGGATAGCAGTCGTGGAACATGATCACGGACTGCGCGGTGCAGTGGCGCTCGAGGTTCATGAAATCGCGCAGGGCGTACTCGAACAGGTGCATGCCGTCGATGAAGGCAAGGTCCACCGGCAGCCCGCCGAGCTCCGATCGGAGGTCGTAGTCGCGAAAGAAGTTGTCGCTGGTCACGGGGAAGATCTTCGAGGCCTCTTCCACGGCGGGGTCCGCGATGACCGGCTCGGGGTCGATCCCAATGCTCTTCGTGCCCGGCGGGACCCGGCCCAGCGAGCGACCGAGGTGCACTCCGATCTCGACATACGTGCGCGGGCGCAGCCGCTCGTGCAGGCGCTCCAGCAGCGCGAAATACCCGACCGCCGCGTTGACCGCGTTGGGGCGCGTGCGATGCACCTCGAGCCGCTCGGCGCCGGCGGGGCCCATTTTCCAGTAGTGAGCCCGCTCGCGTTCTGCGGCCACTCCCTCGGGTGGGTTGGGGTGCACCTGGCGCACCGGCACGACCACGCGGTCGCCGAAGTCGAGGAAGTCCTGAGGCTCGGTCCGCCACTCGTGCCAGCCGAGCTCGTCCAACCGCGCCAGCACGCCCTCGCGCGTCATCCGCCGGTGCAGCATGTCTCGCGGCCGCTCGAGCAGCTCGACCTCGGGCGCGAAGACGGGCTCGAAGGCGCGCACGCCTTCGCTGTCGAAAGAATCGTAGGCATCCCTCAACAGCGCCACGTTCGCCTTGTCTTCGGTCAACGCCTCTCCTGATACCCGGTGTCGTGCAGCCGGCCCGTCGGGACCCACCCCTCTACTAACCGTACTAGACGCCCGGTGGGCCGAAAACTGCTCTGGAGTCGCGGATGAGACCGTGGAGGCGGGCGCACGGTAGCGTTCCGCGCAAGGCGGCAACTGCCGCGTTGCAATCGATGTCCGCGAGAAGGGAGTGTTCATGAGGCGTTTCCCGCTGCTGATCGTCATCTGTGCGTTGGCCATCCTCGGGTTGGCCGCTTGCGGCGGCGACGACAACAAGGACACGACCACGGAGCCGGCGACGACCGAGACGACGACCACCGACACGGGTGGCGGCGCCGGCAAGACCGTCGAGCAAGCGGCCGACCCGAGCGGAGGGCTCAAGTTCGAGAAGGACAGCCTGAGTGCGCCCACGGGCAACGTGACCTTCAAGTTCACGAACGAGTCCTCGACGCCGCACGACTTCGTCGTCGAGCAGGACGGGCAGGAACTTGCCAAGACAGACGTCATCACCGAGGGGAGCGACACGACTCAGGCGACCCTCGAGGCCGGTGAGTACACCTTCTACTGCTCGGTCCCGGGCCACCGCCAGGCGGGCATGGAGGGAACGCTCACGGCCAAGTAGCGCCCGAGGTATGTGACCACCCGCACGCTGATCCGCGCGGGTGAGGGGTACCTTTGGGCAGAGGGGAACGGAGTGCCAGCACGATCAACGCTTCCGCCGGGCCCGCGCCAACCGAGCGCGATACAGACGATCGCCTGGTGGGCGCGGCCGGTCTCGTTCCTCGAGCGGTGCCGCGCCGAGTACGGCAACCGCTTCACGATCCGCCTGCTCGCGACTCCACCCTTCGTGATGATCGCCGACCCAGCGCAGGTGAAGGAGGTCTTCACGGCCGATCCCTCGGTGCTGCATCCCGGTGAGGGAGCGCGCATCCTCGAGCCGCTCGTCGGCAGGCACTCGGTGATCCTGCTCGACGAGAGCGACCATCTCAGCCAGCGCAAGCTGATGCTGCCGGCCTTCCACGGCGAGAAGATGCAGAACCTGGCCACCACCATGCAGGAGGTCGCCGAGCAGGAGGCTGCCTCGTGGCCGACCGGGCAGCTGATCCCGCTGCATCCGCGCTTCCAGGCGCTGACGCTCGAAGTGATCCTGCGCGCCGTGTTCGGCCTCGACGCGGGACCACAGCTCGACGGGCTGCGGCAACGCCTCAACGACATGTTGTCGGTGACCTCCAAGCCCGCGACGCTGATCCCGTTCCTCCAGCGCGGCAAGGAGTGGCAGCAGTTCGAGCGCACGCGTGCCGAGGCGGACGCCATGATCTTCGAGTTGATCGACAGGCGCCGCGCCGAGGAGGACGAGGAGCGCGACGACATCCTGTCGATGCTGCTGGGCGCACGGCATGAGGACGGCTCGCCGATGTCCCACCAGGAGCTGCGCGACGAGCTGATGACACTGCTCGTGGCGGGGCACGAGACCACCGCTTCCGAGCTGGCATGGGCATTCGAGCGGCTGGCCCGCTCGCCCGAGGTGGTGAGCCGGCTGTACGACGAGATCGATGCGGGCGACGGTGACGCCTACGTGACCGCCACGATCCAGGAGACCTTGCGCCGCCGTCCCGTGCTTCCCAACTCGGCCCCGCGCCTCGTCAAGGAGCCCGTCGAGATCGGCGGATGGACCTATCCGCCCGGTGCCTGCCTGGTGGCCAACGCCTACCTGATCCACCACGATCCGCAGATCTACCCGGACCCATACGCCTTCCGGCCCGAGCGGTTCCTCGACGAGTCGCCCGGCACCTACACGTGGATCCCCTTCGGAGGAGGCCGCCGTCGCTGCCTGGGAGCGAGTTTTGCGCTGCTGGAGATGAAGGTCGTGCTGAAGGCGATCCTGTCGCGCTACGAGGTTGCGCCCGGTCGTGCTGCGCTGGAGCTCAACCGCCGCCGTGCCATCACCATCAGCCCCGGGCGCGGCGCCGAGGCGGTCCTGCGCCAGCGTACGCCTGCGCCGCAGCGGGCGCCGGTCGCCGTCGCGGCCGCCTAGATGATTGATTCCAAATTGTCGCCGTGCTGCGAGGAGGCAGCACGAAGGGCGCCGAAGTCTGGCGTTGCTAACGCAACGTCGACCAAGGAGGCCTCGTGCACGCCGACCTCGACGCCCTTCTCACGGCAATTTAC
>JBBRDT010000057.1:0-22815 GCA_038203635.1 Solirubrobacterales bacterium
CGAGACGAGCCGGCCCGCCGGGTCGCTCAGCTACACGGTGAGTGCCTTCGACGCCGCTGGCTTCCTCTCGTTCGCTCTCAACATCGCGTCCGCAGTCGTGCCCGACACCGTCAAGCCCACCGCGCCCAGCAGCCTGAGCGGGGTCACCGGCCCCGGCCAGGTCGTGCTCAACTGGACCGGCTCCACGGACAACGTGGGTGTCACGGGCTACCGCGTGTACCGCGACGGGACCCAGGTCGGAACCACGCTCGGCGGCATCACGACCTTCACCCACACGAACCTGCAGTCGGGCAACTCCGACTACACGGTGCGTGCGGTCGACGCCGCGGGCAACCTCTCCGACGCGAGCAACACCGCGACGGTCAACATTCCCGACGCTCAGAAGCCCTCTGCGCCGTGGTTCCTGCGGGCCACCGCCGGGACGGGCCAGGTCGTGCTTCGCTGGAACAGCTCGACGGACAACGTCGCCGTGAGCGGCTACCGCATCTACCGCGGCGCGACTCAGGTCGGGATCGTGGATGGTGCCACGCTCATCTACACGGACACGAACGTCGTCGGCTCCCTGAGCTACACCGTGCGCGCGTTCGATGGCGCGGGCAACCTGTCCGACCCGAGCAACACCGCCACGGCCACGGTGGCCGACTCGGTGAAGCCGAGCACCCCGAGCAGCCTGACCGCCACGGCCACGCCGGGCCAGGTCGCGCTCAGCTGGGCGGGCTCTACGGACAACGTGGGCGTCACCAGCTACCGCATTTACCGGAACGGCACACAGGTCGGAAGCGTCCTCGGGGCGATCACGACCTTCGCCCACACGGGCCTCACGGCCGGCACGTTCGGCTACACCGTGCGCGCCGTCGACGCCGCGGGCAACCTGTCCGACGCGAGCAACACCGCGACGGTCACGGTTCCCGACAGCATCGCGCCGAGCGCCCCGCGCCAACTACGGGCGACCGTGGGAACCGGCCAGGTCGTGCTGACCTGGAAAGCCTCGACGGACAACGTCGGCGTGACCGGCTACCGCATCTACCAGAGCGGTGCCCAGATCGGCAGCGTCGCGGGCAACATCCTCACCTACACGCACACGGGTGTGGCCGGTCCGCTCAGCTACACGGTGCGCGCGATCGACGCGGCCGGGAACCTGTCCGACCCGAGCAACACCAGGTCTCTGACGGTGCCCGACAGCATCAAGCCGACGATTCCGGGCAGCCCCACGGCCACGCCGGGAACGGGCCAGATCGTGCTGAGCTGGACCGCCTCGACCGACAACGCCGGCGTCACGGGCTACCGCGTGTACCGCAGCGGGACCCAGGTCGGGAGCGTGAACGGCACGACCCTCACGTACACCCACACCGGCCTCGCGCCCGGCGCGTACAGCTACACGGTCCGCGCGATCGACGCCACAGGCAACCTGTCGGACCCGAGCAACACGGCGACCGCCACCCTGGCGGACACGCAGGCGCCCACCGCGCCAGCCAACCTCGCCGGCTCGGCCGCCAGCGCCACGCGGGTGAACCTCTCGTGGACCGCGTCGACCGACAACGTCGGCGTCAGCACCTACGAGATCTACCGCAACGGCCTGCTGCTTGCCGGTCCCGGCAACGTGACGAGCTTCGCGGACACGACGACTGTCGCCTCGACCGCCTACCAGTACACGGTCAAGGCGGTGGACGCCGCCGGCAACCGCTCCAACGCGAGCAACACGGTCAACGTGACCACGCCCGCTGCCGGGCCGGTCACGCCCACCACGCGCTCGTTCTCGGCGGTCGCGGACGCTCGCGTCCAGGAGGCCAACCCGACGACGAACTACGGTACGGCGAACAGCCTGAGGACTGTCGCCGGCTCGAGCCTCGACGTCGAGAGCTACCTGAAGTTCGACCTCGCCGGGATCACCGGCCCCGTGAAGACGGCGGTCCTACGGCTGGCGCCGCTGGCGCTCAGCTGGGACGGCCCCGGCGTCCGGTCGGCCGCGAGCAACTGGACGGAGACGGGTGTGACCTGGTCCAACCGCCCGGTGCGCGGCGCGACAGCAGTTGCCGACAAGGGCATCCTGTGGCAGACCGTCGACTACGACGTGAAGTCGCTGGTCACGGGCAACGGGACGGTCTCGTTCGCACTGCTCTCGACCTCGGCCTACGCGACCGACTTTGGCTCGCGCGAGCAGACGGACCCGACGAAGCGCCCGCAGCTGATCATCACCTACTGAGCAAGTAGAGCAAGACCGCGGGTGCCAGCCCCGCGGCGAGCAGGGGGAGGAACGGATGGACAAGCAGCAGCAGGACGCCTGGGAACAGCTCCGGGCGAACGCAAGAAGTCATACGGTCACAGTGGAGCAAGGCGACCGCCTGCTCAGCAGCGTGGAGGAGATCACACGGCAGTCACTCCTCGCGTGCTACGGGCCCCACTGCTTCACCATCTCGAACTAGGACGAGCCGGCCCCCGGGCCGGCTCGACTCTTTCTAATTGCAGGCGTCCGATCCCGAGTCGTACGTCACGCCGTCCTCTCCCTGGAAGCGCCAGTCGTACGAGGCCGCGTGGAGCGTCATCCGCAGGATTCCGTAGATCCCGCCAACCCTTGCCTCGCTGTTGGCGCGCACTGTCCCCAGTTGGTGCAGCATCCTGCCTCCGGTTCCCACGACGAACTCGCGGATCCCGGCTGGGCTCGCCACCGCCGCCGGCGTCTGCGGGGCGAACCGCTCGTAGATGTGGTCGTGGCCGGTCAGCACGACATCCGCTCCCGCGGCATACAGCTGGTCCCACAACGGCGCCGTCGCCGCGTTGTTGCCGTGCGTGGCGCCGGAGGAGAACCGCGGGTGGTGCCAGTAGGCGAGGATGCAGCGGTTCGTGCGGCCGGCGAGGTCCGAGGTAAGGAACGACTGCGCGGTCGGCACGTCGTTCGAGTCGAGCGAGATCAGGTGCCAGGCGCCGAGGTCGAACGAGTAGTTGGAGGGCTTCCCGAAGTATTGGCTGTACCCCGACGAGGCCGGATCGTGATTGCCCGGGCTCGGCATCGTGATGCCCTTCATGCGCCCCCAGTCCGGCGCATAGTAGGACACGAAGTTGGCCAGCTGACCGGACTCGTACTGGTTGTCCCCGAGCGTCAGGACTCTCGTGGGGAGACTGGCGACCATCAGATTCGACGTCTCGTCGTCGTGGCATGTGGTGTTCTGGGCGCAGGAGATGTCGCCCGCCGCCGCGATCGTCGGCGGGGGCGCCGGTCCCGGGTCGCGGGGCCGGTAGTAGACGAGCTCGCCGGCCTCCCCCGGGGCCGCGCCCGAAAGCGGGATGAACTGGGTCACGACGACGCCGGACTGGCCGCTGGGCAATGTCAGGGGGGTGAAGGTCGGGTTGGCGAACGCCCGGGAACCCCCGTGCGTGCGGATCGCAAGCTGGGTCGCTCCCCCTCCGACCCACAGGAAGTTGCGCCACGAGCTGAAGTCGTTGAGAACGAGCTGTCCCTCGAACAGCCGCTGGTTCGCTCCGTCGTAGAAGCCGCCGTCCCGGTCACCGATCTTGCCGTCGGGCGCCGCTCCAGCGGCGATGATGCCGGCATCCAGGCTCGGAGCCGTGCTCGCTGACCAGGTTGCCGCGTCGAACCCCTGGAGCGTTCCTCTGGCCTGCCGATCCGTCTTGCAGTCCTTGAAGTAGTGGAAGCTGAGCTGGATGTTCGACAGGGTGGATGTGGCAGAGGTGATGCTGGGCGTCCCCTCGGCGCAATTCGACAGCTTGCGCTGCAGGGTCACCCCGCGGCTCGCCGCCGCGTGCCGCAGCGCCCACTCCGATTCGTAGTACCGGATCGTCATGCAGTTCCCGCCGCCGACACAGCCGGCCTGCCGTTCGTAGGCGACCAGGCTGGCGCCACCGGGAAGATTGTAGATGGTGGCGTGCGAGGCGTATGGGGCGAGGTCCGCCCGGTAGCGCCAGTCCACGAGGTCGAGGCTGGTCGCATACTTGACGATGTAGCGCCCGTTGACGTACGTGTGGTAGACGCCCCTGTAGCCGCCGTACGGACTGCTGACCACCTTCAGGGTGTCCATCGAGTTCCCGAGCCTGTCCTTCGTGCCGTAGCGGTACGCGGTCGAGCCCGGAACGTCCTCGACGATCGTGCGCAGGGGCGTCGCGGCCTGGGCCGGCGCACCGGCGAGTGAGAGCGCCAGGGCCCCCCACATCCCCAGTCGCCACCAGGCGCGCGGCAGCCTCCAGCGCCTGCGCTTCCTACATGGTGGGCATCCAGCCCGCATTGACTCCCCTGTCGCTGCTCATGAACGCTCGGGCACCTCCGCAAACCGGCGCCCGTCGCCAAACCCTATTTGTTTTGCAGGAGTTATGGCAAGTCCGGTGTCAGTGCACCGTGCGCCAGGCACTAGGATCGCGTCATGCCGCGCGACCGCTGGGGGATGAGACGCACCTTCCGCACCCCACCTGGAGGCTCCACGGTCAGCTGGCGCTGGGAGGTCGGACTGCCGCTGTTCGTGATGGGCGGCCTGACCGCCCTGATCGCCGCCTCGACGGATGCGGCAACGGGGATTTTTTGGGGCGGCACGGCCGTTGCGGCGGTCGGGGCCTCCCTCTTTTTTTCCGGCTGGATCAGTCGCTGAGCCTGGGGCCGCCTAGCGTTTAGGGCGGCGACGCCGGCGAGATGGAGGCTCCTCCCGGCCTATTTTCGAGAGTTCACGCTCCAGCGCGCGTTCTACCGCCTCGGTCATTACCAGACCGAATACTGCGATGAGTGACTCCCCGGCGAGCGGGCGTAGGCGCTCGAGTGCCTCGCGGACCTCGGGCCAGCGCTCCTCCGGCTCCCCGGATTCCTGGAATGGGCGCCAGATGTGGTCGAGGAAGAGGCGCACGTAGGCCTTGGCGATCGCCTCCGAGTGCCGTTTCAGGGTCTCGGTGAGGTCGAGCGCGACGTCGAGCGGCACGCCAAGGTTCGCGAGCTCGTTCGAGGCGGTCTCGAGACGCGGGCTGAGCAGCTCGAAGCGACCGTCCCCGAGCGGCCGCACGAAGCCGAGGCGCTGCGCTCTCTCAAGCGCGGTGCCCGACGCCTGCTTGCCCCAGCGCTCGGTGAAGTGCGTTGCGTCGACGATTTCGGGAGGCTCGTCGGTGAAAGGCTGCGCGAGTGCGCGCGTGAAGTCCAGCACCGCCGCCGTGGACGAGCCCGGCGTGCGCTCCACGATGCGCTTGATCGCCTCGAGGTTGAAGCCCTCGGCCTGCAGGTCCTTGACGAGCTCGAGCCGCACGGCGTGCTCGGGCCCGTAATAGCCGGTGCGCCCGCGGATCTCCGGCGGCGGCAGCAGACCGCGCGACTGATGGGCCCGCACGTTGCGCACCGTCATGCCGACCTGGGCGGCCAGCTCGTCGATCGTGAGCAGCTCGGGCTGTGTGACGTCGGTCACAGGGGGTTTAAGTTACACCTTGACATGTGACACTGATCCATGTAACAGTTTTCCGCGTCATGGTCGTGCACATCGCGTCATCGGAGGATTCCAGTGCTTTCTGAAGCCGCCGCCCCGATCCTTTCCATCCTTCCGTTCGCGGCCGCCGAGCCTGCGGGGGGCGCCGCGACCACCCAGGTCGCGATCGCCACTGCCGGCGCCGCCATCGGATCCACCGCCCTGCTTGCCCTGGCGATGGGACACCGCTCCGGCCGCGTGCAGATCCTCGGACGGATCGCCGCGGTGGCCGAGCGGGCGTCCGGGCTGCCCGGGTGGGCTGCCCTGCCCGCCGCGCTCGCGGCCGTGGCGCTGAACGTCGCCCTGCTCGGCATGTACTGGGACATCTCGCTGCACATCGACAACGGGCGGGACGCCGGCCCGCTCGCCAACCCGGCGCACTATCTGATCCTCGCCGGCCTGTTCGGCGTGTTCACCGCGGGCGTGCTCGCGATCGTGCTTCCGAAGGAGCGGCCGGGTGCGGGCGCCGTGCGGATCGCACACGGCTGGTACGCGCCCGCCGGGGGTGTGCTGATGGCCGCGTGCGGCGCCTTCTCGCTGATCGCATTTCCCCTCGACGACGTATGGCACCGGCTGTTCGGCCAGGACGTGACGCTCTGGGGGCCGACCCACCTGATGCTGATCGGCGGGGCCGGGCTGTCGCTCGTGGCGCAGTCCGTGTTGCTGGCCGAGGGCCTCCGCGCCCGCCCGCGCTCCGCGCGGCCGGCCTCACGGCCCGCTGCCCACTTCCAGCTGCGCCCCGCGCACGTCACGGCAGCGCGTCGCCTCGGCCTGATGGGCGGCTTGCTCGTCGGCCTGTCGACCTTCCAGGCCGAGTTCGACTTCGGCGTGCCGCAGTACCGGCTCGTCTTCCAGCCGATGCTGATCGCCCTCGCCGCGGGCGGCGGGCTCGTCGCGGCCCGGCTGTGGATCGGCCGGGGCGGAGCAATCGGCGCCGTCCTCTTCTTCCTCGGCCTGCGTGGCGCGGTCAGCCTGCTGGTCGGCCCGGTGTTCGGCCAGACCACGCCCAGCCTCCCGCTGTATCTCGGCGAGGCGCTCTGCGTGGAGCTCCTGGCGCTCGTGCTCGCCCGCCGGCCGCTGGCGCTCGGTGCGGCCAGCGGCGTGGCGATCGGGACCGTCGGCCTCGCCTCGGAGTGGGGCTGGTCGCAATTCGCGATGCGGCTGCCGTGGACCGGCGATCTGCTCCCCGAGGCGATCGTCTTCGCGGTCGCCGCGGGAGTCGCCGGCGGCATCGCCGGCGCGCTGCTGGCGCTCGGGCTGCGCGGCGAGCTGCCGCGACCGGCGGTGGCACGCACCGCGATCGTGCTCGCAACCGCCCTGGTGGGCGTGATCGTCGCGGCCGGCCTGGTGACCAAGGAGCCGCCCGGCGCGCGCGTGAACGTCGCGCTCGACTCGGTGCGGGGCGGCAACGCCCGCGAGGCGCAGGCAACCGTTCGTGTCGAGCCCCGGTCGCTGGTCGACGACCCGGCGTGGGTGACTGTGACCGCGTGGCAGGGCGGCGGCCTGCACGTCGACCGCCTGAAGCGGATCGCGCCGGGCGTGTTTCACACCACCGCACCGATCCCGCTGCACGGCTCGTGGAAGTCGCTCGTGCGTGTGCATGCCGGGAACGCGGTGCTCGGCGCGCCGGTGTACATGGCAGCCGACCCCGCGATACCGGCGCGGGAGGTCCCCGCGACGGCGCAGTTCACCCGGCCCCTGCAACGTGACACGGAGGTGCTGCAGCGTGAGCGCGACTTCGACACCCCGACATGGCTGTGGGGTAGCGCCGCGGTGCTGGTCGTGGCGCTCTACCTGTCGTTGCTGGCGGCGCTCTCTTGGGGCGTCGGTCGCATCGGCCGGACGCGCAGCGCTGGACAGACGACGCCGTCGCAGCCCGCCGCGCGCAGCCCGCAGCCGCTCGTCACCAATCCGGCCCCGATCGGAGCCCGCTCATGATTGGCCAAACTCCGCGAGAGCGGTACTGAGCGGCCATCTCGCGCTCAAGGCGATTCTGCGGCGGGCGAGGCGGAAGGGGCGCACAAGAGCGCCTGCACTGCCGCAACAAGCTCTTCCGGCTCCCGCTCCAGGCGCCGGTGCGTGACCCGCAGCACGCTGTAGCCGGCGAGCTGCACCGCGGCGTCGCGCTCGCGGTCGCGCTCGAAGGCCGCGCGCGTGCCGTGGAAGGCATGCCCGTCCAGCTCGACGACCAGCCGGCGGTCCGGCCAGGCCACGTCGGCCTCCCCGCCCGCGATCCAAAGGTTGGTGACCGGAGCAGGCAGGCCGGCAGCCCGACAGAGGCCGACGAACCGGCGCTCGAGCTCTGACCGGGTGAAAGACGGCTCGCGGTAGTCGAGCAGCACGTTCGTCAGCGCCCTCCCACCGCGGCGGCCCCGGCTGCGATCGAGCAGGCGGTCGACCTCGTTGAGGTCGAAGATGCCCAGTCGCTCCGCCGCCTCGACCGCTGTCTCCAGCTCCCACCGGCGCACCACCCCGGCCAGATCAAGGAGCGTGCGCGCCACGCTTGTGACCGGTATGCCCTCGCGCTCGGTCCGGTCCTCGGGATGTGGACGCCGCGTTCGGTGCACCACGACGCCTGCCGCGCCGCGGCGACTGGTCCCCGGCACCGTCACATCGAGTCGCCGGGAGTTGCGCTGCATGAGTCTCCAAAGCGACCCCGCGCAGCGGTGACTGAGCATCGCGCTCGGCCCACACATGAGCACCGCCGCCATCCAGCGACCGTGACCGGACAGCAGCCTGTGCCCGACGCCGTACACACCGACGTGGAGCCTGTGCAGGCGGCTGGCGTCGACGCGGTGCTGAATTGCACGGCGCCCCAGACCAAGCGCGACGAGCTGCCGGTGTGCAACGACTCCGTGCTGACTCTGCGCCAGCTCCGCCACTACCCCATCGACTGGCCGCCCTCGAGCCCCTATGTCGGGCTCGAGAGCTGCCAGTGGGTTCATGGGGGGCGGATTGCGCGACGCGGCGCGCGCGTCAGCACGCGGGCGTGCCGCGCGTGTGACGGAAGGGTGTGGAAACCCGCTAGGGCTTCGTGCGGGCGTCGATCGACTGGAGGAACTTCACTACCAGCGCGCGGTCCCGCTCGTTCGGCAGCTTGTCCGGCTGCCTGCCGTTCGCGGTGCGGTGCTTCGGGTTGCCCACCACGCACGCGAGGCTCTCGCAGGCCCCGTTGTGGTAGTAGGGCGGCGAGGCGTCGATCCCGAGCAGCGACGGTACGTTGAAGCCGATGCCCCGGCCGTCGCCGTTGTAGTCCGTGCCGAGCGCGTCCGGCGCAGCCCCTGCGACGCCGGCGGCGTTGAGCGCGGACGTGCCCTTCTCGACCGCACCGACGTTGGCGCCGATCGGGTTGGGCCCGCCCTTGACGCCGAGGTTGAACGAGCCGATGTCGCGCAGGAACCGGTTCAGGTACTGAGCGCCGACGGGGGCGCCGAAGGTCGCGGGCGGAGTGGTCTCGGTGAAGAGCTCGAGCGCCGCCGGCGGCGAGGCGAAGTCCTTGGTGCTGATCGTCCACTTGCCGCCGACGTGGCATCCCGAGCACCCGGCCTGGGCGAACAGCGTGCGGCCCTGGCTGATCTGCTTCGCGGTCAGGCGGTTGCTGAGGCCACGGTTCTTGAACGGCCCCTTCGGGGTGCGCACGGCGAGCTTGACCCACTCGCGCAGCGCCGTGAGCGCCGGGACCTGGGTGGTGCTGCCCGCGAGGGTCACCGTGTGCTGCGGCCGGCCCGCGCTCGGCTTCGCGAACGAGTTGACGACGCAGGGCGCGAGGTTGATGTCGCCGTTGTCACCGAAGATCAGGCCGTGGTTCGGATCGAACGTGCTCGTCGCCGGCGGCGGGGCGCTGCACGCGAGTGCCGCCGCGAGCGCGCCGGGGCCCGAGACGTTGCGGATGTTGGCGTCGAAGTCCTCGACCTCGTCGAAGATCGCGGAGTAGTTGAGCACGCGCTGGTCGGCGGGGTTGTTGGGGTTGAACGTCGCGTTCAGCGGCACCGACTTGCGCGGGCCCGCGTTGAACGTCCAGACGATGCTGTCCGTAAGCCCCTCGAAGTGGCAGCTCGAGCAGCTCTGCCACCCTTCACTCGAGAGCCGCTCGTTCGTCGAGACGGTGGTACCGGCCGGCCGGTTGAAGTTCCCGCGCGAGGAGAAGAAGATCTCGGCGCCCACGGTCACCACCTCCTCCGGCGAGCCGGGCGCGGGCAGCGGCGCGGTGCGGATCGTCGTCAGCACGCGATCCTGCGTGAGGTCGATCACCGAGATGTTGCGCGAGACGAAGTTCGTGACGTACGCCCGCGTGCCCCTGCGATTGATGACGATGCCCTGCGGGAACTTGCCGGCGTTGGCGCCCGCCGTCGCGGGGTTCGCGGGGTCGTTCAGGTCGATGTAGCGCGTGGTGTCGGCGTCGACCGTGTTCGTGAGCTTGCCGGCGCCGTCGACGTTGGCCTTCACGACCAGATCGCTGCCGGACGAGATCACGTAGGCCGAGCCCGCGCCGCTGCGCTTCGTAAAGGCGATGCCCCAGACGTTCGCGAAGAACAGCTTCTTCTTGCCCGCCTCCGGCTGGCGCGCGCCGAGGTGCAGGTTCGCGAACTTGGCCGCGCTCGCGTCACGCGTGCTGCCGCTGCTCGCACCGTCGAGCACGTTCACGAACGCCTGCGTGTCCACGTTGAACCGCAGCGGCCCCGAAGGAGACGCGGCGACGTTGGGGAGGTAGGCCTGGTTCCCGCGGATGACGATGCTCTGCATCTGGTTCGGGAACGCGGCTGTGGGGTCGGGTACGCCGTCGCCGGTCGCGTCGACCGTGAAGCCGGTCACCTGCGGGCCGATGGTCACCTTGGAGCGGGCGCGGTACTTGCGGATCCGCTTCGAGCGGCTGCTGACGTTGATGCGGCAGACCACACCCTCGCGGCCCTGGTCGGTGCCCTGCTGGCCGCCCGGCCGCGTCCAGGAGAAGAAGCTCGTGACCAGCAGGCGCTTGTTGTTCTTCGAGACCGCGAGGCCGCGCGGCTGGAAGTGCCGCGACCGGTCCGGGTCGTTGCAGACGCTGCTCTTCAGGTTGATGTGCCCGATCACCCCGCGCTTGCGGCGCGGCCTGGTCCCGTCGATGACGGTGATCGTGTCCTGACCGCTGTTGGCGACGTACACGCGCCGGCCGTTCGGAGAGACGACGACGTTCCACGGCTCCGAGCCGGTCACGATCTGCCCCTTCCTCCCGGCGCGCCGATCCGCCCTTGCGCGGAACTTGCGCGTGCTCGCCCGTGTGATGCGGATCACGGTGACGGACCCCGATGCGGCGTTGGCGACGTATGCGTAACGGTTGTTCGGGTCGAGCGCGACGCTCTCGGGCTCGTCCCCGACACCCACCTTCGTGAGGACCTTGTTGGTCTTCGTCGAGATCACCGAGACGGAGTCACCGCCCGGGTTCACGCTCCAGAGGTACTTCCCGTCCGCCGAGAGCGAGATCGGGCTCGAGGTGGTGCCCCATGGGAACACCCGCGCCTCGGCCGGGCCCGAGAGCACCAGCGCGAGGCCGAGCGACGCCACGAAGCCGACGAACTGCCGGCGTGCGGTCCACCTCCGACAAGTCTCAGAACATTCCATGGCGGGAGAAGAGGCGGAGCCTTTCATCCAATTGGCGGAGTGTCAAGCCCGAGGTGGTGAAGAGTTCAGCCCGTGTCTCGGGTGGCCTCGGCGCTCTCGAGCTCGTCGATCCTTTCCAAGAGCTGGAGCGCGTCGGCGCGCAGCGCTCCGTCGAGCTGCTGCCAGTCTTCGCGCGCGAGCTTGCCTGTCCGGTAGTCGAGCTCGGCGTCACGGATCTCGCGGTACTTGGCCTCCTTGGCGGCCTCGAGGTCGGCGCGCTGGGCGCTCGCCGAGGCCTCCCCCGCGGGGCCGCGGCCCAGACGCAGCGGCGCGGCGATCAAGATCACCGCCGCCACGACCACGACGAGCACGAGCAGCACGTCCAGAGGTCAGGCCTTGCCGAGCTCGCGCGCGAGTCGCGCCGCCTCGGGCGCGCGCATGCGGCGGGTCGCGCCGAACGGCGCCGGCCAGATCGCGATCAGCCCGCCGCCGAGCACGATCAGCGCCCCGGCCCAGATCCACGTCACGAGGGGCGACACCAGGACCCGGAACCGGGCAGGCGGAGCATCCGCCGGGTAGCGCGCGACGAGGCGGCGCAGCGTCTCGCCGAGCAACGCCGCGCGTTGCGCGGCGGGGAGCTTCGTGGCCGCAGCGAATACGCGGTCGCCACGTTCGATCGTGTCGTCCAGCAGACCCGTGTCAGGGGCGACGACCGTCCACAGATCGTGGCCCAGGCCGGCCCGCAACCCGACCTCGCTGGTGGCCTCCCCCTCGAAGTACCGTGACACCGCACCGAGCCCGGCCGAGTTGGAGGGGAAGTAGGCGCGCTCCGTGTGCAGCTTGAAGGCCTTGCCGTCGCGCCGCACGCGCAGGTCGGCCCCGAGGTCGATCTTCTCCAGCGAGCCGTTGGAGGCGAGATCGATCCGGCTCGTGGGACGCACGTACTGGATGTCGTAGCCACCGACCTTCGCCCGCTCACCCGGGGCAAGCCGCACGTCGTCGGCCTTCTGGAACGTGGAGGAGGCCGCCACCCCGACGAGCAGGACGGTCACCCCCACGTGCACGATGTAGCCGCCGTAGCGGCGCCGGTTGCGGCGCACGAGCGAGACGGCGGCGCGCGGCACGCCCTCGCTGCTCATCGCGCGGCGCGCGCGCACCCCGCGCGCGAACTCCTGCACCACGACGGCAATCACGAAGGCGCCGAGGCAGAACATCGCGAGCGCGGCCGCCCGGCGCTCGACCCCGGCGGCGAGCAGCACGACCAGCGTCGCGGCGCCGATCGCGACCGGCGCCATCAGCTCTCTGCGCAGGTTGGCCGCCGTGGTGCGCCGCCACGCGAGCGCCGGCCCGAGCCCCGAGAGCAGCACCAGCAGCAGCGCCAGCGGCATCGTGTACTTGCTGAACCAGGGCGGGCCGACCGACGACTGCTCTCCGGTGAACGCTTCCGAGATCAGCGGGAAGAATGTGCCCCACAGGATCACGAAGCACAGGCCCACGAGCGCGAGGTTGTTCAGCAGGAAGATCGCCTCGCGCGACAGCAGCGAGTCGAGCCGGTGCTCGGACTGCATGTAGGGCGCACGTGAGATGACGAGCGCGACGGAGCCCACGACGAGCACGGAGATCAGGACGAGGAACGGGACCCCGAGCGTCGACGCGCCGAACGCGTGGATCGAGTTGAGCACGCCCGACCGCACCAGGAACGTGCCGAGCAGCGCGAGGATCCCGGTCGCCAGGACGAGCGAGACGTTCCACATCCTCAGCATCCCGCGTTTTTCCTGGACCATCGCCGAGTGCAGGAAGGCGGTCCCGATCAGCCATGGCATCAGGGACGCGTTCTCGACCGCGTCCCATCCCCAGTACCCGCCCCACCCGAGCTCCGAGTACGACCACCGCGCACCCAGCACGATCCCGATCCCCAGGCACATCCAGGCCGCCAGTGCGAAGGGCCGAACGGTGCGCAGCCAGTCGGCGCTGAGGCGGCGGGTGATCAGCGCTCCCACGGCAAACGCGAACGGGATCGTGAACAGCGTGTATCCCGAGTACAGCATCGGCGGGTGGAACATCATGGCCGGGTGGCGCAGCAGCGGGTTCAGGCCCGCGCCCTCGATCGGTGTGGGCGACAGCCGCCCGAACGGTGTCTCGAGGAAGACGAGCAGCCCGCAGAAGAAGGCCGCGATGCCGAGCAGCACGGCCGTCGCATAGGGAGCGATCTCGCGCGCACGCCCGCGCGAGAGGAACAGGACCGCGCTCGACCATCCGCTCAGCAGGAAGACCCAAAAGAGGAGGGATCCCTCCTGGGACGACCAGATCGCGGTCGCCTGGTAGAAGGCGGGGGTCGTGGTGGACGAGTGCGAGGCAACCAGAGCGAACGAGAAGTCCGAGCGCAGGAACGCCGACACCAAGATCACGAAGCAGACGGCGAGCACGCCGAACAGCGCGTAAACGGCACGGCGCCCGGACGCGATCCATGCGCGCCCGGTGCGGCCGCCGAGGCCCACGTTGTTGCGGATGTGCGCTCCGTAGAGCGACGCGAGCGTGCCATAGACGGCGATCGCCAGGGCGACTATCAGCAATATGCGTCCAGCGGTCAGCACGTGCGCGTCAACATTCCGTCGGGGCCGAAGGGCTCCGCGTCAGTCTACGCCGCAATCGCGTCGTGCCTCAGAACCGCTGCGGGCTCGGCGGCCACCACGCGCATCGGCAGCCCGTTGTGCGGGGAGATCGTGGGCGCGTGGCGGATGCGAAGCTCGTGGCCGGGCAGCAGCTCGAGGCGGTGGCGCGCGAGGATCGCGCGGGCGATGATCGCGACCTCGGCCTGGCCGAAGCGCATCCCGATGCACGTGCGCGAGCCGCCCCCGAACGGCACGTAGGCCCCGAGCGGCAGCTTGGCCTTGTTCTCCTCGCTGAAGCGCGTGGGCCGGAACCGGTCCGGTTCGGGCCACACGTCCGGGAGATGGTGGCTGGCCCACGAGCAGTACTCGACATGTGCACCGCCCGGGACGGTCACCCCCTCGAACTCGAACGACTCGATCGCGCGCCGCGGCCCGATGTAGGCGGGCGGGTACTTGCGCAGTGTCTCGTCGAGGATCATCTCGACGGTCACGGCGGGATCGTCGAGCACGGCGGCGTTACGCGCGAGCTCGTAGAACATGAACGAGACGGTCGAGGTGGTCGTGTCGTGTCCCGCGAACAGCAGCGTCATCACCTCGTCGCGCACATGCCTGCGCTCCAGCGAGTTGCCCTCGTCGTCGGCGGCGTCGAGCAGCAGCGAGAGCACGTCCATGCCACGCTCGCCGGTGGCGCGCCGCAGGTCGATCTCGCCGTACACGAGTGCGTCGAGGCGCCGGCGCGAGCGCATCAGGCGCCAGAAGGGCGTGTACGGCCCGCGCGGGATCTGCCACAGGTAGTCCCGGGAATAGAAGGACAGCGCCGACTCGAACTCGGCGGCCGCGTTCAGCCCGCCCGCACGGGCGGTGTCCGGGTCGATGCCGAACAGCGCCCGCAGCGCGACGCGCAGCGCGACTCGCCGCGTCCAGTCGTACACGTCCACAACCTCGCCGGGCCGCAGCTCCACCAGCGCCCGGTCGACCTCGTCGCCGATCACCGCGGTGGCCGCCTCGATCTGCTCGCGGTGGAACGCGGGCAGCATCAGCTTGCGATGCGTGCGGTGGAAGGCGCCGTCGATCGTCAGCAGGCCGTCGCCGAGCAACGGGATCAGATCGCGCAGGTGACCCTGGCGCCACAGGAAGTTCCTGGCGTGCGACACCAGTATGTAGTGATTCGCCGCGGGTCCCAGCATGAACACGGCGTTGTGGTGGAAGATCCTCAGCGTGAAGACCGGCCCGTACCGCTCGTAGGCCTCGAGCAGCAGACCCAGCGGATCGTGGTCGAAGCGGCGCGTGCGCGCGAGGCTGAAGCTCGTCTCACCGGGCGGCCAGGGGACCTTCGCCGAGCGGTCGGTGCGGATGTCACCCCACAGCACCGCGAACGGGTTCGTCGTCATCGGAGGTGGAGCTTCGGCGGCCATGGCGCGAGGATATCTCTAGGGTCTCAGGCCGCGGCGCTTCGGCCCGGACTGGAGCTCGTAGCGAACGATCTCGTGGGCCCGCTCCGCCCAGTCGCATAGCAGCGGACGCGTGTCGCGCGGATCGATGATCTCCTCCACGCCAAACCGCTCCGCCGTCCGGAACGGTGAGCGCACCGCGTTCAGGCGCTGCTCGATCTCGGCGCGCAGCGCCACCGGGTCCTGCGCCGCCTCCAGCTCCCGGCGGTAGGCGGCCTCGATGCCGCCCTCGATGGGAAGCGATCCCCAGTCGCCCGACGGCCACGCGTAGCGCAGGTTGAGCCCGTGGGCCTGGCCGTGCGCCGCGCCCGCGACGCCGAAGACCTTGCGGACCAGCACGGACACCCAAGGCACCGTCGCCTGGTAGACGGCCACGAGGGCGCGCGTGCCGCGCCGGATCGTGCCGCGCCGCTCGGCCTCGGTGCCGATCACGAACCCCGGCTGGTCGACGAAGTTCACGACGGGCAGCCGGAACTGGTCGCAGATGTCGGCGAAGCGAGTGAGCTTCTCCGAGGCATCCGCTGTCAGGCCGCCCCCGTAGTGGTTGGGATCCGAGCACAGCACTCCGACTGGCCGGCCGTCGAGGCGCCCGAGCGCCGTGATCAGGCTCCGCCCGAAGGAGGAGCCGACCTCGAACAGCGAGCCCTGGTCGAGCACCGCCTCCAGGATGCGCCGCGCCTTGTAGGGCTGCCGGCGCTCGCGAGGGACGATCGACAGCAGCTCCTCCGCGCGCCGCTCCGGCAAGTCCCGCGAGTCCGCCACCGGCGGCGCCTCCCACACGTTCGCGGGCAGATAGGAGAGGAACCGCCGCAGCTGCGCAAGCGCATCGTCCTCGTCCGCGGCCTGGTTGTCGACGGCGCCCGCGCGCGTCTGCGCCCTGGCCCCGCCGAGCTCCTCCTTGTCGGGGGTCTCGCCCATCGCGGCGGCCACCACCGGCGGCCCCGCCACGAACAGCTGCGCCGTGTCGCGCACGATCACCGAGAAATGCGAGGCCACCACGCGGGCAGCGCCGAGCCCCGCCACCGGGCCCAGGGCGGCAGCGACCACCGGCACCTCGGAGAGGTTGGTCGAAGCAACCTCCCAGCCCGGGATGAAAGGGACGTAGGTGTGGCCCATCGTCTCGAGCGACTTGACGCTGCCGCCCCCGCCCGTGCCGTCGACCAGCCGCACCAGCGGCACGCGCAGCTCGCTCGCCATCCGCTCCGCGTACACCATCTTCTGCCAGATCGCGGCGTCTGCCGCGCCGCCCCGGACGGTGAAGTCGTCGCCCTGCACGACGGCGCGCCGGCCGTCGATCCGCCCTTGACCCACCACCACGTTGGCGGGAAGGAACTCGGCCAGCTCGCCGTCCTCGTAGGTGCCCCACCCGGCCAGCGCACCCACCTCGTGGAACGTCTCCGGGTCGAACAGCCGCGCGATCCGCTCGCGCACGGTCAGGCGGCCGCTGGAGTGCTGGCGGTCGACGCGCTCATCGCCTCCCATGCGCCGCGCCAGCTCCTCGCGCCGGTGCAGCTCGCTCAGCTCGGGCTCCCAGCTCATGGGGATCAGCATATGCGCGAAGGGTCCGGGCCCGGGAACGTCCGGGTATAGGCTGAAGCAGGTTATGACTTTGTCCACCGCGTCCAAAGTCCCGTCGAGCCGCGAGCGCGTTCGCGTCTTCGTCGAGGACCCCGAGCTCGCGAGCGGCCTCGATCCCGAGGCGCTTGGCGCGGCCGAGCAGATCACCGCCCCCATGCTGCGCGTGCCGCAGGGGAGCTGGGACTTCAAGGCCGACCCGAAGCGGCTCAACTCCCACCTCGGCCTGCTCATCATGGACGGGCTGCTCCTGCGCGAGGTGCTGGTGGGCGAGGTCGCATGCGCGGAGCTGCTGGGGTCCGGGGACGTGATGCGTCCGTGGACCGCATCTTCCGGCGAGCAGGCCTCGATCCAGGCGGAGGCGCGCTGGGAGGCGCTCGAGGACGTACGGCTGGCCGTGCTCGACCCGCGCTTCGCACTCCAGATCGCGCGCTGGCCGCAGGTCTCGGCCATGATCGTGGACCGTGCTCTGATCAGGGCACGCTGGCTGTCCTTCCACCTCGCGGTGTGCCATGTCGTCGGCATCGAAAAGCGCCTGATCATCCTCTTCTGGCATCTCGCGGACCGCTGGGGGAAGGTGACGCCGGACGGCGTACGGATCGCGCTACCGCTCTCGCACGGCATGATCGCCAAGCTGGTCGGGTCCCGGCGGCCCACGGTCACGACGGCGATGGGGAAGCTGCGCGAGGAGGGCAAGATCGTGCGCACCGAGGACGGGGCATGGATCCTGTGCGGAGCACCGCCCGACGACCTGCGCAGCGTGCGCGGTGGTGTCGGTGCACGCCACCCGCGCAACGACCTCGGCAGCGAGGCGCCCAAGGACCCAGGTGGCGAGTAGACCGGGATGGCCGGCGGTTTGCGGCCGTTGGAGCGTGTCCCGGTGGTCCGCGTACGGGAGGGCGTCGCTGAGGGCTCGTCCGATGCCGTCGCGGCGGAGGAGCCGCTCGAGATCCGCATCGACGGCGAGCGCGTGGCGATCACGATGCGCACGCCCACGCCCGGCGAGGACGCGGAGCTGGCGCTGGGCTTCCTGCTCGGCGAGGCGATCATCGAGCTGCCCGACGTGGCGCGCGTGGTCGAGTGCCGTGGAGACGCGGAGCGCGAAGGGAGGATCGCGGACGTACGCATGCGGGCAGATGCGCGGCGCCTGCCGGGCTGGCAGCGGCGCTTCTACGCCACCTCGTCCTGCGGGATCTGCGGGAAGGAGAGCATC
Source organism: Solirubrobacterales bacterium (assembly GCA_038203635.1). GTDB lineage: Bacteria > Actinomycetota > Thermoleophilia > Solirubrobacterales > JBBDJG01 > DASRIA01. The sequence goes on from JBBRDT010000057.1 coordinate 17,876, forward strand.
GAGGCGGTGCGCGTCGCCGCTGCGCCGCTGGGCCCCGGCCCGCAGGTCGACGCCGCCGTGCTGGCCGCCCTGCCGGGCGAGCTGAGGTCGCGCCAGCGCACGTTCGAGCGCACGGGCGGGCTGCACGCGGCCGGCCTCTTCTCGGCCGATGGGACCCTCGTCGCGCTGCGCGAGGACATCGGCCGCCACAACGCCGTCGACAAGGTCATCGGGCTGACAGCGATGAGAGGACTGCTCCCGCCGGACGAGCACGTGCTGCTGGTCTCGGGGCGCGCTTCTTTCGAGATCACTCAGAAGGCCCTCGTGGCGGGCATCCCCGTGCTGGCGGCGGTATCGGCGCCGTCGAGCCTTGCCGTGCGGCTTGCGCGGGAGTCCGGGATGACGCTCGTGGGCTTCCTGCGCGACGGGGACTTCAACGTGTATGCCGGGCGCGAGCGGGTAGCAGGGCTCTGGACACCCGCCTCCGACCCTCGTCCACCCGGCGGGAGCAGGGGTGTTCGAGAGCGTTCCGGTTAGGGGGAGCCGTTGAGCCGATATATCCGACACGTCGTCGGACTCGCGACCGTGACGCTGGCGCTCGCCGTACCGAGCGCGGGCGCGGCACCGGTCTCCACCAACTACAGCGAGCAGGTGGTCGCCGCAGGGCTGACGTCGCCGACCGCGATCGCGTTCCTCCCGGATCGCAGGCTGCTCGTGACGGAGAAGGACGGCGCAATGAAGCTCGTGCAGGACGGCTCCGCGACCACCGTCACCACCATCCCTGTCTGCACCGGCTCCGAGATGGGACTGCTGGGCATCGCCGTCGACCCGGGCTTCGCCGCCAACGGCTTCGTCTACCTCTACCGGACGAAGTCCGGCACGGCCGGTTGCGGCAGCGAGACCGGGCGTTTCAATCAGGTCGTGCGGGTCACGATGTCCGGCGACACGGTGGTGGCCGGCAGCCTCACGGAGCTCCTCACCGGTATCCGCACGACCAACGGCAACCACGACGGGGGCACGTTGCGGATCGGGCCCGACGGGAAGCTGTGGGTCTCGGTCGGGGACTCCGGCATCGGCGACGGCGGCGCGCCCGGACAGTCCACGAACCCCTACTCGCAGGACCTGGGCGCGCTCGAGGGGAAGATCCTGCGGCTCGAGCTGAACGGGGGCCCGGCGGCGGGGAACCCGTACATCGGCCAGCCGCCCGCGCGGCCCGAGGTCTACGCCCGCGGCTTCCGCAACCCCTTCCGGATGAGCTTCGACGACCAGACCGGACGCCTGTGGGTGGGCGACGTCGGACAGGCGGCAATCGAGGAGATCGACATCGTCGCACCCGGCGGGAACTACGCTTGGCCACGCTGCGAGGGCACGCTGCCCGCAGGTTGCCAGCTGGTGGGTGACATGGACCCGGTCTTCGAGTATCCACACTCAGGTGCGGGAGCGCTGGGCCAGGCCGTCACGGGTGGCGCCTTCCTCTCGCGCAACTTCGGCAATGTGGGCGGTCAATACGTGTTCGGCGACTACACGGCCAGCAACCTCTACATCGCAGTCCCGAACGCAGCCCGGAACGACATCGCGGCGCCCGTCGACTTTGTCACGGATGCTGCGGGGCCGGTCGACATTGTTTCCGGGCCCGACGAGGCGCTCTACTGGGTCGCCATCAACGCGGGCGAGGTCCGGAAGATCGTCCCCGGCTATCCGCGCCCGAAGAGTGCGATGGAGGCGCGCGTGTCGCTCGTACCCGCCTTCCAGCGGTGCACCGCACCCGACCGCACGCACGGCCCGCCGCTCGCGTTCGGCTCGTGCAACCCTCCCGCGCTGCGCTCCACGCAGCTGACGATGGGCACACCCGACGCAAATGGCGCGCCCGTAGGATCCACTGGGCTCGTTCGCTTCGCAACCATCATCGGCGATCCCGATACCCCGGCGGACGAGGCGGACGTCCTGCTGCGAATCCGCATCACGGACGTGCGACGTCAGAGCGGGCTCGCCGACTACACCGGGCAGCTGCAGGCCAGCGCCGGGCTCCGGATCACCGACAGGGACAATCCGGCGCCCTCCGGCTCTCCGGGCGGCACCGCGCAGGACGCGATGTTCGCCTGGACGGTGCCCTGCTCGGTCACAAGTGACACGGCGATCGGATCCACCTGCTCGGTCAAGACCTCGGCGGACGCGGTCACTCCAGGTGTGGTCAAGGAGGGGATGCGCACCGTGTGGCAGCTCGGCAAGGTCAAGGTGTTCGACGGCGGCCCGGACGACCTAGCGTCCACCACGCCCAACACGCCCTTCGCGGTGCAGGGCATCTTCGTCCCGTGAGGCGCGCGTGCGCGTAGGTGCTACGCCGCGGCCGGCACTGCGGTGCCCGCCTCGCGGAGCCCCGCCTTCGCGGCCCCCGCCTCCAGGTCGCGCAGCCCGAAGGCCTCGACCGGGGCGAGCGCACCGCTGCGGGTGACCTCACCGGCGGCTGCGCGCGACGCGGCCCAGGCCATGATCGCGCCGGTGAACGTGTAGCCGTTCACCCCGCCGAGGTGCACCTCGGAGAGCGCGTGTCCACCCTCGTCGTAGGCGATCGCGACGACGTGCGACCCGCTCTTGGCACGCTGCTGCTCGTCGGGCCCGCCGGTGGAGCCCTTCACGAGCCGCTCGGTGAGCGTCTCCGTCAGCGCCCGCGCGCCCGGCAACGTCATGACGGCGGCGCCGATCGCTGAGCCCACCTGCATGGGCCGCGCGAGGGGCCCGAACCAGCCGAGGTACGCGTTCACCTCGCGCAGCCCGGGCGCGAAGCGCGGCAGCCCGAAATGGTCGGAGGCGCCGATGCTGATCGCCACCTGCTGCTTGCCCGCGACGTCGAAGCTGCGGATGCGCTTTGCCCCGCGCTCGGTGACGATGCGGCCGTCCCGCCACGCATAGCCCGGCGCGACGATCGCGCCCGCCAGCGACGCGCGGGTTCCCCCGCTCATGCTGGTCTGCGCATCACCGGTGAAGAAGTAGCCCGTGTCCACACGGACGGCCGCGTCGCCTGCGCGCTCGAGCGCCAGCGCGCCCGCGAGGTTGCCCGGGACGAAGTCGTAGCCCATGGCGGTCATCAGGGCGCAGTCCGACCGCTCGGCCGCTTCGCCGTAACGCTCGAAGACCTCGCGGATGAACGGCGGCTCGCCGGTGGAGTCGATGTAGGTCGCGCCGGCGGCGACCGCCGCTTCGACCGCCGGGCGGCCGAAGCGCAGGAAGGGCCCGACCGTTGCGACCAGCACGTCGCCGCGCTCGACCAGCGCGCCGCAGGACGCGGGCCGCGCGACGTCCGCGACCGCCGTCTCGAGTCCTCCCAGCTCCGCTGCCAGCGACTCCAGGCGCTCGGCACTGCGACCTGCCAGCACTGGGCGCTCGCCGGCGGCGACCAGTTCCCGGGAGACCAGCCGGCCCGTGTATCCGGTGGCGCCGAACACGACGATGCGCGTCATGGGCGGGAAGCCTACTCCGCGGCCGCGCGCGCGTCCCGCAACGCGTCCTGCGCGTCCGAGTACACCTGCATCGCGACGGCCTTGCCGTCGTCGACGGTCCAGAGGTGGGCGATCTCCTCCTCGACCGGCACGCCGCTGCCGCGGCCCCGGCCGTGCATCCGCAGGACCACCACCACATGACGGTCACCGACGCCGATCAGGTCCACCGGCTCCATGCTGAAGTCCTCGAAGCTCTCGTCGCTGGTCGCCAGCGCCTGCCGCACCCCCGCGCGCCCCGTATAGGTCCCCGCGTCTGGTGCCTCGGGACGGTCGCGGATCACGATGTCGTCGGAGATCACATCCCACGCGTGGACGCTGTCGATGCCGTCCTTGCCGATCGCCTCGTAGGCCTCGCGCAGGATGGCCACATTGCGCTCGGTGAGGAACTCCTCCTGCTCGACCCGCTCAACCACCGTGATCCTCAAGGACGCGCAGGCGGGTTTGCCACCCGGATCCGGGCGCGGCCAGCGCGGCCGCGTGGCCCGCGGGGGCCGGAAGCCGGCGCACCTCCCACGCGCCCACCCGGCAGCGCGGCAGGCCGTCGATCAGACCGGCCACGGAGAAGGTCGCAAACCCCAGGTGCAGGCCGGCGCCGAGGCCCTTCGCGTATGCCTCCTTGCCGGTCCAGCAACGGTGAAAGGCAGCGACGCGATCGCCGCCGCCGCGCCGCGCGAGCGCCGCGGCCTCGGCAGGGGCGAATCGCCGCCGTGCGATGCGATCCACGGCGCGACCCGGCTTGATTCGTTCGAGGTCCACACCGACGGGCCGGTCGCGCGACACCGCGACGATCGCGGTGCTCCCGGACCGGGAGAAATTGAATTCGAGCTCGTGTCCCACCAGCGCGGGCTTACCGTGGGCACCGGACTCGAAGTTGAGCGCGGCGGGGTCGCTGCCCAGGTACGAAGCCAGGATCGCCCGCAGTCGTGCGGAGCCCGCGCGTGAATCCCGAGCGCTCACCTGCCAGACGTCGATCACGTCCCGTGCGGGCATGCCTTGAAGGTAACAGCCGCCGTCCCGAGGCCCCGGAGGGTGCCAGCCGGAGCCTCGAGCACGGCCGTGCGGCATGCAGGGCGGCCCCGAACCCCGGCCCAGCGCCGGGGCTCGACCGCTTGCCAGACCTGGATCACAACGCTGCCCGGATCGGGCGGCCATGCGAGGAATGCAATGTCGATCGCAAAGCGCATGCCCCATGTGTGGACGGAGGCGCATCCCGGAATCAGAAGCGCGCGGTCTGCCGGCATCGCGGACAGGCCCGCCAGTCCCAGAAGCCGCTGGGAAAACGACTCGGCCACCCATGCGGAGAGCTCCCGGCCGCCTGCCTCGACGGCCAGCGATCGTCCGAATCCTAACCGCCGCATCTCTAGCTAAGGGGCCGGCCACCGTTATATGACCGTGGACGTGCATAGCACCTGTCAGGGCCTCGCGGGTGGGCTGGTGTCGCCCGTTAGATTCAGACGCGCGCCT
>JBBRDT010000058.1:0-22561 GCA_038203635.1 Solirubrobacterales bacterium
CAGCTCGGCCTCGCGGAGCTTCCTGATGATCTGGTTCGGGGTGTGGCGCTTTGCCTTCACCGTGTCTGGTTCCTCCTTGCCCATTGTCGTGGGCGGGAAGAACTCTCAGACGGGTCGGACCGATCTCAGGGGGTCGGGCCAAGATCGCACGCCGGCCCACAAGCCCATCTGCTTCGAGGAGATAGCAGCGGTTCTGCTCTCCGCAGTACACGGCGAAAAGATCGACCTCGCCCACCGTGTAGGTGTTCCTGGCGTATCCAGTGGGCGTGCACCATGTCGACGTCAGATTGACTTTGATAACCCCCGCATCCGCGTCGAGTGCGCCCCACTTGCACTGGACGCGCAGCAGGGAACTGCCCGTGTCGAAGATGAGGTCGTATCTCGCGTCGAGGTTCGGGCGCGATACGACGATGCCGAGTTTTGTCGCCTCCGCGGAGATCACCTCCTCGGCAATTGCGCCTTTCTCGTTGGGGGTGAACACGAACATATGTTCGTCTAAGAACCGGACAGAAGCGTGATCCGGCGGAGGGAAAAGCTACGCCGACTCGGCCTCTTCGACCTCCAGCTCGGGGACCTCGCCCCACAGCGTTTCGAGGCGGTAGTAGTCGCGCGCGGCGGGCGTGAAGATGTGCACGACGGCGTCGAGGTAGTCCATCAGGATCCAGCGACCTTCCGAGCGACCCTCGACCCGCTGCGGTGTGCGCCCGCCCTCCTCGGCGTGCTTCAAGTCGAGGTGCACCGCGTCCTCGATCGCGTGCGTCTGGCGCTCGGTGTTCCCCGTCGCGATCACGAGGAAGTCCGTGTACGACACGACGTCGCGCATGTCGAGCACGACCACGTCGCGCGCCTTCTTGTCGAGCGCCACCGAGGCGATGCGCCGTGCGAGCGCCTCCGAGGACTGCGCGCTCTTCACCTCTGCGCTCACCGGTAGAGACCCTCGCGCTCGATCCGCGCGGCCACGCGCTCGGGAACGAGGAACCGGTACGGCCGCCCCGCCCCGACGCGCTCGCGCACCTCGGTGGACGACACGTCCACACGCGGCATCGAGAACGTCGTCACGCGTCCTTCACCGCCAAGCCGGCCCACCGCGTCGAGCACTTCCTCCGCGGAAACGTCCGCGCGTTCGGCGATCGCAAGCCGCGCCAACTGCAGCACGCGTTCGGGCTCGCGCCAGCTCTCCAGGCGCAACGCCTGGTCGGCGCCCAGCACGAACACGTACTCGGCGTCGGGGTCGTCGGCATGCAGCTGCTCGAGGGTGTCCACCGTGAAGGTCGGGCCCTCACGGTCGACCTCGACGCGCGACACGCTCAGCCATTCGACCCCCGCTGCGGCCGCTTCGCACAGCCGGTAACGCTCCTGCGCTCCCGGGTCGCTGTCGATCGTGCGGTGCGACGGCTGGCCCAGCGGCATCAGCACGACGCCGTCCAGGTCCAGCTGCCAGCACGCTTCCTGCGCGCACACCATGTGCCCGATGTGCGGCGGGTTGAAGACGCCCCCAAGGATTCCAAGTCTCAGCTTCGAGCGCCCCGCAGCGTGCTACTCGCGTACCTGGCCTGTGCCATGGACGACGTACTTCGACGTGGTCAGCTCGCGCAGCGCGATCGGTCCCCGCGCGTGCAGCTTCTGCGTCGAGTTGCCCATCTCGGCGCCCATGCCGAACTCTCCCCCGTCGGTGAATCGGGTCGAGGCGTTCACGTACACGCACGCCGCGTCCACGGCGGTCGTGAAGGCCCGCGCGGAGGCGTCGTCGCCGGTCACGATCGCCTCGGAGTGCCCGGTCCCGTGGTGGTTGATGTGGTCGATTGCCTCGTCGAGGCTGTCCACCACCTTGATCGCCATCGTCATGCCGAGGTACTCGGTGTCCCAGTCCTCGGCGGTGGCAGCGACGAGTCCGTCGCCGCCGGAGCCGGCGAGCGCACGCGTCCGCGCATCCACACGCAGCTCGACACCGGCCTCGCGCAGCTTGTCAATCAACCCGGGCAGCACCTCAGCAGCGACGTCGGAATGCACCAGCAGCGTCTCGGCCGAGTTGCACACGCCCGGCCGCTGGACCTTCGCGTTGTAGGCGATCAGCTGTGCCATCCCGACGTCGGCGGCAGCGTCGACATACACGTGGCAGTTGCCCGCCGCGGCGTAGATCACCGGCACGGTCGCGCCGTTCTTCAAAGCGTTCTTCAGTCCCTCGCCGCCGCGCGGGATGATCAGGTCCACGTAGCGGTCCTGTGTCGCCAGCTCGGCGAGCTCCGCACGGTCCCCACCGCCGATCAGCGCCACCGATCCCTCGGGGAGGCCGGCGCCCTCCGCGGCCTCGGCGACGATCGCGGCGAGCATCGCGTTCGACCGCTCGGCCATCGATGACCCACGTAGCACGACTGCATTGCCCGACTTGATTGCGAGCGCGGCCGCGTCGACGGTCACATTGGGGCGTGCCTCGTAGACGATCGCGACAACCCCGAGCGGCACGCGGATCTTGCGCAGCTCGAGACCGTTGTGGAGAGTGCGCGCCTCGAGCTCCTCGCCCACCGGGTCGTCCAGCTCGACGATCGTGCGCACGCCGTCCGCCATGGCCTGCACCCGCTCGGCATCGAGCGTCAGACGATCGATCAGGGCGTCGGTCAGTCCCGCCGCGCGGCCCGCCTCGAGATCGCCGGCATTGGCCTCGAGGATCTCGTCGACGCGCGCCTCGAGGGCCTGGGCAACGGCCCGCAGCGCAGCATCCTTGACCTTGGAGTCGAGCGCCGCGAGCTTGAGCGCCGCTTCCTTCGCCTGCGCGCACGTCTCGGCCACGGTTCTGGTCTGGATCGCCATGCAGGAAAGGGTACCGGGCGGCGCCTCACCGGCCGCACGGCATACTTCAGCCGGCATGGAGTCCGCGAACCTCCAGACCCTCAGCCGGCTCGGGGACCTGTTCAACAGCCGCGACATCGATGGCTACCTGCGGACACTGGATCCTGTGGTCGAGTGGCGCGTAGCGCGCGAGGACCCGGAGACGACGGTGCATCACGGGCGTGAACAGGTGCGTGGATATCTCCAGCGCTGGATCGACGCCTTTGCCGACCTGCGTCTGGACATCGAGGAGGCTCACACCGTCAGCGACCGGGTTCTGACCGTGCTCCGCATGCAGGGACACGGCAGCGGGAGCAGCGTCCCGTTCGACCAGCGAGTGAGTTTCATCTTCTCGCTGCGCGACGGCCAGGTGACGAAGGTCGAGGAGTTCTTCGACCACGACGAGGCTCGGCGCGCGGCCGGCGTGGATCAGGCGAGCACGAAGTAGTCGCGGTGCACGGCCTCCTCGCTGGCGCGCGGCAGCAGCTCGCGCACCTCGGCTGACTTCATCCCCTTCACGCGCCGCAGGTCCTCGGCGGACAGGTTCGAGATTCCCTTTCCGATCTTCCGGTCGCCGTCTCCGGCCGAGAACACGTCGACCGCATCGCCGGCCTCGAAGCGGCCCTCGACCGCGACCACCCCGACCGGGAGCAGGCTGGTCCCCTGCTCGCGCAGCGCGCGCTCCGCGCCGGAGTCGACCCGCACGACGCCGCTCGAGGACTTCGCGTATCGCAGCCAGAGCTTGAAGCTCGATTGCCGCTTCGCCTGCGGATGAAACCGCGTGCCCACCGGCTCCCCGTGCACGGCGCGCAGCAGCGTGCCGGGCTGGGTGCCGTTGCAGATCACGACCGGGATGCCCGCAGCGGTGGCCATCTCCGCGCACAGGACCTTGCTGCGCATCCCCCCGGACCCGACATGCGAGCTCGACATGCCGATCTCGTAGTCGCGCAGCTCGGTGAGTTCGTTGACCTCGCCCACAAGCGATGCGCCGGAATCCTTGGCCGGATCGCCCGTGAAGAGCCCGCCTACATCGGACAGCACGACTAACAGGTCAGCCGACATCAGGATCGCGACCTGGGCGGCGAGGATGTCGTTATCGCCGAAGGTGATCTCATCCGTCGCGGTCGTGTCGTTCTCGTTGATGACCGGGACCACCTTCCAGTCGAGCAGCTTGGCCAGCGTGCGGCGCGCGTTCACGTACTGCTCCCGTGCCGAGATGTCGAGGAACGTGAGGAGCACCTGGGCCGCCGCAACGCCGTGCTCGGCCAGCAACTCGGAATAGACGTCGTACAGCGGGCCCTGGCCAACCGCGGAGGCCGCCTGCAGCTCGTCGATCACGGTCGGTCGCACCGGCCTGCCCATCTTGCGCATCCCAAGAGCGATCGCCCCCGAGGTGACGAGCGCTGCCGACCCACCGTCGTCGTGCATCGCGCCGACCTGGCGGCACACCTCGCGCAGCACGGGAGCGCGCACGTCGCCATCCTCGTCGGCGACGAGCGTGGAGCCGAGCTTCACGACGGTCAGGGACATGTCTACTGCTGCCCGACTCCGGGATAAAGCGCGAACGCCACGTCCCCGATCTCGATCTCGTACCCAGGCTCGAAGCCCGCGGACTCGAGGCGCTTGATCACTCCCATCTGCTTCAGTCGCTCCTCGATGTAGGCGAGCGCCTCCGCGTTTTCGAGATCGTGCTTGCCGACCAGGCGCTCGACGGCCGCGCCGCTGACCCGGAAGGAGCTGTCCGAGGTCCGCTCGATGCTCCAACCGTCGTCCCCCGGCCGGTAAACCGTGTGCTCGGCAAGCTCGCGCGGGTCGTCGCGTTCGGACGGGACCGCAGGCGGCACCCAGCGCAGGGCCGCGCGACTCAGGTCGCCGAGTCCCGCACCGGTCGCCGCCGAGACGGGCAGGACGACCGGGTCCGGATCGCGGCAGGCTCGTGCGTCGCCGGACAGCCTCTCCCGCCACTCCGATACCAGCTGGTCGACGTCGTCGGACGGGATCAGGTCCACCTTGTTCAGGGCGACGACGAAGGGGCGCTCCTCGAGTGCCGCGCCGTAGCGCTCGAGCTCGGACCGCACGGTCAGGAAAGCGTCCCAGGGCGCCACGCCGTCCAGCGGCGCGACGTCCACCACGTGCACGAGGAGGCTGGTGCGCTCCACGTGCGCGAGAAACTCGTGGCCAAGTCCCGCACCCTCGGCGGCGCCCTCGATCAGCCCCGGGATATCGGCGATCACGAGCTGGCGCCCCTCGTCGTCCTCGATCGTGCCGACAATCGGCTCGAGCGTCGTGAACGGATAGTCGCCGACCTTGGGCTGCGCGCGCGTGAGGCGGCCCAGGAGCGACGACTTGCCCGCATTGGGGAGGCCCACGAGTCCCACGTCGGCGAGCAGCTTCAGACGCAGCTCGATCGTCGCCTGCTCGCCGGGCAGCCCGCGCTCCGCGAAGCGGGGCGCCTGGCGAGTCGAGGTCGCAAAGCGCTTGTTGCCCGACCCGCCCGCGCCGCCGCGGGCCAGCACCGCCCGCCGGCCCGGAGCCGACAGGTCATGGCGCACGTCGCCAGCGAGGTCCTCGACCACAGTCCCGACCGGGACGCGGAGGGTCAGCTCGTCGCCACTGGCTCCGTGGCGCTGCTTTCCCTCTCCGTGGCCACCGCGCTGCGCGCGGAAGTGGCGCTTGTGGCGGTAGGTGGCGAGGTCGCGCAGGCTGGGGTCCGCGACCATGACCACATCAGCGCCCCGGCCCCCGTCGCCGCCGTCGGGACCGCCCCGCGGCACGTGGGCCTCGCGCCGGAAGCTGACACAGCCGTTGCCGCCGCCTCCGGACTGGATATGGATGGTCGCCCGGTCATACAGCATGAACCGAGCCTAGCGGGATGAATCGCTGCCTATTGTTCCGAAGGAACGACCGATATACGGCGGCCGTGGCGACCGGTCGTGAACTCCACGGTGCCGGGCCGTACGGCGAAGATGGTGTCGTCCCGGCCGATGCCGACGCCGGGGCCCGGCTTAAAGCGTGTTCCCCGCTGGCGCACGATGATCTCGCCGCCGGTCACGCGCTGCCCGCCGAACACCTTCACCCCGAGGCGCTTGGCCTCGGAGTCGCGCCCGTTGCGACTCGATCCAAGTCCCTTTTTATGTGCCATCTGACTCTTCCTTCTTCTCGGTCTCTGCCGCGGGCTCCTTCTTCGCTGTGGAGCGCCCGCCTGCAGGGCCGCTGATCTTCTTGATCTCGACGCGTGACAGGTGCGACCTGTGACCCATTTGACGCTTCTGGCGCTTCTTCGCCTTGTACGTCGCGACCCTGATCTTGGGTCCCTTGAGGTGCTCGGTCACGACCGCCTCGACCTTGACCTTGCCGAGGTCCGCGCCGTCCATCACCGCGTTCTTGCCGTCGGCGAACAGCAGGGCGCGCGGGCTCACCTTCGCGCCCTCGTCTGCGCCCACCCGGTCGACGAGGATGGAGTCCCCCTCCGCGACCCGGTATTGCTTTCCGCCCATTTCGATGATCGCGTAGGTCATTCGCTGCTGGAGCTGCCGGAGCCGGCGCCGCCCTTTGCGCCCGAACGCCGCCGTCCGCCCCTGCGGCCTCGGCGGCGTCTGCTCGCAGAGCCGTTCGATTGTAGCTTGCCGCCGTCGTCCTCAGGGGCGTCGTCGGCGCCCGTCTGCGCACGCTTGGGCGCCTCGGCAACTGCCGCTGCCTTCCGGGCCGGAGCCCGCGGCCGCTCCCGCGGAGGCGACTCGGGCACGCCGTTGCCGGTGACGATGCTCGCGTAGGCCGCCGTGCGCTTCACCTCGTCGATCTTGATCAACTTGCTCTCGCCGACGAACGGCCCACCGCCGGCAACCGAGATCACGTAGCCGTCGATCTTCGCGATTGCGTCGTCGATGTTGTACATGTGAGGCTCTTCGATCCGGATCAGGACCTCCTCACCCTGCTTGAACGGCAGAGCGCGCTCCTCGATCTCTTCGCGTGTGCCCTCCGCGGTGATCCGGTAGGTGTCGAGGGGGATGCCCTCCGAGCCCTGGAAGTGGAAGACCTTGCCGGTCTCCTGCTCCAGCTCGCGTAGCGGCTTGCCGCCCCCGCCGATCAGGATCGCCGCGACCCGCGGATTCACCTGCACCAGGAACGCGTCGGAGCGGGATGTCTTGGCGAGCTTGCGCAGCCCCCGCTCCACATCGATCGCGATGGTCTCCTCCGAGCGCACGACACCTTCGCCGTCGCAGGTGGGGCAGGTCTTGTTCATGATCTCGCGCACACCCTCGGACACGTTCTGACGCGTCATCTCGACGAGCCCCAGGGGCGAGATCTCGACCACGTGCGTGCGGGTGCGATCGCCCTCGAGGGCCTTGCGCAGCACCTCGAGCACGCGGTCGCGGTTGCGCGTGTAGGCCATGTCGATGAAGTCGATGACGATGATGCCGCCGATGTCGCGCAGGCGCAGCTGGCGCACGACCTCTTCTGCGGCCTGGAGGTTCGTCTTCGTGATCGTGTCCTCCAGCGAGCCCTTGCCGCGACCGGTGTAGCTGCCCGTGTTCACGTCGATCACCGTGAGGGCCTCGGCGTGGTCGATCATCAGGTAGCCGCCGTGAGGTAGGTCCACCCGCCGCGAGAGCGTCTGGTTGAACACCTCGTCCACGCCCGATTGCTCGAACAGCGGGTCCTCGTCCTTGTACAGCTCGACGCGGTCCACGAGCTCCGGAGCGGTGCGGGTGAAGAAGCTGGTCATGCGGTGATGCTGCTTCTCGTCGTCGATCACGGCACGCTCGAACTCGCGTGAGTAGACGTCGCGCACGACCCGGATCGGGAGGTCCGCCTCCTGGAACACCATCGTGGGCCCGCGAGACTCCTGCACGCGGCTCTCGAGCACCTCGTGCAGGCGGAACAGGTACTGCAGCTCGCGCTCCATGTCGCTCTTGCGCGCACCCACCGCGGCGGTGCGGATGATCAATCCCGCATCCTTGAGCTTCAGCCCGGAGGCGAGCTTGCGCAAGCGCTCCCGCTCCTTGTCCGGAAGCCGGCGCGAGACCCCGACGCCGTCACCATCCGGCACGTACACGAGGTACCGGCCCGGGATGGAGACCTCCATCGAGAGTCGCGCACCCTTGGTCCCGATCGGGTCCTTGGTGACCTGCACGACGATCTCCTGCCCGGCCTTCAGCAGGTCGGAGATCCGCGGGCCTCCGCCACGGCCACGGCCGCGGCGGTGGGTCTGGCCGTCGGCCGTGACGATCTCGTCGACGTGCAGAAAGCCGTTCTTCTCGAGTCCGATGTCGACGAAGGCGGCCTCCATGCCCCCGAGGACGTTGTCGACGCGGCCCTTGTAGACGTTGCCGACGATGGAGCGACGGCCGCGGCGCTCTATGTAGAGCTCGCCGACGCGCCACTCGTCATCGACCTTGGGCGCGCCTTTGAGCGGCTTGCTGGGCTGGGTGCCGCGCGAGGCGGCCTTCTTGCTTTCGAGTATCGCGACCCGGGTCTCGCCCCGGTCGACGGATACCAATACCTGCTTACGCATCAAGTCTCCTTTGAATTTCCATTCCGCGTGTCAAGCGCGCGATAGGAGTCATGCGAGCACCTCTGATTTGGATGCCGCGGCCTCCTTCGCCTGCACGTACACGCTTTGCAGGATCCCCAGGGCGATCAACGTCACGATCACGGACGAGCCGCCATAGCTCATCAGTGGAAGTGGGATTCCGGTGATGGGCATGATCCCGACGTTGCCGCCCACGTTCACGAACACCTGCGTCATCAGCATCGCGCCGATTCCGGCTGCGAGCAGTGCCCCATAGAGGTTCTTGGCGATCGTGAGGATCCGAAGCGATCGCCAAATCAAGAGGGCATACAGGGACAAGACGATGCCGGCCCCTACGAAGCCGTACAGCTCGCCCACGGCCGCGAACACGAAGTCCGTGCGGCTCTCGGGCAGGAAGTCCAGGCGCGTCTGGGTCGCGCGCTCGGTGCCCCGCCCGGTCTTGCGGCCGGACCCGATTGCGGTCTCGGCCTGGTTGAGCTGATATCCCTGGCTACTGGGGTCGGCATTGTCCTTCTCCAGGAACGCCGTGAGGCGATCCTTCTGGTAGTCCTTCAACAACGGTACTCCCGCCGCGGGCGCGATCACGAGCACCAGAGCCGCCGCGGTGGCCGCCACGGCGCCCAGCGCCGCGAAATGAGTCCACTTGGTCCCTGCCACGAAAAGCAGGGCCAGCGCGATCGTCACATACACGATGCTCGTACCGAGATCTGGCTGGGCCATCACTAAGAGTGTCGGCACCAGCGCCAGCAGCATGATCCGTGAAGTCGTCTCCCGCTCGCCGAGGCGCCTCACCCGGTCGATGATGAACGCCGACAGCGCAAGGATCAGCAACACCTTGCCGAGCTCGGAAGGCTGGAACCGGAAGAACGAGAGCTCGATCCAGCGCCGGGAACCGCGGGTCGCTCCTGCCACGCCGAGCACCAGCAGGATCAGGCCGATCATCGATCCGTATAGACCGACGCGCAGCTCCCTGAAGCGGGAGTAGTCGATCGAGGCGAGCACGAGCATCAGCGTGAGCCCGATCACGGCGTACAGGGCCTGGCGGATCACGAAGTAGTGCGGAGAGCCGGGGACGTCGGTCGCCGTCGCTGTGTCGAGCGTCACGAGGCTGAACGCGATCAGCCCGAACGTCGCGAGCAGGACGAGCAGGTCCAGCCGCAGCAGCCGCCTGCGCGGCTCGCTGAAGCGCTGCACGCCAGTCCCGAAGGGTGTCCCCGGCTGATTGCTCACCAGTGGTCCATCCTGGGACATTCGCCAGTAAACGGCTCGGCTCCGGGGCCGGCAGGCAAGGATCTCGCGCTTCGCACTCGCACGGCGCCTGGCGGCGCCTGGAGCCCGCGTACTCGGTGAGTACGCGGGTGACCGAGGACGCCGCATGCCGGTTCCGGAGGCCGCCGTTTGCGGCGAGATGTTTCGGGATGGGCCACTTAATCCGGTGCGCTCCCGGCCTCGCCGGTCGCCTTCTTGCCCTTGATCCCGAAATACGCGGCGAGGATGCGGCGTGTTGCGGGCGCCGCCGCTTCCGCGCCGAACCCACCGCGCTCGATCGTCGTCGCGACCACGATGCGCGGGTCGTTGGCCGGCGCGACAGCGACATACCAGGACTGGTCGCCCTGCGCCCCGCGCTCGGCGGTCCCGGTCTTGCCGGCCACGGTGATCGGGAAGCCCGCGAACACGGGCGCCGAAGTCCCGCCCGGATCGTTCGCCGCCGCCGTCAGGCCCTGCATGATCGCCGACCGCGTGGAGGAGGAGATGTCGATGCGGCGCTTTGCGCCGGGCTCGATCTGCTGCAGGATGCGCCCGTCGTTGTCCTCGACGCGCAGTCCGATGTGCGGAGTGACGATCCGGCCGCCATTCGCGATTGCGGAGTATGCGACGGCCATTTGCAGAGGGTCGGCCTGCAGGTCGCCCTGACCGACGGCCAGGTTGACGTTGTCGCCCGAGCTCCACGGCCGGTCGGTGAGGTTGCGCCGGAAGAGGCGGTTGCGCCACTCGGGCGTCGGTACGAGCCCCTCCCCCTCACCCGGAAGGTCGATGCCCGTCGGGTGCCCGAGCCCGAGCCGCCGCGCCCACTTCTGGATCACCTCGCCGCCCCGCTGCTCGGCCATCAGGCCGACGCGATAGAAGAAGACGTCGGAGGACACCTGCAGCGCGCGCGGCAGCGCGACGGCGCCGTGCGACACGTCGCCTGCGTTCTTGAACGTCACCCCGCCGACCGTCAGCGAACCACCGTCGAACAACACGGTGGAGGGAGTGATGAGCCCCGTCTCCAGCGCAGCGGTTGCCGTGACCAGCTTGAACGTCGATCCGGTGGGGTACAGGCCCTGCGTCGCCCGGTTTGCCAGCGGCGCCCCGTTGTCGGGGTCCTGCAGGCGCTTGTAGACCGATTCGCGCACGCCCTTTGCGAAGACGTTGGGGTCATAGCCGGGATTGCTGCCGAGACCCAGCACCTCACCGCTGCGCGGGTCCATCGCCACGAAGCCGCCGGGCAGGCCGTATTTCTGCAACGCCGCCTGGCCGGTCTTCTGCACGTCGAAGTCGATCGACAGGCGCAGCCGCTTGCCCGGCTCGGGGTCGCGCACGGACAGCTCGCCCTTCGGCCGGCCCGAGGCGTCCACCTGCACCCGGCTGGCGCCGTTGCGACCCCGCAGGTAGCGGTCGTACTGCAACTCGATGCCCGACTGGCCGACGCGGTCACCGAGCGCAACGCCGGAGTACCGCGGTTGATCGAGCTGCTTCTCCGTCACCTCTCCGATCGTGCCGAACAGGTGAGCGCCGATCTCACGGTGCGGGTACTTGCGCAGGAACACCCGCTCGACCTCGACGCCCGGGAAGTGCACCTGGTTTTCCTGCAGGAACAGGATCGTGTTGAGGCTGACGTCCGTCTTGAGGGTCACCGGGCTGAACGGCAGCTCCTTCACCTCGCGGCGGATCTTGCGCCGGATCGCGCGCGGCGACCTGTTGAGAGCGTGGCCGAGGCGCCTGTAGAGCCGGCCACGCTTCTGCACGTCGTCCGGGAATCTCTCGGGCAGGACCTGCACGACCAGCGCCGTGCGGTTGTCGACGAGCAGCGTCCCGCTGCGGTCGACGATCCGTCCACGCGGCGCTTCGACCTTCACCTCGCGCACGCGGTTGTCGTTGGCCTCCGCGAGGTACTTGTCGCCCGACAGCACCTGCAGGTACCACAGCCGGAAGAAGATCACCGCGAACAGGACGAGCGCGATGCCGCCGAGGATCGCCACGCGCAGCGCGAGCTGAGGCGTGATCACCATGCGCTTGTCGCCCTGGGGCACGTACATCTAGGACTGTGAGAGCACCCTCGTGCGGGTGACCGGCCGGCGACGCGGTCGCAGGTCGTCGATCAGGTCGGAGCGCAGCACCGTGCGCACACCCGCGAACACCGGGATCACGAGCAGGCCGTTGATGACTGCGCTGACCAGCGCCTCCCTGATCACGAGGGGACTCACCGAGGAGTCGACGCCGAGCAGGAACTGCACCAGCGCAAAGCCGGCGTCGAACCCGAGGGTCGCGAGGAACCCCCCGATCGGCGGCACGAGCTTGTGGGTGGCATCCCGCATCTCGCGAAAGCGCCCGGCCCCGTAGCCCACCCCGATCAGCAGCAGCGAGCTGACCCCCAACGTCTGGAGCAGGGCCATGTCGGCGACGAGACCGAGCATGAAGCCCACGGTCGCCCCGGCCACGGGACCGGCCAGCAGCCCGATGGAGAGCGCCACCAGCGGCAGCAGATCGGCGCTCGCGTCGAACACCACGATCTGCGCAACCACGGCGATCTGCAGCACGACCACCGCCACGATCAGGACGGTCAGGCGCACGACTGTTCTCCAGGTGACGTTCAACCCGTGGTCCTCCGCTCCAAGCTCACGGGCCCGCCTGCGCGTTCTGCACGGCGCGCGGGCCGCGGGTCAGGACCTCGACCATGTCGAGCTCGCGCAGGTCCGCGAACGGGCGCAGATGCACGCGCTGGTAGAGCTCGCGCTCGTCGGAGTCCACGCGCGAGACGCGTCCGATCGGGATGCCGCGCGGGAACAGCGACTCCAGGCGGGACGAGCGCCAGCCCGACGTCACGACGGTGGCGCCCTTGCTCACTGCACGACCCTTCTGTACGAAGTCGAGGATCAGGTCGTTCGGGTTCCCCACGGTGGCCTTCACGAGGCCGTTCGGACCATCCGGCACGAGCTGCGCGGAGACCCCGCTCGTGTGATCGGTGATCAGGGTGACGCGGGCTGCGTCGGGCGCCACGTCGGACACGCGCCCCACCAGGCCGGCGCCGCTGACCACGGGCTGGTCGTCACGCACACCCTGGTCGGAGCCCTTGTCGATCGTGATCGCCGAGTACCAGACGGTTGGCGATCGCCCGATCACGCGGGCCGCCACCGGGTCGTGACCGTCGGGAAAGCGCGCCGACTCGTTGAAGCCGACCAGCCCGCGCAGCTGGCGCACATCGCGCTCGGCCGTCTGCGCCGCCGCCAGCTGGGCGCGCAGCTGCTCGTTCTGCTTCTTCAGGTCCTTGTTCTCTGACTTTGCGTCAAAGACGTCGCCGGCCCACCCCACGAGGTCGCTGACCGGCTTCAGCGTGCGGCTGGCGCCTTCCTGGAGCGGCGCCATCACCTCGAGGAAGCCACGCTGCACGTTGTGCAGCCCGCCCGAGGCCGACTCGCCGAAATAGACCGTCAGTAGGGCTATGGAGAGGCTGACGAGCAGCGCCAAGACCGCTCGTCGCCTGCGAACCGACTTCTTGTACAAGAAAAAGTCCTCTTCAAGTCTGTTTGTCCATCGATGCCCCGAGGGCTGCCCACGTCAATCATGTTGACCCCCCCGGACCTCATTGGTGACGCCTCCGGTTGCGGGAGTTCTTGTTCGCCCGGTGGATCACGTCGAATTCCTCCAACGAGCGGCCCGAACCCACGGCAACGCAGGTGAGCGGTGACTCGGCGAGATGGCAGGGCATCTGGGTCTCGTCTCGCAGACGCTCGTCGAGCCCCTGCAGCAGCGCACCTCCACCGGCCAGCATGATGCCCCGGTCCATGATGTCCGAGGCCAGCTCGGGCGGGGTGCGGTCGAGGGTCTCCTTCACCGCTCCGATGATCTGTGAGAGCGGCTCCTCGAGCGCGCCGCGGACCTCCTCGGAGGTCAGCACGACGGTCTTCGGAAGCCCGGTGACGAGATCGCGCCCGCGCACCTCGGCCTGCACCTCCTCGGGCAACTTGAACGCAGAGCCGATCTCGAGCTTGATCTCCTCCGCTGTCTGCTGCCCGATCATCAGCTTGTACTCGCGCTTCACGTGGTTGACGATGCCGTCGTCCATCTCGTCGCCGCCGACGCGGATCGACTCCGACACGACGATGCCGCCGAGCGAGATCACGGCGACTTCGCTCGTACCTCCCCCGATGTCGACAACTATGTTCCCGGTCGGCTCGCCGACGGGGAGCCCGGCTCCGATCGCGGCCGCCATCGGCTCCTCGATCAGGTAGGCCTGGCGGGCGCCAGCGGACAGACATGCCTCCTCGACCGCACGCTTCTCGACACCGGTCACGCCGGATGGCACACACACCACGACCCGCGGGTGCGCCCAGCGGTTCTGGTGCACCTTCTGGATGAAGTGGCGGAGCATCTGCTCCGTGACGTCGAAGTCGGCGATCACCCCATCCTTGAGCGGCCGGATCGCCTGGATCGTCCCCGGCGTGCGGCCCAGCATCCGCTTCGCCTCGAGGCCCACGGCGTGCACCTCGCCGGACCGCGCGTCGATCGCGACGACCGACGGCTCGGAGAGCACGATGCCGCG
Source organism: Solirubrobacterales bacterium (assembly GCA_038203635.1). Taxonomy (GTDB): domain Bacteria; phylum Actinomycetota; class Thermoleophilia; order Solirubrobacterales; family JBBDJG01; genus DASRIA01. Next base: position 14,163 of record JBBRDT010000058.1, read on the forward strand.
CCCGCGCACGTAAACGAGCGTGTTGGCGGTACCGAGATCAACGGCCATGTCACGGCCACCGAGACCGGTAAGTGCGCTGAAGAAACCCACGTGAAGGAAGAACTGGTGCTGCGCTGGTCTTGCGTCTGTGTCGCCAACCGGCGGACCGAAGGACCCGCCCGACGACCGTTAACCCCTGGTCGCAGGGAGACCTAGGCCTCCGCCAGCGGGGCGCGTCCGCAGCGGCGAATAGTACCGGAGACCGGCTCTACGCCCCTGGCTTGGCTCTTGGCTTGCAGGAAAATCAGACATCGAGGAGCCACGGCGCGAGGCCGAGCAGCAGTGCCACCGGCAGGCCGACCACGTTCCAATAGTCACCATCTATCGCCGCAATCAGCGCCGCTCCGCGCCCCTGGACGGCGTAGCCGCCCGCGCGATCCCGCCACTCGTCGCCGGTCAGGTACCACTCGATCAGGCCGGCATCGAGCTCCCGAAAGGTCACCTCCGTGCGGGCCGCCCCGCTGCGCTCGTCGCCGTCGTGGATCAGCACGAGCCCGCTGAAGACCTCGTGCGTGCGGCCGGACAGCCGCTCGAGGTAGCGGCGGGCTTGACCCTGATCGGCCGGCTTGCCGAACAGGCGCCCGTCGAGGTACACCTCCGTGTCGACCCCGAGCACCGGGTCGCCGGGCACGGCTCGTGCCTTACACCGCGCATTGCGCACGACGACGTCGGCCGGGTCGCCCTCCGAGTCCTCCTCGACGTCGGCGGGCCGTGCTTCGAACTCGATGCCGAGCTGTTCGAGTATCGCTCTCCGCTGGGGGGAGCGGGACGCAAGGACTAGTGGTCGGCGAGCTCCGGGAACCAAAGGCCGATCTCGCGCTCCGCCGTGTTGTCGGAGTCCGAGCCGTGCACGAGGTTGTACGTCACCTCGAGCGCGAAGTCGCCGCGGATCGAGCCGGGCGTGGCCTCCACGGGATTGGTCGCTCCGATCAAGGAGCGCGCGGCGGGCACGGCGTCCTCGCCGACCAGCACGAGCGCGACCAGGGGACCGCGCGTGATGAACTCGATCAGGTCGGGAAAGAACGGCCGGCTCGAATGCTCGTGGTAGTGCTGCTCGGCCACCTCGCGATCGACCTGCATCAGCTTCAGCGCCGCAATGCGCAGGCCCTTGCGCTCGAAGCGCGCGATCACCTCGCCGGTGAGGTTGCGCTCGAATGCGTCGGGCTTTACGAGGATCAGGGTCCGGCTCATGTGCGGCGCGGGACCTTATCGGTTGGGCGGCGGCCGTGACGTCGTGCGGTCGCGCACTTCGACGCGGGCGCCGTCGCGCTCCGGGAGGTCGCTCTCATGGGGACGATCGCGCTCGTTGCGCTCGTTGCGTTCGGTCCGGACGTCGGTGCGATCGGCAGAGCGCGCCTCGGAGCGCTTGCCGGCCTCGGTGCGCGCGCCCTGGCGGCGCTGGCGGCGCGGCTCGGCGGCCTGCCGCAACGATGCGGCGACCTCGGCCTCGCAATAGGGGCACACCCGCCACCGCGGATCGAGCGGCTTGCCGCAGCTCGCGCACGGCTCCTTCAGCTTGCGGGTGCAGCTCGGGCACCGGAGGTAGCTGGGATCGGCCTCGGCGCCGCAATTGCGGCACGTACGGTTCTCGAGCAGGGCCAGCCGCTTCTCGGCGGCTTTGATCTCGAGCTCGCGCTCGCGCCGGTCCTCGAGGTACTCCGGGGGGCGCACGATCGTGTAGACGATCGTGCCGATGAACGGAAAGAGCGAGGCGACGGTCGCGGAGCCCACGAGCATCGGGTCGTCGAGCCGGCGGCTCGCATCCGAGTACGTCCAATAGACGAGCGCGACCCAGATCACGACCAGGAAAAAGACCAGCAGGTTGACGGCCAAGTTGAGGCCGTCGTTCTCGATGCCGAAGAGGGCGAGCGTCATTGCGTGCGGTCCACCAAGCGAAAAACTCCCTGCATGCCAAAGGGTACCCGAGCGGGTGGAGGTAGATAAATACCGGGATTTCCGTAGGCGGAAATCCCGGGAGCCCTGAAGGGACGGCCTACAGAAGGAGCCGGCCCAGGCCGTATCCGAATGCGAAGAAGACGAGGATCACCACCGCGACCACGAGTGCGACGAACCCGAGCATGCGCGCGTGCTGGGTCAACGTGACTCCCCCAGTGCGCCGCCGTCGCGGGCGAGATCGGACAGCAGGTATATGGAGCCCGTGACCACGACGGCCCCGTCGGGGCCCGCAAGCTCGCGTGCACGCGCCAGCGCGGTCCGCGGCGACGGCTCGATCTGCGTGACCGGGCCGCCGAGCTGGCGCGCAAGGCTGGCGAGCGTCGCGGCCGGGAGTGCGCTGCGGTGCGACGAGCGCGTGAACACGACCTCGCCGAAAAGCGGCAGCAGGGTTCCGAGCATGTTGGACGCATCCTTGTCGTCGAGCACCGACATCACGCCCACGACCCGGCGGTCCCCGACGATCTCCCCGAGCGCCGCCGCGAGTGCTCGCGCGCCCGCTGGGTTGTGCGCGCCGTCGCGGATCGTGAGCGGCTCGTGTCCCACGACCTCGAGGCGGCCGGGAGTTCGCACTGCCTGCGCGGCGTCTCGCACGTGCGCCGGGTCGAGTGGCCCGCGGAAGGCCTCGGCCGCGGCCACCGCAACGGCGAAGTTCTCGCGCTGGAACGCACCGCGTGGGTGCAGCGGCACACCGGGGTCGTCGAAGTCGCGCCCTCGCAGCAGCAGCCGCGCGCCGCGCTCGGCCGTCACGCGCTCCGCGACAGCGAGCGCCTCCGCTCCGAGCCGGCCCGCGACTACGGTCCCTCCCTCGGATACGACGGCCAGCTTCTCCTCGGCGATGTGCCTCTCTGTCGGGCCGAGCCAGCGCGTGTGCTCGAGGCTCACGTTGGTCAACACCTGCACCGGGGAGCGGATCACGCTGGTCGCGTCGTAGCGTCCGCCGAGGCCGGCTTCGACGGCCGCCACGTCCACTCCGGCGCGGGCCAGCTCCCAGTAGGCCGCGGCGGTGAGCGCCTCGAACTGCGTCACCCGATCGCCGACGCCGAGCGTGCGATCCACGAGCGCGGCGGCCTCGGACACGCGGGCGATCGCCGCTGCCAGGCGGGCGTCGGTGACCGGATGTTGGTCGACCTCGACACGCTCCGCCCATGACGCCAGGTGAGGCGACAGGTATGCGCCGCAGCGCAGGCCGTGGCGCTCCAGCAGCGCCGCGATCATCCTCACGGTCGACGACTTGCCGTTCGACCCCAGCACGTGGATGGAGCGGAAGCGCTCATGCGGCGAGTCGAGCGCCGTCATCAACCTCCGCATGCGCTCGAGCCCGAAGCGCATGCCGAACATCTCCAAAGAATCGAGGTAGCACTCGGCGTCGCGCATCGCGCGCGACACGGGCGCGGGCATCCCCTCCATTAGAGCACCTACTCCTCGAGCTCGGCCAGCTCGGCTTCGAAGCGCTCCAGCTTCTCGCGCTCGGTCTGGACGAGCTGCGGCGGGGCCTTGTCAGTGAACCCCTTGTTGGCGAGCTTGCCGCGCGCCCGGTCGACCTCGACCTTGAGCCGGCCGCGTTCGGCCGCGATGCGTGAACGGGCCTCGGCCGGGTCGACCGTGTCACTGGGCAGGACTTCCACAGTCGCGCCCTCGAGCCCGATCGAGCTGACGACCTCGCCGTCGCTGCCGTCAGCCGTGATGTCGAAGCGTGCGAGGCGGCCGATCGCTTCCAAGAAATTTTCGTGGGCTTCGCCCACTAGCCGTGCCGGGATGCGCGCTGCTGGATGGGCTCCCACCGAGTCGCGGTAGTTGCGCAACCTCCGCACCGCCTCGATCACCGCCTCCACCTCGCGCTCCGCCGGCTCGTCCAGCAGCGCTTGGTCGGCCTCGGGGAAAGGGCTCACCGCGAGATCGCGGTCGGCGCCGGGCATGAACGAGTGGATCTCCTCGGTCACGAACGGCAGCATCGGATGAGTGAGCGCGAGTGTCTGGCCGAGCACGTGCAGCGCCGTCGCAGAGACCTCTTCCTCGTGCTCGTACAGGCGCGGTTTGACCATCTCCAGGTACCAGTCGCAGAAGTCGCCGTAGAAGAACGCGTACAGATCGAGCGCGGCGTGCGCGAAGTCGTAGGCGCCGACCTGGTCCCGCCAGCGCGCGATCGCGCGCTGGAGGCGCGACAGGATCCAACGGTCCTCGACCGCGCGAGGGCGCGGCGCGGGCTCCACGTCCGCGGCATTCAGCAGCACCAGCCGCGACGCGTTCCACATCTTGTTGGCGAGCTGCTGGCCCTGCTGGATCTTCTCGGCGGAGTAACGCACGTCCTGGGACGACGACATCGCGAACAGGCCGAAGCGCACCGCGTCGGCGCCGTGTGCCGCGATCTCGTCCAGCGGGTCGATGCCGGTACCGAGCGACTTCGACATACGCCGTCCGTCCGGCGCCTGGATGATCGACGTGATGTTCACGTCGGCGAACGGCACCTCGCCCCGGAACTCCAGCCCCATCATCACCATGCGCGCGACCCACAGGAAGATGATGTCCCGTGCCGTGACAAGCGCGTCGGTCGGGTAGAAGGCGCGCAGCTCCGGCGTCTCATCGGGCCAGCCGAGCGTGGCGAACGGCCACAGCGCCGAGGAGAACCAGGTGTCGAGCACGTCCTCCTCGCGCCGCAGCTCCCCGTCGCAGGTGCCGCAGCGTTCGGGAGGATCGACGCTGACGAACGTCTCGTCGCAGTTGTCGCAGTACCACACGGGCAGCCGGTGCCCCCACCACAGCTGGCGCGAGATGCACCACGGCCTGATGTTCTCGAGCCAGTCGAGATACACGCGTGACCAGCGGTCGGGATGGAACTTCACGCGGCCGTCGCGCGCGGCGGCGATCGCCGGCTTGGCCAGCTCGTCCATGCGCATGAACCACTGCAGCGAGATCAGCGGCTCGATCCGCTGCCCGGAGCGATGCGAGAACGGCACGGTGTGCGTGTAGGGCTCGCGCTTGCGGATCAGGCCTTCCTCGTCGAGCGCGGCGACCACGGCCTGGCTGGCCTCCTCGACCGTCATCCCGGCGAACCGGCCGGCCGCCTCCGTCATGCGGCCGTCCTCGCCGATCACCGTGATCTGCTCGAGTCCGTGCCGGCGACCGATCTCGAAGTCGTTGGGATCGTGCCCGGGGGTGATCTTCAGCGCCCCGGTGCCGAACTCGGGCCTCACGTAGTCATCGGCAATGACGGGGAGCCGGCGGCGCATCAGCGGGAGGATCACGTGCTTTCCGACGATGCCCTTGTAGCGCTCGTCGTCGGGATGCACGGCGACCGCGGTGTCCGCCAGCATCGTCTCCGGACGCACTGTCGCGACCGTCACGACTCCGCTGCCGTCCTCCAATGGATAGTCGATGTAATAGAGCGTGTCGGTGACCTCGCGGTCCTCGACTTCGAGATCCGAGATCGCCGACCCCGTGCCAGGGTCCCAGTTGACCATGTAGCGGTCGCGGTAGACGTAGCCCTTGTCGTAGAGATCGACGAAGACCTTCATGACGGCTCTGACGTAGCCCTCGTCGAGCGTGAAGCGCTCGTCCTCGTAGTCCGCCGACGCACCGATGCGCTTGTACTGCTCGACGATCGTGCTGCCGTAGCGCTCGCGCCATTCCCAAATGCGGCGCTCGAACTCCTCGCGACCCAGCTCCTCGCGGCTCGTTCCCTCCGCGATCAGCGCCTTCTCGACCTGCGCCTGCGTGCCGATGCCCGCGTGGTCGGTGCCGAAGATCCACTTCGTGCGGCGCCCGCTCATCCGGTTGAAGCGGACCAGCACGTCCTGGATCGAGCCGTTCAGGGCATGCCCCATGTGGAGCACGCCGGTCACGTTGGGAGGAGGGACCGCGATCGAGTAGTTCTCCGCGGCGGTGCCCTCCGGCTTCGGGTGGTAGTAGCCCGCGTCCAGCCACTTTTGCAGCACGCGCGGCTCGACCTCCTGGGGGTCGTAGCGGGTGCGGTCCTCGAGCGCGTCCAGTCCTTCGCGGGGCACGCTCAGAGTCTATTCAGGCCCTCCGCGCCCCCGGTGCGACACATCATGGGCGTAGTACGACCGAAAACCCGCGCACCCTTTAGATGGTGGCCTGAGGGATGGGCAGGCCCGGCACGTCGGAGCGGCCATGCAGCAAGGCACCAACCGTGGTCACATAAACGTCGCGCATGTCTGCGCCGCCGAAGCACAGGCTCGACACGAAGTCCGCGGGAACGTCAAAGGTGCAGTCCAACGATCCGTCGGGCTCGAAGCGCGCGATGGCGCGCCCCTCCCCCATCGCCACCCATACCCCACCGGTTTCGTCCACAGCCAACCCGTCGGCGGAGCCCGCCGGCGACCGCGCGAACACGGTGCCGTCACCGCTCCGCACGACGCCATGGGCGTAGTCGCACGCGTACATCGTCGCCCCATCGGGAGAGAAGCCGATGCCGTTCGGCCAGTCGATGCCTTCCAGCACGGCAGCAGCGCCGGCACCGTCGATCCTCCATACCTGACCGGGTTTGGGTGTCTCTCCCGCGAACGGCTTGAACCGCAGCGCGCCGGCGTACACCCGGCCGCCGGGATCGACCCCGAGGTCGTTGAACCCCGTCACGCCCTCGATCTCCCCGAGCAGCACGCGCTGCTCGCCGTCGTGCACGTGCACCACGTCGCGCCCACCGACGACCAGCCCGCCGTCCGCATGCAGGCACATCCCGCCAATACCGCGCCGCTTGGGCAGGACGTCCTCGACCCCGTCAGCCGACCAGCGCCGCACCCCGCCCTGCAGGACGTCGCTGAAGAACACACCGCCCTCGTCCCAGCACGGGGCCTCCAGCAGCGAGTAGCCGGAGGCCAGCTCTTCGAACTGCACGAGCGTCAGAGCTGCATGGACTTCACCAGGAGGTATTCCTCCATGGCGTACCGCCCCAGCTCCCGGCCGTGGCCGGACTGCTTGTAGCCGCCGAACGGCGCGAGCGGGTTGAAGACCCCGCCGTTGATCTCGACCTGCCCGGTCCTGATCCGGCGCGCGACGTTCTTGGCGCGCTCCTCGTCGGCGGACCAGACGCCGCCGGCCAGCCCGTAGCTCGAGTCGTTCGCGATCCTGATTGCGTCCTCCTCGTCGTCGTAGGGGATGATCGACAGCACCGGGCCGAAGATCTCCTCCTGCGCGATGGTCATGTCGTTGCGCACGCCGGAGAACACCGTCGGCTGCACGAAGTAGCCGCGGTCGAGGCCGTCCGGCGCCTCCGCCCCGCCGGCGACGAGCTTCGCGCCCTCCTCCACGCCCTTGCGGATGTAGCCGCGCACGCGCTCGCGCTGGACGTCCGAGACCAGCGGCCCGAGCTTCGTCTCCTCTCCGAACGGGTCGCCGACGGTGAACGCGCTCGCGACGGTGGCCGCGATCTGCTCGGCTTCGGCGAGCCGCTCACGCGGGACGAGCATGCGCGTCAGCGCGCTGCAGGTCTGACCGGAGTTGAAAAAGCACTTCGAGACGCCGTCCGTGACCGCGGTCTCGAGGTCGGCGTCGTCGAGGATCACGTTGGCCGACTTGCCGCCGAGCTCGAGCGCGACCGGCTTCACGTTCTGCGCGGCCAGCTCACTCACGCGCCGCCCCGCACGCGTGGAGCCCGTGAAGGACACCATGTCGACGCCTGGATGCGAGGCGATCGCCTCGCCCACCACGGGCCCCGTCCCGGTGACGAGGTTGAACACACCGGCGGGCAGGCCCGCCTCCTCGATGATCTCGGCGAGGATGAACGCGTTCAGCGGCGCCACCTCACTGGGCTTCAGCACCACGGTGCAGCCGACCGCCAGCGCCGGAGCGACCTTGGCCGCGATCTGGTGCAGCGGGAAGTTCCAGGGAGTGATCGCGCCCACCACGCCGATCGGCTCGCGGACGACCAGCGAGTTGCCGATCTCCTCCTGCCACACGATCTCCTCGACGAGGTCGGGGACGGAGGTGAACGTCATCGTCGGCAAACCGGCCTGGATCGCCGTGGACAGCCCGATCGGCATGCCCACCTCCTGCGCGATCGTCGCGGCGATCTCCTCGCTGCGGGCGGCCACCCCCGCGGCGATCGCCCGGATCAGGTTCGCGCGCTCAACCAGCGGCGTCTGCGACCACGACTCGAAGGCGGCGCGCGCCGCCTTGACCGCACGGTCGACGTCTTCCGGCGTGCCCTGCGGGATGCGCCCCATGACCTCCTCCGTGGCGGCGTTCAAGACGTCGATCGTCTCGGACCCGGCGGGGTCGACCCACTCGCCTCCGATGTAGCCCTCGGCCCGCGCCGTAGCCGGCCTCCGCCAGCGCGGCGACGTTCGCGTCGTTCCCCACGAATACAGGCCGTCCGGTGCGTTCGGCCAGGATATCGCGCAGTGGAATGTCGTGCCAACCCGGCAGGTTCGGCGGTTGCAGCACGTGGC
>JBBRDT010000059.1:0-22388 GCA_038203635.1 Solirubrobacterales bacterium
TCGGGCCGGCGCGCTGGCCGCTTACAACTCCGTGCAGCACGATCTGCAGGTGCCGTCCGGGTGGACCGGATCAGTCGATGGCTGCATCGTCGGCACGGAGTCGTCCGACTCGCTGGCGGCATCGCTGCGGACCGTCAACACCCTGCGCGACTTCGCAGGCGTAGCTCCGGTCGCGTTCGACGACGGGCTCAATCAGAAGGCGCTCGCCGCGGCTCTGATGATTCAGGCGAAGGGTTCGCTCAGCCACGCGCCCAACCACGACTGGCCGTGCTATTCCGCCGACGGCGCGGACGCCGCCCGGCATTCGGATCTCGCCATTGGCGACTCGGGCGCCCAGGCGCTGGTCGCCTACGTGGACGACGGCGACGAGCCGTCAGTCGGGCATCGGCGGGGGCTCCTGGCTCCCAGAACCACGACCATGGGCTCAGGATCGACCGGCGATACCAACGTCCTCCACGTCGACGCGTCGGGCTTCCCGGGGAACACGATCCCGCCGGGCGCGAAGACCGCGTGGCCGCCGGAAGGGTTCACGCCCTGGCCGTGGGTGTTCAAGTACTGGTCCGTGGTCATCGGCGGCAGCCGCCCGGGCGGCGGCTTCCAGCACGCCTCCTTCGAGAACCCCCAGATCACAGTCACCGTCGACGGCAAATTGCTGCCCGTGCATGACGTCGACAACCTCGGCGCCACGCTGATCTGGATCACCGACGTGGACGACAGCCTCAAACAAGCGGACCACGACCTACGGGTGAACATCTCCGGCGCGGTCGTCGATGGATCCCCGTTCCCTTTGTCGTACACCGTGAGGGCGTTCAATGCGGAGCCGGCGACTCTCCTGCCGGACCCCGAGCCGCAGTCGCAACTGGCGCCCGGCGCCGGCACGCCCCGGTTCACGCTTGGCCCGGTGCTTCGCAGGGGCGACGGCCGCAAGGCTCCAATCCGCAAAGGCGCGCGCCTGAAGGTTGTCGCTCGACTGATCGGCGGATCCGTGACCGGCTACCAGTGGTTGCGCGGCGGCCATGCGATCAAGGGCGCGCGCAAGTCCACTTACAAGGTCCGCAAGGCCGACCGCGGGAAGCGAATCGCCTGTCGCGTCAGCGCCGCCTCGGCGGACGGAGCGCTGAAGATCAGACGCACGAGCAAGAGCGTCCGCGTCAGGAAGTAGCCGGAATGCGCGGGTTAGGGCACTCGCGGCAGCTCGAACCAGACACTCGCCGGCCCGTGAATGCTGATGCCCAGGCACTCGACAGTTGGTCGACGAGATGCAGCCCTCGGCCCGAGTCCGCCTCGGGTGAGGGCGCGACCGGCGTGTGCTGGAAGGATGGCCCGCCGTCGGACACCTCGACCCAGAGGGAATTGGGGTGGAGCGGAGCAGAGACGTCGATCCACACCTCCGGCCGGCCCGCGACGCCGTGTAGGACGCAGTTGTTGACCAGCTCGCTCAGGAGCAGGTGGGCGAACTCGACGACCTCGGGATCGAGTTTGGGGCCGAGCTGTTCCCGAAGTTCCTCGCGCGCGCGCGCAGCGGCCTGCGGTCCGCCGGAGACCGAGAAGACCAGAGCGTTGCCGAGCGAGATCGCGACCCGCCGGCTCGCGAGCACCCGCTCCGGACCGCCCGGCTGACGTGAGTCAGTCACGGTCGGTCGAGGCCAACTTGACTGCTCCGTCGCACCGCGAGACGTTGACGGTCGCGGCTGCGAGCCGGACGTAGCAAGATTGCTCGGCCGAAGTTGAGATCGACCGGGAGTAAGCGTCCCCCAGACGCGCTTGCTCCACCAGTGCCGCTTCGAGCCGCCGAACCGCCAAGCGCTTGGCATGCGTGCGCCGCTCCGCGGGCCTCGAAGCCGGGGTCGAGCTCTCATCCACCATAATGCTCGCCCTGCTTTCTCTACCGGAAAAGGGCAGATTGCGGTGTGGGTGCACCCTATGGATCAGGGTGAGGGTTACGGCGCCATAATTGGCGTTCAAGGTTCGGCGACGCGCGCCGGTCGGTGCGGCAGGGTCAGCTCGAAGCAGGGCGGTGCGTTTCGCGCGAGCACCAGGCGGCCGCCCTCAGAGGTGGAGAGTACCTGTGCCAGGTGGAGGCCGATGCCGGTTCCGCCGTGGTCGGACGAGCCGCGCTCGAAGATCTGCGCGGCAGCTTCCGGCGCGACGCCGCTGCCCTCATCCTCGACGGCCATCCGCGCGCGGCGGCCGTCGTCGGTCACGGACACGACGGTTCGGCCGCTGCCGTGGTGGAGGGCGTTGTCGAGCAACACGTCCAGCACCTGGCCCAGCGCTGCGGCTGACGCTGTCACGCCGACCGCGACAGGCGCATCGACATCGAGCGACCGCCCGGCCCGTTGGAACAGGACCTTCCAGGTGTCGGCGTGCCGGCGGGAGAGGTCTGCGAGGTCGAACCCGGTCGCCTCGCCCGCGCTGGCCTCACGCGCGTAACCGGCCAGCCCCGCGATCGTGGTCTCCAGCCGATCCACCTCGCCGAGGGCCGCGTCGGCGTCGGAGTGAAGAGCCAGCTCCTCGAGTCGCAGCCGCAACGCGGTCAAAGGCGTGCGCAGCTGGTGGGAGACGTTCGCCGAGAACTCCCGCTCCCGGGCCACGAGGCGGGCGATCCGCCCGGCGCTGGCATCGAGGATGTGGGCCAGGGCGTCGACCTCGGGGATCGAGAAGCGCCCCGCGCGCGTCGAGAAATCGCCCTCGCCGAGGCGCGCAGAGCTGCTCGCCAGGGACTCGAGCGGGCGCGCCAGGCGACGCGCCTGCACGAAGGCCAGCGCCACCGCCGCGCCCACGCCGCCCACGGCCAGGGCCGCGATCAGCAGCCACGCGCGGGCGACACGGTCGGACGCCTCGGACGCCGGTGCCTCGGCGATGACCGTCGCGTTCTGGGAGGTGCCCGAGCGCACGCGCGTGAGCTCGCCGTCCAGGGGCTCGCCGACGGTGACGCGCTTCCCGGCGGGCGTGGTGATCACGACCCGGTGCCCGGGGCGCACGAAACGGTCGAGCGCCGTGGGGGAGAGGGGCTGGTGCGCCTCGAGCCGGTCGTCGATGGCACTCGCCACCGCGTCGGCCTCGCGTTCGAGCCGGGCGGTCGCGTCGGTTCGGACGCGGGCCGCCTCGACCAGCCCGAGCGGTACGCCCAGCACGATCACCGAGGCGAGGGCGATCGCGGCGGTGGAGGTGACGAGCCGCCGGCGCACGGCTCAGGTCTCGAACCGGAGCCCGACCCCGCGTACCGTCGTGATCCGAGTCGGTGCGGCGGCGTCGTCTCGGAGCTTGCGCCGGAGCCCGGAAACGTGCATGTCGAGCGTCTTTGTCGAGCCAAACCAGTTCTCGTCCCAGACCTCCTCCATGATCCGCTCGCGCGGCACCACCAGACCCGCGTTTCGCACGAGAAGCTCGAGCAGCTCGAATTCCTTGGGCGTGAGGTCGAGCTCTTCGTCACCTACCCAGGCGCGTCGTGCGGCGGGCTCCACCGAGACGTCGCCGGCGCGGACCACGTCGGGCGCGGAGCGGCGCAGTTGCGCGCGTACGCGCGCCAGCAACTCGGCGAGGCGAAACGGCTTTGTCACGTAGTCGTCGGCGCCGGCGTCGAGGCCGGCGACCGCGTCGAGCTCGCCGTCCTGGGCCGTGAGCAGCAGGATCGGCAGCGTTGGGTGCTCCTGCCGCACCCTGCGGCAGACCTCGAGCCCGTCGAGGCTCGGTAGTCCGATATCGAGCACGAGTAGCCCGTAAGCCCCCTCGATGCCCATCCGCGCCGCGCTCGCCCCGTCGCCCACGGCGTCGACGGCATGCCCCTCGCGCTCGAGCGCGCGGGCGAGCGGCTCGCGGATCCCCTCATCGTCCTCGGCTAGCAGGAGGCGGGCCACGAGCGGCATCGTACGAGCCCCGCGAACCTTTGCCGAACCTTTACCCGCGGAGGCCCGTCACGTGACCCGCGCCGGTGATGCTCGGAGCATGAACCAACATGACCATGACGCCCACACCCTGAACCACCTTGCCCGCGACGTGGCCACCCGAGCCACCGTCGCTGTCGGGCTCGCCTCCATCGGCGTGATCCACCTGCTCGACTCGATCGGGAAGTACAGCGAGACGCGCTACCTGTTCTGGATGTACATCGTACTGATCGTCGGCAGCATTGCGGTGGCCGGCGCCGTGCTGTTCACCCGATCGCGCGCCGTGTTTCTGGCTGCCGCCGGACTCGCCGCGAGCGCCGCGCTCGGATACGTGCTGAGCCGCACCACCGGGCTGCCGAACGCGAAGGACGACATCGGCAACTGGACCGAGCCGCTCGGGCTCGCGAGCCTGTTCGTCGAGGGCGGAGTCGTGGCCGTGGCCGGGGCAGCGTTCTTCGTGACGCGCCGCGCGCCGCGCATCGCCATGGCCCCGCGCAGGCCCCTCGTCCACGCGTCGTGAAGCGGCTGGAGCCCGGGGCGGCGCTGCTGCCGCTCCGGCTCTTCCTCGGCATCACATTCGTCTACGCCGGCATCCAGAAGCTGGGCGACCCCGGTTTCCTCCATCCCGGGGCGCCCACCTTCATCGGCACCCAGCTGAGCGGATTTGCGCACGGCACGCCCGGCGGGTTCCTGCTTCGCACCTTCGCGATCCCGCATCCACAGCTGGCCGGGGTCGGTGTCGCACTGACCGAGATCGCAATCGGGCTGCTGACCACCGCGGGCCTGCTCACGCGTGTTGCGGCGGCGGGCGGGCTCGCGCTAAACCTCGTCCTCTTCCTGACGAACAGCTGGCACGCGTTCCCGTACTTCCTCGGCTCCGACATCGTGTTCGTGTTCGCCTGGCTGCCGTTCGTCCTTACCGGCGCGAGCGGCCAGCCCGCCCTCGACCACAGCCTCGACCGGCTGCGCAGCTCCCCGAGGATGCGGCTCGCGCCCGTGCCATCCGACTACCCGCCTCTGACCCGCCGGGCGGTGCTCGAGCGCGCGGTTGGTGCGGTGGGGCTCGTGACGCTCGGCCTCGGCGGCCTCGCCGCGCTGGCGAAAGGCCACTACACGGGCAAGTCGCGCACGCTTGGGGCGGCGACGGCGGCGGCTCCGCCCGCCGCGACCTCCACGGGGCACAAGGCGGTCGCGCACCACGCGGTGCCGGCCAACGCGGTCAAGCTCGGTCCGTCGAGTCGCCTACCGCGCGGTCAGGGCGCCACGTACCGCGACCCCGCCGACGGTCGTCCCGACATCGTCGTGCGCCACGACGACGGCAGCCTTTCGGCGTTCAGCGCGGTCTGCACGCATGCGGGCTGCACGGTCGGCTATCAGAGCGGTGAGATCGTATGCCCCTGCCACGGGGGAACGTTCGACCCCAAGACAGGTGCCGTGCTGAGTGGGCCGCCCCCGAGCCCGCTCGCCTCCCGGCGCGTGATCGAGGCCGGCGGTCTGGTCTATTCGGTTCCGTCGTGAGGACACGCGTCCGGACTGTGCGCCGCGCACCTGCCCTCTTCTGAAACGATCCGCTCCCCAATGCCGTGGGAGGCGCTGATGTCCGGGTCGTCGTGTCGTGCCGTCGTTCGCTCCGCGCTCCGCGCGGGCGTCGCTGTGGCGGCGCTGGGCCTGCTCGCAAGCCCGACCCTCGCCGCCGCGGCCGGCCCGGCCTACCTCGACACAGGCCTGTCGCCCGCCGAGCGAGCCGCTGACCTCGTCTCCCGCATGACCCTTCAGGAGAAGGCGGCGCAGCTCTCGACCACGAACGCGCCGGCGATCGCGCGCCTGGGCGTCCAGGAGTACGCCTATTGGAGCGAGGCGCAGCACGGCGTCAACGCATTCTGGGGCGGCGACGCCACCGCCCCCGCCGGCGTCGACATGAACAACGTGCAGGCGACCAGCTTTCCGACGAACCTCTCGTCGAGTCTCGCCTGGGACCCCGCGTTGATGCGCCGAGAGACGAACGCGATCTCCGACGAGGTGCGCGGCTTCCTCGACCCGTCCCTGTACGGCCAGAGCCAGAACAACCTGGGTCCGCAGGCCGGCGCGTACGGCAGCCTCTTCTACTTCGCGCCCACGCTCAACATGCTGCGCGACCCGCGCTGGGGCCGCACGGACGAGGCGTTCGGCGAGGACCCGTTCCTGGCCGGCACGCTGGGCACCGCCTGGGTCGACGGATTCCAGGGCCAGACAGCCGCCGGCAAGCCGCGCGGCCGCTACCTCAAGGCCGTGACCACGCTCAAGCACTACGCCCTGAACAACGTCGAGTTCGACCGGATGGGCATCTCGTCGGACACCGATGAAGGCACTATCCGCGATTACTACACGCGCCAGTTCCGCGACATCATTGAGCGCGCGCACGCGACCGGCGTGATGTCCTCCTACAACTCGATCAACGGCGCGCCGGCGGTCTCGAACAACCTGACCCTGAACGTTCTGCTGCGGCGCACGTTCGGCTTCCGGGGCTACGTCACGTCCGACTGCGGTGCGATCGGGACCCAATACCGGGCCGACAACCCCGGCAATCCGGCTGCTCAGAATCCAGCCAGCGCTGCGCTCGCCACGAGCGGGCATGACTGGGCCCCGCCCGGCTGGACGACCAACCACGGCGATCAGGCCGCCTTGTGGACCAAGGACGGCACGCTCATACCGGTCAGCGGGCGCGCAGGCGCCGAGGCGTGGTCATTGCGCGCGGGGACCGGCCTCAACTGCGTCGGCGATCCGGGGCAGGCCGGCCACCCGGCGTTCTGGGATCCGCTCCGACCGATCTTCTCGGACGAGAACAAGTTCGCCCACATCACCGAGGCCGTGAACGCGGGCATCCTCAGCGAGGACGTCATCGACAGCCGCCTGCTGCCCGTCTTCACACAGCGGATGCGCACGGGCGAGTTCGACCCCCGCGATCAGCAGCCGTACGCGCAGATCACGAAGGATGTGATCGAGAGCGCTGCGCACCGCAAGCTAGCGCAGACCGTCGCCGAGGAGACGCTCACGCTGCTGCAGAACAAGCGGCCGCGCGGGACGCGCAAGCCTCTTCTGCCCGTGGATCCGAAGACCGTGAAGAAGGCCGTCGTCGTCGGCGACCAGGCCGGCGGAGCGTTCCTCGGTCAGTACTCCGGCGACCCGCACGAGAAGGTCAGTCTCCTGCAGGGCATTACACGCGCGCTGCCCCGTGCGCAGGTCTTCTTCGACCCCGCCAACACCTCCACCACGACGACGGACCCGCCCTCCCTCAAGCCGGAGACACAGGAGGCGATCAAGGACGCCGACCTGGTGGTGGTGATGGTCGGCACCGACGGCAACGTGATGACCGAGGGCTACGACCGCAAGACCCTGGCGCTGCCGGGCAACTACCAGCAGCTGATCGACCAGGTCGCCGCGCTCGGCAACCGCCGGATCGTGCTCGTCGACCAGTCCGCCGGGCCCGTCGACCTGACTGCCGCGCGGGGCAAGGTCGGGTCGATCCTCTTCAGCGCCGCCAACGGGCAGCGGCAGGGCGCCGCGGCCGCGAACGTGATCTTCGGGAAGGTCAACCCGTCGGGGCACCTGAGCTTCACGTGGTACGCGGGGGACAGCCAGCTGCCGCCCATGGGCGATTACGACCTCACGCCCGAGAAGACCGACGGGCTCGGCCGCACGTACATGTACTTCACCCGCAAGCCCACATGGCCATTCGGCTTCGGGATGAGCTACACGAAGTTCCGCTACTCGAAGGTCCGGGTGAGCCGCCATTCGATCCCCGCCAGTCGGACGCTCCGGGTCAGCTTCCGCGTGACGAACACCGGCCGGCGCGCCGGCGCCACCGTCGCGCAGCTCTACGCCGCGCCGCCGCGGGTCTCCGGCTTGACGCTTCCGGGGCGGCGGCTCGCCGGCTTCAGGCGCACCCGTGTGCTGCGGCCGCGCAAGAGCCAGAGGATCACGATCTCGGTGCCGCTGATCCGGACGCTGCGGATGTGGGATGCCCAGCGCGGGCGCCAGGTGGTGTACCCGGGCAGATGGCGATTCCGCATCGCGCGTTCCTCGCGGGCGGCCGTGCGCACGCTGCCGGTGCGGGTGAGCGGCTCGATCCCGCGGACCATCGCCACTTTGTCGCTGGCGCCGCCGAAGGTCGCGCTGACGCCGGGGGAGACGCTTGACCTCCGCGAGCGCAATAAGTGGCTCGACGGCCTGGCCCCGGCGCACTACCAGAGCGAGGGCGACACGATCATCAGCGCCGTCCGCCGCGACGACAGCTTCGTCGACCTGACGGACGCGCCGTTGCAAATCAGCAGCGACAGGCCGGACGTCCTGCGCGTCGACGACAACGGCGTGATCACGGCGGTCGCGCCGGGCGTCGCCACGGTCAGCGTGAAGGTCCGCGGCGCGAGTGCCACGGCGGCGTTTGTCGTGAGGTGAGCAGGCGCCCTAAGCCGAGTCAGCGGTGCTCGGGATTCTCGTAGTCGAAGCGGCAGCCCGCTTCCCATTCGCTGCGCTGGTTGCCGTGCGCCGGGACGCCGCCGGCGTCCTTCAGCATCCGCGCGAGGTGCAGGAGGTTCCAGGTCATGAATGTCGTGTTCCGGTTCGTGAAGTCGTTGTCCGGTCCCCCCGAATCGGCGTCGAGGTAGCTCGGCCCGGGGCCCGCCTCGCCGATCCACCCCGCGTCCGCCTGGGGCGGCACCGTGTAGCCGAGGTGGCCGAGCGAGTAGAGGATTTCCATCGCGCAGTGCTTGATGCCGTCCTCGTTGCCGGTGATCAGGCATCCGCCGACACGCCCGTAGTACGCGTACTGGCCTGCATCGTTGAGCAGGTGGCTGTTCCCGTAGAGCCGCTCGATCACCTGCATGCAGACCGATGACTTCTGCCCCAGCCAGATCGGCGAGGTCAGGACCAGGATGTCGGCCGCGATCACCTTCTTGAAGATCGCCGGCCAGTCGTCGCGCTCCCACCCGTGCTCGGTCATGTCGGGCCAGACGCCGGTCGCGATGTCGTGGTCGATCGCGCGCACCACGTCGACCGCGACGCCGTTGCGCTCCATGATCCCGATCGAGCGGTCGGCCAGGCCCTGGGTATGTGAACGCTCGGGCGCCCGCTTCAGCGTGCAGTTGATGTAAATCGCGCGCAGGTCCGAGAAGTCCCAGCTGTGCTGATCAGTTTCCATGACGCTCCTGTCTACATCGCATGAACCGCGGCGTCGGGCGTCGCGGCCGGACTCGAATCCATCATCTCCCGGATGCCCGGGTCGCGCCTGAGTAGCGTCAGCGCACCGGCGGGGAACAGCACGACCGACAGCAGCCCTGCGGCGATCAGCGCAGCCGCGCTGGCGGAGCTGATCACGCCGGAAGCCGGCTGCCTCCAGCTTCCGGCGGAACTCGGGGTGGGTCGTCATCTCGTCGCGGTCCACGAGCGTGAGGATCGCCCCTGCGATGACTGCGCCCAGGATCACCTCGAGGCCGAGCTGTGTCGCGAGCGCCACGAGGCCGATCATCAGCACGAACCGCGCCCCGGATGCGAGGAGGGGAGCCGCGAAGCCAACCGCGACGATGATCAGCAGGTTCGTGAAGTGCAGATCCACGCGTCATGCGCACCGTAACGGCAGGCCGACTTGCTGATCAAGACCGCTTCCGGGCTGGTGCCGGTCCGGCGTTGACGTAGTCCCCGGCGTCGAGCCGCAGCCGGCCGAGGATTTCCGACAGCGCGTCGAGATCCCGCCTGCGCAGGGGCGTCGTGCCGAACTCGAGCTCGTTCAGCGCCTTCGTTGCGCTCTGCGCCGCTTGCCGGCCGGCGTCCGCCATCTCGGCGAGCGTCGTGCGCCGGTCGGTCGGATGCGCCACACGGGTCACGTAGCCCAGCCTTTCGAGGCCGTCGATCAGATTGGTGACGCTGGTGGGGTGGACTTGAAGGCGATCGCCGATCTTGCCGAGCGGGAGTGACCCGCGGCGGCTGTAGAAAAGCAGCATCAGGGCCTCGTACCTCGGAAACGTGAGCCCCGTCGGCTCGAGAGCCGCATTCAGACGTGCCAGCAGGATCTGCTGAGCCCGCATGATCGACGTGACCGCCTCCATCGGCGGCGCCGTCTTCGCACCCCAGTGTTCCCGCCACTGGCGGGCCGCCTCGGCGATCGGATCGAAGTTCAGAGGTTCCGGCATCGCGTACCCAGCGTGGCAAGCGCCTCGGATGGGCGGGCTGGGGTGGACATTCTCGTCATTATATGAGACATTCCTACTATGGGAAGTCCGACTGTTGGCATTCCACCTGCCGAAGCGCCCCCGCGCCGCCGCTCGTTGAGCGGCGAGCCGATTGCCGCCCTCTATACGGAGGCTGACCTTCCCGCCGCAGAGAGCATCGGCGTCCCCGGCACTTACCCGTACACGCGCGGCGTTTACGAATCCATGTACCGGGGTCGCCTGTGGACGATGCGCCAGTTCGCCGGCTTCGGGACTGCGGAGGAGACGAACGAACGCTTCCGCTATCTGCTCGACCATGGTCAGACCGGCCTGTCGACCGCTTTCGACATGCCGAGCTTGATGGGATACGACTCCGACCACGTGCGCTCCGATGGCGAGGTCGGCCGCGAAGGCGTCGCCATCGACACGGTCGAGGACATGAGGACTCTGTTCCAGGGAATCGATCTCGGCGACATCACGGTTTCGATGACCGTGAACGCGCCCGCCGCGATCATGCTCGCGTACTACGTGGTCGCAGCCGAGGGTCAGGGCGTCGGCCGCGAGCGGCTCGGCGGCACGATCCAGGCCGACATCCTGAAGGAGTACATCGCCCAGAAGGAGTGGTGCTTCCCGATCGACCCGGCGATGAGACTGCTTGGCGACATGATCGAGTGGTGCTCTCGCAAGATGCCCCGCTGGCACCCCGTCTCGATCTCGGGCTACCACATCCGCGAGGCCGGCTCGACCGCGGCGCAGGAGCTCGCGTTCACGCTGAAGGACGGCTTCACCTACGTCGAGCAGGCGCTCGAGCGTGGGCTCGACGTCGACGATTTCGCGCCCCGGCTCAGCTTCTTCTTCAACGCGCAGATCGACTTCTTCGAGGAGATCGCGAAGTATCGGGCCGCCCGCCGGATCTGGGCGCGCGAGATGCGCGACACCTACGGAGCGACGAACGAGCGCTCGATGCTCATGCGCTTCCATACTCAGACCGCCGGGGTCAGCCTCACCGCGCAGCAGCCGCTCAACAACATCGTGCGCACGACGATCGAGGCCCTCGCCGGGGTGCTGGGCGGCACCCAGTCGCTGCACACGAACTCCTACGACGAGGCGCTCGCGCTGCCGACGGAGGAAGCGGCCCGGATCGCGCTCCGCACGCAGCAGATCGTTGCGCACGAGAGTGGCGTGGCGAACACGGCCGACCCGCTTGGCGGCTCGTATTTCGTGGAAGCGCTGACGGACAAGCTCGAAGTGCGCGCGTACGACTACTTCAGGCGCATCGATGAGCTCGGCGGGATGGTCGAGGCCGTGAAGATCAACTTCCCGCAGCGCGAGATCGCGAACGCCTCGTTCGACCTGCAATGCGAGATCGACGACGGCGACCGCGTCGTCGTCGGAGTCAATCGCTTCACCGAGGGCGACGGCGACCAGACGCCGACTCTGCACATCGACCCGGCACTCGAGCGTAAGCAGATCGATCGATTGCGGTCGACTCGCGCCCGGCGCGACGGCGCGGCGGTCGAGCGGGTGCTTAAGCTGCTCCGCGAAGCCGCCGCGGGCGAGGCCAACCTGATGCCGGTGCTCGTGGAGGCCGCCCGCGCACATGCCAGCGAGGGGGAGATCGTCGAGGCGCTCCAGACCGTCTGGGGCTCACACACGGAAGTCCCGGTTTTCTGAGGAGAACGCAATGAGCATCGAGCGAGTAGCCGTCGTCGGCGGCGGACTGATGGGGTCGGGAATCGCGGAGGTGTGCGCTCTGCAAAGCCTGGCGGTCGTCCTGCGGGAAATAGACGACGATGCCCTCGCCGCGGGACGGGCACGGATCGAGGCGTCGATCGCACGTGCCGTCAAGTCGGGGAAGGTCACGGAGGAAGCGGCCGCCGAGACACTTGGACTGATCCATTTCACCACGCAGCTGAGCGACGTAGCCGACGCGGACCTCGTGATCGAGGCGGTGCCGGAGGACGTAGACCTCAAGGCCCAAGTGCTCCGCGACGTCGCGGAGGTCGCGCGCGAGGACGCCCTGATCGCGTCGAACACGTCGTCGATCCCGATCGCTCAACTGGCCGCCGTCGTGCCGAACCCGGCACGCGTGCTCGGGCTGCACTTCTTCTCGCCGGTACCGGTAATGGGGCTTGTGGAGGTCGTCGTGGCGCTCGACACGAGCGCCGAGACCGCGGCGGCGGGCAAGCAGTTCGTGGAGCAGATCGGAAAGACGGCGATCGAGACGAAGGACCGCTCGGGCTTCATCGTCAACATGCTGCTGGTTCCGTATCTGATGGCTGGAGTCCGCATGTACGAGGAGGGCTTCGCGACGGCGGAGGACATCGACGAGGGCATGCATCTCGGCTGCGGCCACCCGATGGGTCCGCTGACCCTCTGCGACTTCATCGGGCTCGACGTGCTCTACGCGGTCTGCGACTCGCTCTATGAGGAGTTCAAGCGGCCGGAGTACGCGCCGCCGCCGTTGCTGAAGCGGATGGTCGCGTCGGGCAGGCTCGGCCGCAAGAGCGGGCAGGGCTTCTACGAGTACGCCCGCAAGCCCGCGCCCGTGGCGGGATGATCGGTCATCGATTGTGGAGACGGACAAAGCTCGCCGCCCAGGTTTAGGTTGCGCCGCGCCAGAAGACCGACGATCAGCACATGGAGTCGTCCGACCAAGCCTCGGGGCCACCGCCACAGTCAGAGCCCGACGACGACACGGACGCCGCGGAGCAGGGCCGCGCCACACGTGAGCAGGTCGAGGAATCCCTCCGCCGGCGTTCCGCGCGAATGACGCAGCATCCGGCCGGGACCGCTGAGGTCAGCCAGCCCGCCTCCTGACGTTGAACCCAGTCCGCCACATCAGCTGCGCTACTCGCACCTCCCGCCAAATGGTGGCCGCTGAGTGATCCGCGAGGAGGTTCGGGACGGGTTTGTCCTCTGGCTCACGCTCGACGAGCCGGGCGCGATGAACGCCTTCGATCCCGAGTCGATGGCGGCGCTCGCGCGTGCCTGGATGCGGCTACGCGACGACGACTCGCTCAAGGTCGCTGTCGTGACCGGCGCGGGGGAGCGCGCCTTCTCGGTCGGCTCGAACCTGAAGACCTTCATCCCGAGGCTTCAGTCCGGCGAGTTGGACCCGCGCTCCAACCAGGAGGCCTACATGAAGGGATCGCTCGGCCCGGTCTTCAAGCCGATCGTGGCCGCGGTCAACGGCGACTGCCTGGGCGGGGGCATGGAGCTGCTCACCTGCACGGACCTGCGGCTGAGCGTCCCGAGCGCCCGATTCGGCCAGCCCGAATGCCGTTGGGGCGTCTTTCCCGGCGGCGGCGGCACGGTGCGGCTCCCGCGCCAGATCCCATACGTGCATGCCATGGACATCCTGCTCACCGGCCGGATGATCGGCGCGGACGAGGCGCTGGCGATGGGCGTCATCAACCGCATCGTCGACCGGGCCGCGCTCGACGACGAGGCGCTCGCGCTGGCCGGCACGGTGGCCGCCAACGGCCCGCTTGCGGTCCAGCGCATCAAGGAGGCGGTCTGTCGGCAGTCCGACATGGCGCTGAGCGAGGCCTACGAGCTCGAGTCTTCGCTCGGAGACGCAGTCTTCCGTTCGGACGAGGCGCGCGAGGGACTCGCGGCCTTCGCGGAGAAGCGCGAGCCGGCGTTCCGGAAGCCGCCCGGCTGATGACGATCGACCCGGCCATCGAAGGCTTCGAGTACGCGCCCATCAGGAAGCGCTACACCGAGCGCGACACCATCCTCTACGCGCTCGGCGTGGGAGCTGGGCTACGGCCCGACGAGCTCGACCTCGTCTACGAGGAGAACCTGCGCGCGCTGCCGACGTTCCCGGTCGTGGCTCCGTTCGCGGCCCTGATGTTGATGGAGGAAAAGCTCGGTATCGATCTCGCGACGGTTCTGCACGGGGAACAGCGCCTCGAGCTGCGCCGGGCGATGCCGGCGTCGGGCGAGGTCGACATCCGGGCCCATGTGTCGAAGGTGTGGGACAAGGGCGCCGGGGCGATCATCGACACCTCGGCCACGGTGGCCGTCGACGGTGCGTTGGTTGCGACCACCACCTACGGCAGCTTCGTTCGCGGCGGCGGTGGCTTCGGTGGGGACCGCGGCACCGGCCTGCAGGCGGTTGCGATCGACAGGCCACCAGACGCCGTCGTGACCGAGCGCACGACCGAGGGGCAGGCACTGCTCTATCGGCTGTCAGGGGACGCCAACCCATTGCATGTCGATCCCGAGTTCGCACTGCGTGCGGGGTTCGAACGGCCGATCCTGCACGGCCTGTGCACGTACGGGTTCGCGACGCGGATGGCCATGCACGTGGTGGGCGATGGAGATCCGCACAACATCACCGCCGTCAACGCCCGCTTCACGGGTGTGGTGTACCCCGGAGACGAGCTGGTGGTCGAGATGTGGAGACCCGACGCGGAGACCGCCCTTGCGCGCGTGCGGGTGCCGGCGCGCGATGCGCTCGTAATCGACCCGTTGGAAATCTCGACAAGCCACGCGACGACGTCGTTCACAGCCCCGTAGCAGGCGCGCTTACGGTCGTCTCCACAAGGTCCAGGAGCCAGGCTCTGGCTCCGGTCACATCGAGAGGAGAGATCAATGGGTGTCAGAAAGAGGGGCTCGGTGGCATTGGCCTCGCTCGCCCTTATCGCCTTCGTGGCGGCCGGATGCGGGAGCGACTCGAGCAGCAGTAGCAGCGACAGCAGCGCCAAGACCACAGGCAGCAGCAGCAGCGGTAGCTCCGGCAAAGCCGCGGCGCAGGCTGCGGTCACGGAGTTCTCGAAGACGACTGGTGTGAA
Source organism: Solirubrobacterales bacterium (assembly GCA_038203635.1). GTDB lineage: Bacteria > Actinomycetota > Thermoleophilia > Solirubrobacterales > JBBDJG01 > DASRIA01. The sequence goes on from JBBRDT010000059.1 coordinate 14,872, forward strand.
GTTCGACCAGCCGACCGAGTCCTTCGATCCGGGTACGGGCCGCGTGGCGGTCATCTCGTGCGGCAACGCCGGCATCAACTGCCTCCAGGGCAGCAAGGACGTTCAGAAGGCGGCCGCCGCAATGGGCTGGAAGGCCTCGCCTATCTTTGATGGCGAGTTCACCCCAGCCAAGCAGGCCGGATTCGTCCAGCAGGCCGTCCAGCAGAAGTACGACGCCATCGTCCTCGTCTCGATCGACGCGAACTCGATCAAGGCGGCTATCGACGCGGCCGCGGCCAAGAAGATCCCGATCGCGTGCGTGATGTGCGTGAACCCGGCCTTCAAGGGCAAGGTCGTCGACGTCTCCACCGGGGGCATCGCCGAGGGCCAGGCGCTCGGCAGTTGGATTGGCGCAAACGCCAAGTCGGGCGACACGGTCCTCGCGTATGACGACAAGTCGTTCCCGATTGTCCATGTCCGGCGTCAGAACGCAGAAGACGCGATCACGAAGTACTGCCCAGACTGCAAGGTCAAGGAAGCGGACTTCCCGACCACGGACCTGTCCAAGCCGGGTTCGCCGACCTTCTCGGCGGCTCTGAACGCCAATCCGGCCGGCACCCTGCAGTTCGTGATGGCGCCGTACGACCCGGCAGCGATCCCGTTCGCCAAGGTCGCGGAGCAGCAGGGCCGGACTGATTTCAAGATGACCGGCTATGACGCGTCCCCGGACTTCGTCAACCTGATCAAGGCCGGTGGCGTTGCTGCGGCCACGACCGCGGCACCGTTCCCATACTGCTCATGGGGCGCGATGGATCAGGTCGCCCGCCAGAAGGCAGGCAAGACGGCCTGGCCGTCTTCGAAGCTACCGGTCGCACTCGTGACGAAGGACAACGCGGACGAGTTCACCGGAGCGTTCTTCAGCCCACCGGACTTCGACTACAAGTCGATTTTCCTGAAGCTGTGGGGCAAGTCCTAAGGAAAGGATCGAGCGGCCGGCGACCTCGCCGGCCGCTCATCACTCCCATGCATGACATCGTCATAAAGGGCCTCAAGAAGTCGTTCGGGCGGAACGAGGTGCTCCACGGGATAGACCTGACGATCCCGGAGGGTGAGTTCGTCGGCTTGATGGGTCCCAACGGTGCAGGCAAGTCAACGCTGATCAAGATCCTGGGTGGCGTCTACTCTCGCTCGTCGGGAGAGATCACGTACGGGGGCAACCCCGTTTCCAGCCTGGCCGATCTCACCGAGGTCGGCTTCATACATCAGGACCTCGGCTTGGTCGACGACCTGACCATCGTCGACAACCTGCGTCTCGGCGAGGAGCCGCTCCGTCGCTTCGGCGTTCTGCTCGACCGGCCCCGGGAACGGGACGCGGCTCGCCTCGCGCTCGCCCGCGTCGAGCTCCACCGCGACCCCGACACGCTCGTGGCCGATCTCGCACCAGCGGAGAAGGCGCTCGTCGCAATCGCGCGCCTGCTCGATCGGGGCGCGCGGGTGCTTTTCATCGACGAGGCAACCTCGACGCTCCCGCCCGCGGAGGCGAGGCGACTCGTGGACGCTCTGGCGCGGACCGTGTCTGAGGGCGCCACCGTGATCATGGTCAGCCACAAGCTTTCGGAGATACTCGACGTGGCACAGCGAGTGGTGGTGATCCTCGACGGCAGGCTCGCCGAGGATTCCCCGTCCAGCCAGCTCGATCGCGAAGCACTGGTACAGATGCTGATCGTCCACGAATCGCAGACGCTCGAGGACAATCGTCGTCACACCGCCCCGGGCGACGACCTGCTTCGGCTCGAGGAGGCCTTCGCGGGGCGGGCGGGGCCGGTCGACCTCAGCGTGCGCGCCGGCGAGGTCGTCGGCTTGACGGGCCTGCCCGGCTCGGGCCTGCACGATGTCGCCTACCTCGCCCATGGCAGCGTCGCTCCTACCAAAGGCCGCGTCTGGCTCGCCGACGGTGTTCGAACCGCGCTCGTGCCCCCGCACCGGGAGAGTCAGGGCGGGTTCCTGGAAATGTCCGTGCAGGCGAACATGACGATGTCGGCGCTCAGGGACTGGCGCCATCCGCTCCGCATTCTGCGCGCGGCGGCCGAGCGCCGTGATGCGAATCAAATGATCGAGAAACTGTCGGTGGTTCCTGCGGATGCGGACGCGGCGTTCGGCACTCTGTCTGGGGGCAACAAGCAGAAGGTCGTCTTCGGCCGCGTGCTCTTCCGGAAGCCGCAGGTGTACGTGCTGTGCGAACCGACTCGCGGAGTCGACATCGGAACCCGGCGCGAGATATACCGGCTCATCCATCAGCTCAGCGACGACGGGGCCGCCGTGCTCGTGGTCACGTCGGACTCGGAGGATCTGTTCGCGGTCTGCGACCGCATCGCCGTCGTCGAGGAAGGAAGTCCGGGCCACTTCATCTCCGTTGGGGAGACCGATGCGCACGAACTGGAGGCGTTCATCTGATGAGCGACGTCATGACCACTGCACCGCCTACAGCAGATAACGGCATGGGCGCCGGGCAAGGGTCACGGCGGCTCGCGCCGCTGCGCTCAGTGCTCCGTTCCAAGGGCTTTCAGGGGTCGATCTCGTTCCTCGCCTTCGTGGCGGTGTTCATCGGCTACGCAGTCTGGCTCGGCGACAAATTTGCGTCCACTGACGCGCGCTTCCTCGACATCCACCAGAACGCTCCGGTGCTCATCCTTGGGTTGGCCGTGATGGTCACGCTGATCGCCGGCAAGTTCGATCTGTCCGTCGGCGGCATGGCCACCCTCACGACCTTCCTGACAATCGGCCTCAAGGTGAACCAGGACTGGCCGTTCGCCGCCGTGGTGGGCGCGTGCCTGCTGATCGGTCTGATCGGCGGGCTGATCAACGGCCTGCTCGTCGTGAGGCTGCACGTGAACACCTTCATCGCGACGCTGGGCACCGGCGGCGTCTTCGCTGGTATCGCATCTGTGTACGGGAAAGGCACACAGCTCTCGCCGACCGCGACCTCCAAGGGCCAGATCCCCGGATGGTTCTCAGGCCCCAACTCGTTTGGGTCCTTCGGGCACAAGTTCCCCTCGTGGATCATCTGGGTGGGGCTCGCAGGCGTCGCGCTATGGGCGTTCACGGCGCTGCGCCACCGTCGACCGGCAAGTCGCGAGCCACGTACGTGGGATGCGATCAGCGCGGCGATCGTCATCGCTGTCGCCGCGCTCGCACTGCTGGTCGTGAAGATCGACGGCTGGGTGTCTGCGGTCTCCTGGACCATCGGCGTGCTGCTGATCATCGCCGTCATCATCTGGGTGCTGCTGGGGCACACGACCTTCGGACGCTACCTCCACGCGACCGGCTCGAACCCGGAGGCCGCTCGGCTCGCGGGGGTGAATCCCGGAAAGGAGACGGTCAGGGCGTTCGTGTTGGGCGGGCTGCTGGCGTCGATTGCGGGCATCGTGCTCGCGGCCAACCAGGGCGCGGCATCACCCGACGTCGCCACCGGGTTCCTGCTCCCGGCATTCGCCGCCGCGTTCCTGTCGACCGTCGTCCTCTCGACCGGGAAGTTCACTGTCTGGGGAGCTCTGATCGGCGGCACGTTCCTCGTCTGGGTCAGCCAGGGCCTGATCGTCGGCGGTCTGCCGTTCACCTGGACGGACGTGGTCAACGGCGTCGTGCTTGTGATCGCAGTCGCGCTGTCGACGGTGTTCTTCCAGCGCCAGACGACGTGAGCGGACCCCTCGAAGGGATCCGCGTCGTGGAGATCGGCGCTCTCGGACCGAGTCCGTTCTGCGCGATGATGCTGGCCGACATGGGGGCGGATGTGGTGCGTGTCGACCGCGCATCCACCACCACCCGCCGCGAGGAGTACGAGTGGCCGCCCGATTACCTGCTGAATCGTGGCCGGCGTTCTGTCGGCGTCGACATGAAGGCGCCGGAGGGCGTCGAGGTGATGCTGAGGCTGGTCGACCGGGCAGACGCACTGATCGAGGGGTTCCGTCCGGGGGTCGTCGAACGCCTGGGAATCGGGCCGAAGGAGTGCCTCGCTCGGAACCCGCGGCTGGTCTACGGGCGCATGACCGGATGGGGCCAGACCGGCCCGTACTCTCGCTACCCGGGACACGACATGAACTACATCGCGCTCACCGGCGCGCTGCACTCGATCGGGCGCGCAGGTGGCCCGCCGGCACCGCCGCTCAACCTCGTCGGCGACTTCGGCGGTGGGGGCATGCTCCTGGCCGTGGGCGTCCTCGCTGCCCTGATCGAAGCGCAGCGCTCCGGGCTTGGTCAGACTGTCGACGCCGCGATGCTCGACGGATCAGCGCTGCTCTCGACGATGTTCTACGGGATGCGCGACATGGGCCAGTGGGACGGAGGCCGTGGCGGCAACCTGCTCGACGGCGGCGCGCCGTTCTACGACGTGTACGAGACCGCAGACGGCAAGTACGTCTCGATCGGAGCAATGGAGGCGAAGTTCTACGACAACCTGATCGAGCAGCTGGGGCTCCAGGGGGAGGATCTACCAGCGCAGTACGACCAGAGCACGTGGCCGGCGATGAAGGAGCGGTTCGCCGCGATCTTCAAGGCGCGCACACGTGACGAGTGGTGCGCCCAACTCGAGAGCGCGGAAGTGTGCTTCGCGCCCGTCCTTGACCTCGACGAGGCCCGGAGCTTCGAGCAGAACCGCGAGCGCGGCGTCTTCGTGGAGCACGACGGCGTCGTCCAGCCCGCGCCGGCACCACGCTTCGACCGAACCCCGAGCGCGATCCGGTCGCCGGCGCCGGCCCCGGGGGAGCACACGCGTGTCGCGCTGGCCGACTGGGGCTTCTCGGAAGAGGACCTCAAGAGGCTCGAGGGGTGCGGCGCGATCAGCTGACGGCCGCGCGCATCACGTCCTCGAAGCCGTCGACGTCGCCCGGAGCGACCACGGGAACCAGGAGCGGCTCGACTCCGTCGCTCTGCATCCGGGCGAGCAACAGCCTCGCGCGCGAGCGATCGCCGAAGATCGCCATGTCGTCCACGAAGTCGGCCGGCAGTGCGTCGGCCATCGCCTGAAGTTCGCCGGGCTCGGCGACAGCCGGGTAGCCGTGGCCGGCGATCGCCTCCGCGTATGCGGGCACGCGCAGGTATGACGCCGCCTCGCGGCGGAAGCGACCGTCGGCTTCGGCGAGATCGGCCCCGATGGCGATGCGGATCGGCAGTACGACATCGCCGGGCTCGTGCTCCGCAATATCGGCGAGCGCGCTGCGCGGGGCGAAGTTGAGGATCAGCCCGTCGGCGCGCTGGCGGGTGAGCTCGCGCATCCTGGGCCCCAGGGCGCCGACGTATCGCAAGGGCGGTTGCGCCGCGGGCGCCTCCAGTCGGAACCCGGTTTCTGTGCGCTCGCCGGCGAGCATCTGATCGAGCGCGTCGAACAGGGCCGCAGTCTGCGAGTAGGCACGCTCCACCACGCCCGGCTGGCCATGCCAGCCCTCGATGATCGGCTTGGTCGAGATACCGAATCCGACGATGCTGCGGCCGGGGGCGAGCCAGCCGAGAGTTGAAACGCCCATCGCATGCAGCGCCGGTGTGCGAGTCGAGATCGGGACGATCGCGGTCCCGATCCGGATCCGCTCCGTGCGCACGGCGATGGCCGACGACAGCGCGATCGCGTCGTAGGTCGCCAGCTCGGAAACCCACACGCTCTCGTAGCCGAGCTCCTCGGCGAGGACGGCAAGCCGGAGCGCTGCGTCGGCGCTGCAGGCGCGGTGGGGCAGGCACAGACCAGGAATGGCATGATCATCCCGACCGGTCGCGTTGGAGAACGTGACAAGGCCGTTCCGGACTTGTCGGTTCCTCCAGCCTCGGCGTTGCCATGCTGCCGGGCATGAACGAGACAGCGCCGATAGAGGCAGTGATGTTCGACATGGACGGCACGCTCGTGGACTCGCGCGCCGCCATCGTCCGCTCCTACCACGATGCCTCGAGCGAGGTCCTCGGGAGGCCTTATCCGACGGATGAGGGCGAGCTCGAGGAGATCCTCAAGCTGCGACCCTGCGGGCGGCCTTTTCCTTTTCCTGGAGTTCGCGCTGCACGCGGAGGCGTTCGAACTCGAAGATGCCGCGCCAGGTGGGGTCGGTCTCGGTCATGAGGGCGCGGTTGATGCGTTGCAGGCTGGCCTCGTCGCTGCGGAGCAGGCGCTTGGCGGAGCCGATGGAGCCGCGGAGGGCGACGGTGGAGTAGGGGTTGCGCTCCAGGGCCATGTTGAAGTGGTTGAGGGCTTGGTCGTCAAAGCCGCGCTTCTGGTAAAGCACGCCGAGGTTTTCGTAAGGACGTTCGTCGGTGGGGAGCACGTCGGCGGCGCGCTTGAAGCACTGGCCGGCTTCGACAAAGTCCAGGTCCTTGCCGCGGCTCATGAGGGCGTAGCCGAGGTTGTTCCAAGCGGGGCCAAGGTCGGGGTTGCCGGCAATGGCCTGGCGGTAGAGATCGACGGCCTGATCGGGCTTGCCGGCTTTCTGGGCTTCCTGAGCGCGGTTCATGAGCGCAAGGCTGTCACGGAGGCGGGCGTCGGCGTTGGGCAGGTCCATGCGCGAGGCGCGGGGGGTGGACTTGCAGCCGCCGGCGGCGAGCGCGAGTCCGAGGATGGACGCGGCGACAACGAGATTCTTGCCTGCACTACTCATGACGCTCCCTGTGCCCGCTCCCAGCGGGAGAATGTCACCCGCAGGCGCCAAACCTGATTTTCGGGGCTGATGGTAACCGAGTAAACGAACAGTCCGGGCACTTCGGCGACGCTTCGCTCGACCCATGCGAGCAGGGCCTCGAGCGACTCGTCGCGCACGTCGTAATCGAACTTGGTGCTCACCGCGCCCTCGGCGTTGGGGCGGTCGTTGCGGGTGATGGGGAGCGGGGGGCGGCTCTTGAGGCCCGCTTCAATACCCGCGGCTTCGATGCGCGAGCGGATCTGCGTGACGGGCTGTGAGACTTCCACTCCGCTGGCGGCGGCGCGGGCCTGGAGGCCTTTGAGCTGTCCGAGGCGTTCGATTATGCCGTCGGCCATCTTGCGTTCGCGGCTGAGACGGGTCTGGGCGCTCGCCATGGAGCTCCACGAAACCAACAGGAATATGAGCCCGGCGACAAAGATCACGCCGGCCAGAACGAGGAGCTTGACGGGACGATTCCCGGCGAGGGCGCGCTCGCCCCGCGTCGCCATGTCCTGGCGGAGTTCCTCGGCTTGATCGCTCATGCCCATGCGCGACATCAGACGCCTCCCGCGCGTTCGGCACCTGGCGGCGCTTCCCAGCGACCGGTATATATCCCCGTGACGCCGCCGTCGGGCTTATTCCGGTAGGTGGCTGTCCATTCGGCGATATGGCTGCCGCCGACGCGGCGGAGGCCTTCGAGCAGAAGCTCGGCGCGGCGGGTGTCGGGCGCGGAGGCGGTAATGCGGGGGCGGGCCAGCGCACCGCTCTGGAGCTCAATGGTCTCAATCGAATAGGAGGGGTGGCCCAGCACCATGGTGAGGGTCTCGAGCTCCTCGAGTACCGGCCGGGCCGGGTCGGTGTTGGCGATGGGCTTGCTGCGGTCTTCTA
>JBBRDT010000060.1:0-21609 GCA_038203635.1 Solirubrobacterales bacterium
GTCGACCACGCAGATCGTGAAGTCGTGAGAGGTCCGGCTCTCGCTGCGGCCGGAGCCGCTGCGCACCCGGAATATGTAGTGCCCCAACCCGCAATCCGGGAGCGCCTCGCCCAGCGGGCCCTGCATCCAGTGAAGGCACTCGCGGCGGTCGCCTGCCCCGAGCAAGGGAGTGAGCGGGAGCAGCTCCGTCCGCGCGGCGTAGCTCAAGCCGCGCGCCTTCGCGAAGCTCATGAAGAACTCGGCCTCCGAACGGCGGTCGGCGAGCAGGAAGCACACGCCCACCACGCCCGCAACGACCAGGAGGGGTCCGGCCAGCATCACCAACGGCCGGCCCAGCCAGGCTCCCAGGACGGCCGCGCCCACGATGCCGATCGCGAGCGTGTACGCCACCCCACGGCCATGGAGCATCCGCCGCAGGTACACGGCGCGCATCGAGTCGGCGTCGACGCGGGCCGGCGTGCCCGGCCCCGTCATGCCGCGGCGGCGCCGCCTGCGAGTCGCTCGGCGGCACTTGCGGTCGCCGCCGGCACGGAGCGCTCCGACGACGTTTCGACGTCGAAGTACTGGCGCGGCGTGAACGATCCGAACCCCGCGACGAACGACGCGGGAAACGTGTGCACCAGATCGTTGAAGCGCTGCACGTTCGAGTTGAAGATCCGGCGCGCCCCGACGATGTCCGCCTCGACCTCGGTGAGCCGGCGCTGCAGTTCCAGGTAGGCGGTGGACGTGTGCAGGTCCGGGTAGTGCTCGACGGCGACGTTCACCGCCACCAAGGCGCCTGTCAGGCGGCGCTCGCACTTCTCGCGCCAGACACGGCCGCCCGCGGCCACCGCGTCCGTCCGCGCCTCGGTCAGCTCCTTCAGCGTCTGCCGCTCGTGCGCGGCGGAGGCCTCGACCACGGTGACGAGGTTCGGCACCAGGTCGCGGCGCCGCTTCAGCTGCACGTCCACGCCGCTCCAGGACTGGTCCACACGGTTTCGCGACCGCACGAGCGCGTTGTAGGTGAGCACTCCCCACAACAGAAGGAGGAGGCCTGCGCCCGCAGCTAGATACAGAGGTGTCATCGCCTGGCCCTTTTCATCCCGGTAGGACTCGACTTACATCGACGCTCGGCGGGCCGAACTTGAAATACCCGGGGGTTCGCGCCTCTGCCAACGGCCTGTCTAGAGTGCCGTCGAACGATGGACGACGCCACTCTGTATGCCCGTATGCATGGGAATCTCAAAGAGTTCTGCCGCCTGATGGGCAACGCATCCCCCGGGGCCCGCGCGATCGAGCTCGATGGCGTGGTGGCCGCCGTGGTGCCGGCCACGCCACACCGCTCCCTGCCGAACTCCGTCGCCTACGACAGCGCGGACGCCCTCGAGCGGGCCCTGCCCCGGCTCGAGGAGGTCTACGCCGAGTCGGGCATCGACGCCTGGGCCGTGTGGGTACCGGACGCCGACGAGCGGACCGCGCGGATGCTCGGGCGGGCCGGTCATACGCTCGACGCTGCGCCGGCGGTGATGTGCATGGAGCTGAGCGATCTGAGCGCGCCGCGGCTCGACGAGCTCGACCTCGATCCCGATCCGCGCGTGGAGACTCTCGCCGAACTGAACGATGCCGCGTACGGAACCGCCCCGGACATGTCGCGCGCGGTGCGTTCGATGCCCGGAGTCTCTTTGTACGTTGCCTGTCTTGACGGCCGCCCCGTCAGCTGCCTCGGGACGCACGACCTCGACGGGGACTGCTGCATCCTGTACGTGGCGACCGTCCCCGAGGCCCGCGGCCGCGGCCTCGCCGGCAAGCTGATGTCGCTTGCGCTGAACGACGCGCGGGAGCGCGGCGCCACCACCACGAGCCTTCAGGCCACGAAGATGGGCTACCCCTTGTACGCCCGCCTGGGCTACCGCGACCTCGGCGCGCTCGAGATGTGGGAGCGGCGCGAGAGCCGGTCCTAGCCGAACAGGGCGAGGATGACGAACACGAGCGCGAAGACGGCCGGCAGCAGCACCACCATCGCGTAGTTGTTGTAGCCGCGCCGTGCGAGCATCAGGGCGACGGCGATCGCCGCCACGCCTGCCGCCAGTAGGAAGGGAGTCGCAAGCGCGAGCACCAACCCGATCACGAGCAGGCTGATCGCCCTCTGCCGCTCGGTCGGCTCCTGTTGCCCCGTGCTCACCCCGTTATGTTCCCGGACGTGTCGAGTGAAAGTCAGCGGGAGCTTGCTGCGCTCGAGGGGCTCCCGCAGGAGCCCTGCAACGTCGCCGACTACGAGCGGATCGCCAGGGAGAAGCTCGATGCGGGCGCGTACGGGTACTTCGCCGGCGGAGCCGGGGACGAGCACACGCTGAACGAAAACGTTGCCGCCTACCGCCGCTGGCAGCTGCGGCCACGGGCGCTCGTGGACGTGAGCGGCGCGACGACCGTCACGACGGTGCTCGGCACGGAGGTGGCCATGCCGCTGCTGGTGGCCCCCGTGGCATTCCAGCGCATGGCCCACCCCGATGGCGAGCCCGCGATGGCGCGGGCGGCCGCGGCTGCCGGCACGGTGATGGTGCTGTCGACCCTGGCGACCGCCTCCCCCGCGGACGTCGCCGCCGCGGCGCCCGACGCACACCGCTGGTTCCAGCTCTACATCTTCCGCGACCGGGGGGTCACGCGAGCGCTGATCGAGCAGGCCGAGGAAGCGGGCTTCGAGGCGATCGCCCTCACGGTGGACGTGCCCCGCCTGGGCCGCCGCGAACGCGATCTGCGCACCGGGTTCGTGATCCCGGCCGACGTGACGGTGCCGAGCTTCGCGACCGCGGCCGGCAGGGCCACGGCCGGCACACCCGCCGACATGTTCTCCCTGATGGACCCGACCGTCGGATGGGACGACCTCGAAGAGCTCGTGTCCGACTGCAACCTGCCGGTGCTGGTGAAGGGCATCGTCACGGCCGAGGACGCCACGCTGGCGGTCGAGCACGGCGCCGCGGGTGTGGTGGTGTCGAATCATGGCGGCCGCCAGCTCGACGGCGCGATTGCCACCATCGACGCTCTCCCGGAGATTGTCGACGCGGTGGACGGCCGCATCGAGGTGCTCGTCGACGGCGGCATCCGGCGTGGCTCCGATGTCGTGAAGGCGCTTGCGCTCGGCGCGCGTGCTGTCCTCGCCGGCAGGGCTCCGCTGTGGGGTCTCGCGGCGCACGGCGAGCGGGGGGCGCGCGAGGTGCTCGAGCTGCTGCGCGAGGAGATCGAGCTCGCGATGGTGCTGACCGGCGCAGCGACGCCGGACGCGATCACCCGCAATCACGTGCGCCCCGCCCCGCGCTAACGCTACGCTGCCTACTCCGAGCCCTGGCGCACCGAGTTTCGCGGCTAAGCGAAACTCGAAATAATTCAGAAACTCGAAATAATTCAAGGAGACGAATGCCCGCAGAACGCTTCGTACAGGCACTCAACGAGCAGGTCGCGAACGAGTTCGCGGCGTCACATCAGTACATCGCGATCGGCGCCCACTACGAGGCGCAGACACTCCCGCAGCTGGCGCGTTTCTTCTACGCGCAGGCGGTGGAGGAGCGCGGTCACGCGATGATGATGATCAAGTACCTGCTCGACACGAACGCCCCAGTGCGCCTGGGCGAGATCACCGGGCCTTCCACGGCCTTCGACAACCACATCGCGCCGATCAAGCTCGCACTCGAGCAGGAGCGCAGGGTGAGCGCTCAAATCGGCGAGCTGTTCGCCGTCGCGCGTGAGGAGGGCGACTACCTCAGCGAGCAGTTCGTGCAGTGGTTCCTGAAGGAGCAGGTCGAGGAGGAGGCGACCATGACCGAGATCCTCGACGTGGCCGAGCGCGTGCGCGACCTACCCATGACCCTCGAGGAGTACATCGCGCGGGAGAAGCCGGGTGGCGAGCACGCCGACCCGCTGGCTCCTCCGGCGGCCGGCGGTCTCGAGTAGGTCCTCCTCGCCGAATACCTTTGGGCGCATGGCGCGCCCGAGGTCGACCGCTCTGCGCGATGCCGCCGAGCAGATGCGCATCAAGGTCCCGACGCGCGGCAACCGGTGCCTCGAGAGCTTTCTGGAAGCGGCCAACGCCGACCCGCAGCTGAAGGCGTGGTGGCACGTTGCGCAGACGAACGCGAACCGGCTCGGCATGTCGGACCACTCCTGGATCCACATCCAGATCGTGACCAATATCGCGTTGCGGCTGTTCCGGTTGCTGCACCGGCGCGGCGTCGAGCCCGACGTCGTCCGCGTCCACGGCATGCGCCTGCAGGACGCCGAGGTCGTGATCGCCGCCGGCTGCCTGCTGCACGACGTGGGCATGGCGATCCATCGCACCGACCACGAGGCCTACAGCCTCTTCCTCGCGGCCGACAAGCTGGGCGACCTGCTCGCCGGCGCCTACGACGAGCCGGAGCGATCGGTGCTCGCCGCCGAGGCGATGCACGCCATCATCGCCCACCGCCGCCGCGGCGACCCGCTCACCATCGAGGCCGGCATCGTCCGCGTGGCCGATGCGCTCGACATGGCCCAGGGCCGCTCGCGCCTGCCGTTCGAGTCGGGCCGGCCGAACATCCACTCCCTCTCGGCGGTCGCGATCGAAGCCGTCAAGATCGAGCAGGGCGACGAGAAGGCCGTGCGGATCGAGATCGACATGAACAACTCGGCGGGCATCTTCCAGGTGGACGAGCTGCTCGCCACGAAGCTGCGCGGATCGGGCCTCGAGGAGCAGATCGAGGTCATCGCACGGATCGACGCCGAGCACGAGAAGCGGCTCCTGCCGGTCTTCCGGATCTGACGCCTCCCTAGAATGAATGGAGTGCCTCCTCTCAATGAAGTCAAGGAGCGGATCGAGCAGGCGCTGCCGGGCGCGGAGGCGACTGTCTCCGACCTCACCGGCGGCGGCGACCACCTGCGGGCAGAGGTCGTCTACGAGGGCTTCGCGGGACTGTCCCGTCTCGAGCAGCACAAGCTCGTGTACGGCGTGTTCGAAGGCGAGATCGGCGGGCCGATACATGCTTTGTCAATAAAAACCGTCATTCCTTTAGACAGGAATGACGGGAGCTCCGAGGGTTCCCCCGCCGGGAATCACGGGAGCTCCAACCCCGAGGTGTGAGATGACAAACCAGGAGATTCGTGCCGAGTTGCACCGCGCGATCGAGGAGGAGCACGTGATGCTCTTCATGAAGGGCACTCCCGACGCGCCGCGCTGCGGCTTCTCCGCGCGCGTGACCCAGATGCTGAATTCGACCGGCGCCGACTACTCGGCGATGGACATCCTCCCTGACCCGCGCATCCGCGAGGAGCTGTCGGGGCTCTCCGGCTGGCCCACGATCCCGCAGCTGTTCGTGGCCGGGCAGCTGGTCGGCGGCTGCGACATCGTCACCGAGATGTACGAGTCCGGCGAGCTCGCCGAGACGCTCGGCGTCGAGCCGCAGTCTCGCGCGGAGGCACCGGCTGCGCAGCAGGCGGCACAGGCTCCGCCGCTGCAGATCGAGTAGCGCCGCGTGGACGAGCGCACCGGAAGCATCAGGCACGCGCGTCACTACAGCGTCGAGCAGGCGAATGCGGCGCTGCCGTGGGTGTCGGCGCGGCTGGGGCGCATCCGGGATGCCCTCGGTGAGCTCGTTTCCCCCGAATCGACCCAGGCGCTGGAGCTGATCGACACCGACAACGGCGGCGGCTATCCCGGGCGGACGGTGGCAGGCGCCACGCTCGCGCTGCTCGCCGCCGCCAGCGAGCTGCAGGCCGTCGACGTCGTGCTGCGAGATCCGCAGAGCGGCCTGATCGACTTCCCCTCGATCCGTGCCGGCGAAGAGGTCTATCTGTGCTGGCGCCCAGGGGAGGATCGCGTGGCCTGGTGGCACGATCCCGAAGGCGGATTCGCAGGCCGCCAGCCGCTTTAGCGCACGCCGGCCGCACGGCCCGGACCAGGCACCTCAAGGAACTGGACGGTTAGTCGATAGCTCGTCCGTGGAGCGCTGTCCGGTGCTCCCAGCCCCAGCCCCCCAGCCCCCCAAGCGCGAGATCATGTCCAACCAACGTCTTCTTCGTGCCCGTCAGGATGCCGGCTTCACCTTGGTGGAGCTGCTCGTCGTGATCCTCATCATCGGGATCCTGGCGGCAATCGCGATTCCCTCGTTCCTGAACCAGCAGGACAAGGGACATGACGTCGATGCGAAGTCGACGGCGTCCACGGCGGCACGAGCCTTCGAGGCGTGCAAGACCGAAGGCAGTGCCGGGTCGTATGCGCCCTGCTCGGTCTCGTCCCTGACGGCCATCGAGCCGGCGCTCAACAACGCCGGCGCGCGGCTCAGCGTCACCTCGACCACGAACACGTATGAGGTCACGGTCACCGCGAACCGCGACTCGGGCGCGGCGGCGTTCACGCTGTCCCGCTTGACGACCGGGGCAAGAACCCGCACCTGTTCGACCGGCAGCGCGGACAAGGGCGGCTGCTCCGCTCAGTCCAACGGCACCTGGTAGCTCCGACGGCGTCCCTACGGGATGCGCGTGCGCGACTTGATCAAGGTCTCCTTGATCTGATCGACGATCCGGACCGCGTCGTTCCACTCGCGCTGCCACACGTTGCGGCCGAAGATCACGCCCGATCCACCGGCCTCCATGATCATGCGCGTCTGCTCGAGCAGCTTGTCGTCGTCGATCTTCGAGCCGCCTGACAGCACGACCAGCGCCTTGCCCGCGGACTCCACGCAGTGGCGAATGGCCTCCTCCTGCGTGACCTCCATCTCGTTGTAGGGCGCGGGCGCGTCCTTGTCCTTGTTGGGGTTGATCTTGGGCATGTTCAGCTTCACCACGTCGGCGCCCATCTCCATCGCGACGCGCGCGGCGTAGTCGATCGCGTAGAACGAGCCCGGGCCACCCTTCTTCTCGATGTCCCGGCCGCGCGGGTACGCCCAGATCACGAGCGGCAGGCCGTAGCGGTCGCAGTCGGCCCTGACCTGACCGAGCTGGGCGAAGTCCTCCTCCTGCCGCGGCGAGCCCAGGTAGAGCGTGTAGCCGATCGCATCCGCCCCGAGGCGCACGCCGTCCTCGACCGTCGCGTTGCACGCCGAGAACGCCTTGTCGGCGGGCGGGACGTCGGTCTTCGAGTTGAGCTTCAGCAGCAGCGGCACCTGCCCGGCATACGCCGGGTAGTACTTGGTCGCCATCCCGTATCCGCAGGCGATCGCCGAGTAGCCGGCCTCCGCGGCGAGGCGGAACTGGTACTCGGGGTCCTTGGAAGCCGGGTTCGGGAAGAAGTCGCGCGGGCCGTGCTCGATGCCCTGGTCGATCGGGAGAAACAGGAGCGTGCCCTCTCCCGGCCCGTACTCGTACAGCAGCCTCCGCAGGCGCGTGCGTTTGCCGGGTGACAGGGAGGCCAACAGGGAGCTCTGCTCGGAGCCGAGCTCGATCTTTCCAACGCTTACCGCCATCAGTTCCTTCCTGGTCGTTGCCGCTGCGACCCGGCCAGTATAGGCCTGGCCGCGGGCTATATTCCGGCCGGGGCCGCGGCCCCGCCGCCATGGAGCATCGATTCACAGGGCCGGCGTTCACCCTCGGGGTCGAGGAGGAGTTGATGATCGTCGACCCCCGCACGATGGAGCTGGTGTCGGCGGTCGAGGAGATGATCGAGGGAGTCCCCCGGGAGATCGAGGGGCAGGTGAAACCGGAGCTCCTGCAGTCCGTGCTCGAGATCTCTACGGACGTGTGCAGGAACGTCTCGGAGGCGGCCGGCCAGCTCGAGGACCTGCGCCGCCGGGTGCGCGAGACGGCCGAGGGGAAGGGGCTCACGATCGGCTCCGCGGCGACGCATCCGTTCGCGAAGTGGGAGGACCAGCGCATCGTGGAACGCGAGCGCTACCGCGAGATCGTCGACGCGCTCGGGTTCGTGGTGCGCCAGGAGCTGCTGTTCGGCCTGCACGTGCACGTCGGCATCGACGACGCCGACAAGGCCATCCACGTCGCAAACGGCATGCGGGTCCACCTTCCCATCCTGCTCGCGCTGTCGACCAACTCACCCTTCTGGCGCGGCCAGGCCACGAGCTGGATGTCGTCCCGCACACCGCTCTTCAGGCTCCTGCCGCGCGTCGGGATCCCGCCCCGTTTCGAGGGCTGGACCGAGTACTGCGAGCGCATCGAGTTCATGGTCGCCGCCGGTGCGATCCGGGACTACACCTACCTGTGGTGGGACGTGCGCCCACATCCCAACCTGGGGACGGTCGAGGTGCGTTCCTGCGACGCGCAGACCCGGCTCGAGCACACGATCGCGATCACGGCGCTGATCCAGGCGATGGCGAAGGAGCTCTGCGAGCATCACTCCGCGGGCCGGCAGCTCGGGGACTTCCCCGCCGAGCTGCTCGAGGAGAACAAGTGGCTGGCGGCGCGACACGGCATCCACGGGGACCTGATCGACCTGCCCTCGAGCGAGCGCGTCCCCACTGCCGAGCTGGCCCGGCGGCTGGTCGAGCGTCTTCGTCCACACGCGCGCGAACTCGGCTCGGAGCCCGAGCTGGAGGGGATCCTGGAGCTCGCCGAGAGCGGCACGGGCGCCAACCGCCAGGTCGCCGAGTGGCGCGCGGACCGCGACATGGTCGCGCTCGTACGGGCGATCGTGGAGGCGACGGCGGCCGGCGTGCGCGGGGGCAGCCCCGCTTAGTCGCGCAGGCCGTGCTCCTTCATCAGCGACTCCCTCGAGTCCATGTCCATGCTCAACCCGTAGCGGGCCTGGATCTCGCCCAGCGCTTCGACGTCCGGCGGCCCGTCGCCCGCAAGATGCGGAGCGAGCTCCTCGAAGTACCGCTCGAACCCGGCCGGGGAGATCAGCTCCAGCAGCCGCGCCGGCTCGTCGCCCGGGTTCCAGAACGCGTGCGGGATGCCGCGCGGCTTGGCGACCAGCTCGCCCGGTGAGGCCTCGGCGACCTCGTCGCCGATCTGCACGCCGACCCGCCCGCTGACGACGAACGAGTACTCATCCTCACGCTCGTGGACGTGCGTGGGGGCGGCCAGCGCGTGCGGCGGGATCTCGTGCTCGACCAGCGCGAACTGGCCGCCGGTGTCCTCTCCGCGCAGGATGTAGCGCGTGCCCAGGCGGGGAAAGTCCGCCCGCTGACCGTCGTCCGGCCCGATCCGCTTCATATCCCTCCTTTGTCCGATCTCTCAGGCTCGTCTCAGAATCGCGCAATAGCCTGCGCCTGCACATATGCCCTCCCCTTCGGGGGAGGCCCCTTAAGCGGCCGCCTCAGGCGGTCGCTTTCCCGTGGTGCGTCACCCGGGGGCCGCCTGCGATCGGCCTCCGATATAAACGTGGCGGTTGATCTTCCGCCAGATAACCCACGACGATCTCGGCTGTGCTTCCTACCTGATCGGGGACGAGGACGCGGGCGTGGCCGCCGTCGTCGACCCCAAGCTGGAGATCGGGGAGTACCTCAGCCTCGCGCGCTACATGGCCGTGTCGATCGAGCACATCCTCGAGACACACAACCATGCCGACCACGTCGCGGGCCACGGCCGTCTGGCCGCGGCCACCGGGGCGATCATCCACATCCACCGCAGCGCGGAGGCCGAATACGACCACGAGCCGTTCGACGACGGGTGGGAGCTCGCGCTCGGGTCCGTGCGCGTTCGCGCCATGCACACACCGGGCCACCGGCCCGAGCACACGGCCTTCGCCCTGACGGACACCGCGCGCGGCGAAGAGCCGTGGGCCGTACTCACCGGCGACACGCTGTTCGTGGGCGACATCGCACGGCCCGACCTGGCGGTCGACAAGGAGGAGGGGGCGCGGGCGATCTTCCACTCGCTGCGGGACCGGCTCCTGTCGCTCGACGACCGCGTCGAGGTCTGGCCGGGCCACCTCGGCGGCTCGCTCTGCGGAGGGCCGGGGATGGACATGAAGATCTCCTCCACGATCGGCTTCGAGCGGCGGCACAACGACCTGCTGCGCGAGACCGACGAGGACCGCTTCGTGGCGCGCGCGACCGGGTCCCTCCCTCCCCAGCCGCCCAATTTCCAGGCCGTCGTCGACATCAACCGCGGTCCGGTGTGGCGCGAGGGCGTGGAGGCGCATCCGCTCACGTCCCGTCAGGTGGAGCAGAAGCAGGCGGAGGGTGCGCTGGTGGTCGACGTGCGCACCGCGCTCCAGTTCGACGAGGCGCACCTGCCGGGCTCGGTGTCGATCCCCGCCGTGCAGGCGGGGTTCGGCACGAAGCTGTCCTGGCTCGCGGACCGCGCGCAGGAGGTCGTCCTGATCGGGCGCGACGACGAGGACGGCATCGGCGCGGCGCTGCTTGCGACTGCGGTCGGCATCACCCGGATCGGCGGCTACCTGGCCGGGGGGATGACCAGCTGGCGGGAGGAGCAGCGCGGCACCGACCGGATCGAGCGCATCGGCGTCCCGGCGCTGCACGACCGCATGGAGCACGAGCCGGACATGCAGATCCTGGACGTGCGCGAGCAGGCCGAGTGGGACGAGCGGCACATCCCGGGCTCCACCCTCACTCCCTACCACGACGTGCACGGCATCCCCGACGGAATCGACGCGCAGCACCCGATCGCGGTGATCTGCAGCTCGGGACAGCGCAGCGGGGTGGCGGCCAGCCTGCTGAGGCGCCACGGCGCGCGCGCCGTCCTGCACGTGGTCGACGGCGGCGTCGGCACCTGGGCGCGCCGGGGGTGGCCGGTCGAGGAGCCGCGGGCCAAGGCCCCCCGTTGATCGCCCAGGGCGCCGGATAGCCCAACCACCCCTCCGGCCTGGCTATCTTTTTGTCTGTGGCGGAGCAGGTGGACCTCAACGTCGTCTGCAAGAACTGTGGCTCGGAGGTGAGCCCGTACATCACCGAGTGCCCGTACTGCGGGCAGCGGTTGCGCAAGCGGGCGCCCAAGCTGCGGCCGGAGGGCGACAGCGCCGAGCTGGCCCCGGCCAAGAAGCGCCGCCAGCGGTTTGCCCGCAAGCCGCGCGAGCAGCGGTCCCTGTCGTGGCTCTCGGCGGACCGCCCCTACGTCACGATCGCGATCGTGGTGGCGAGCGCTGCCGTCTACCTCGCGGACAACAGCGGCAGCCTCGGGCTCTACGACCTGGGAGCGATCATCGGCCCGCTCGACGGCGACTGGTGGCGCCTGGCCGCCGCGAACTTCGTCTACGAGAACGTCGGGTACCTGTTCGCGGTCGCCCTCGGGGTGGCGATCTTCGGCACGAGCCTCGAACGCCGCTACGGCGCGCCCGTACTGCTGCTGATCTTCCTCGGCAGCGGGGCGGCCGGCATGTTCCTGGCGAGCGAGGCCGCGACCTTCCCCCTCGCGATGGGCGGCAACGCTGCGGCGCTTGGCGTGCTCGCTGCCTGGACGGTGCGGGACCTGCGCGACAGCCAGGCCGGCGAGGACACGGAGACCGACCTGTTCGGCGTGGTCGCAATTGCCGCGGTGCTCGTCCTGATGCCCTTGCTCGAAGTCACCGCCGACCCGTGGGCCGGCCTCGCGGGTGCCGCACTCGGCTGTGTCGCGGGTGTGCTGCTGCCGAAGCGCTAACTGAACAACGCGCGCCTGAGCGAGTATCGCCGAACTTTGTCCCGCGGCATGCACCCCTCGCATGCCAGGGGCCAAAGTTCGCCGCGACGGGCCGTCACGCGACGGCGATTCGCCCGGGCGGCCCCTTTTGTAGCGTGCCGATGCGCGCGCTCCAGGGCGCAGCCGCGGCCAGCGCCTGCTCCATGTCGTCCGCCCGCTCGCCCGGAGTTGCCACCAGCAGCCCGCCGGACGTCATCGCGTCGCAAAGCAGCGCCCTCACCGGCTCGGGCACCGACTCCGCGAAGTGCAGGTTGGGGGCCAGCCACTCGCGGTTGCGGCGGCTGCCGCCGGCAAGTGCGCCGGCCGCGAGCAGCTCACGGGCGCCCTCGATCGCGGGGACCGCGTCAGCTTCGACCCGCGCGGCGACGCCGCTGGCGAGCGCCAGCTCGTGCAGGTGGCCCAGCAGGCCGAAGCCGGTGACGTCGGTCATCGCGCTCGCGCCGACCGTCGTCGCAGCCCGCGCCGCGGACGCGTTCAGGGTGGTCATCACCTGGGTGCAACGGCGCACCACGTCGTCGTCCGCCATGTCGCGCTTTGCTGCGGTCGTGATCGCGCCGCCGCCGATCGGCTTGGTCAGGAAGAGGACGTCGTGCGGCCTGCCTGTCGAGTTGCGCACCACCGCGCGCGGATGCACGACGCCGGTGACCGCCATGCCGTACTTGGGTTCCGGATCGTCGATCGAGTGGCCGCCGACGATCGGTATTCCCGCCTCCGCCGCCGCCTGCGCGCCGCCCTCGAGGATCAGCGCGAGCGTCTCGGCTCCATGCCGGTCCACGGAGAAGGCAACCAGATTGAGCGCGGTCAACGGCTGCGCGCCCATCGCATACACGTCGGAGAGCGCGTTCGCGGCAGCGATCCTGCCGAAGTCGCGCGCGTCATCGACGATCGGCGTGAAGAAGTCGACGGTCTGCACGAGCGCCAGCTCGTCGTTGATCAAGTAGACGCCCGCGTCGTCGCAGGTCTCGACGCCGACCAGCAACGCCGGGTCGTCCCGCGCCGGCAACCTTGCGAGCACCTCGCGCAGCTGTGCCGGCCCGATCTTGCAGGCACAACCCGCCCCGTGGGAGAGATCGGTCAGACGCAGACCGGTGTCGAGTGCCATGTGGGCATTATTCCTCGCAATGGCCGAACGCTTCACAGACGCGCAGCTGAGCGCAGCCCTCGAGGCGCTCACCGACCCCGAGCGCTTCCGCGAGATCGAGCAGCGCGTCGCCAAGGCTGCACCGCAGCTCCAACAGATCCTCGCCACGGCGCTCGCCGAGGGCGGCTGGTTCGACTCCCCGCACGAGCAGCAGCTCGCGAACATCGCCGCGATCGAGGACCCCGGGGAGCGCCTCACGCACCTGCGCACGCTGCTCGCCGATGAGACGCGCATCGGCATGCTCGTAGGCGTCGCAGTCGGCTGGGAGCTCGCTCGCGAGCTTGGCTAGGTCAGTCATCTAGGCTGCTGGACTTCCCCCGGCTCGAACATCCATCGGAGGCAAACATGGACATCAACTATCTCGGCCATTCCACTTTCGAGCTCGTCGACGGCGACACGCGCGTGCTGGTCGATCCGTTCCTGAAGCCGCACAACCCCGCCGCGCTGGTCACCGCGGAAGAGGTCGATCCCACCCACATCCTCGTGACCCATGCCCATGTGGACCACCTCGCCGACGCAGCCGCGGTGGCGAAGCGCACCGGTGCTGCCTGCGTATCGCAGGTGGAGACGGCCGGCTGGCTGGGCCAGCAGGGCATCGAGAACGTGTCGGACCCGAACCTGGGGGGCACGGTGGAGTTCGACTGGGGCTGGGTGAAGCTGGTGCAGGCCTTCCACAGCTCGACCACTCCGGACGGCACGGTGACGTACGCGAGCGGATTGGTGATCAAGATCGCCGGGACGACCGTCTACCACCTCGGCGACACGTGCCTGTTCGGCGACCTGCACCTGATCGCGGAGCGCACGCCGGTCGACGTGGCGCTGATCCCGATCGGCGGCCACTACACGATGGATCGCCACGACGCCGTCGTGGCCGCCGAGCTGATCGGTGCGGGGACGGTGATCCCGTGCCACTACAACACGTTCCCGCCGATCCAGACCGACGCCGGCGCCTTCAAGTCGGAGGTGGAGTCGAAGACGAGCTCGAAGGTCGTGGTGCTCGATCCTGGGCAGACGCACTCGCTCTAGCGCGCGCGAACACGGCATCGATCATGTTCTCGGTGAGCTTGCCCGTGAAGGTATTCTGCTGGCTCGGGTGGAAGCAGCCGATCAGCGTGTAGGGGCCGATGGCAACCTCCGCGCCGTGTCCGAACTCGGGCTTGGGGCGCGGCACGTCGAAGCCGGCGCGTCGCAGCGCCAGGAGCGCGCCGTCCCACGCGAACTTGCCAAGGGCCACGAGCACCCGCGCCTGGGTGAGGAGCTTCAACTCGCGCAGCAGGTAGGGCAGGCAGTGGTCGCGTTCGGCGGGCGTTGGCTTGTTGGCCGGCGGCGCGCACTTCACGACCGCCGTCACGTAGGCGCCGGTCAGCCGCAGGCCGTCGCCGGGATGCACGGACGTGGGCTGGTTGGCAAAGCCGGCACGGTGGAGCGCCGCGAACAACCAGTCACCCGAGCGGTCGCCTGTGAACACCCGGCCGGTGCGGTTCCCGCCGTGGGCGGCGGGCGCGAGGCCGATCACGACCATCAGCGCGTGCGGATCTCCGAAGCCCGGCAACGGCCGCGTCCAGTAGCGCTCGCCGCGATAGCGGCGCGGAGGATCGGCGGCGACGGCCTCGCGCCACGCGACCAGCCGCGGGCACAGGCGGAAGTATTCGACCTCCGCGGCGAGCTTCTCAAGCTCGTCGCGGAGGGCGAGCTTCTCAAGCTCGTCGCGGAGGGCGAGCTTCGCAAGCTCGCGCGCTGCGCTCGGCATTTCTACAGGTCGCGCTCGCGCGCGACCGCGCGCAGGCGCGCGAGGGCGCGGCGAATCAGCCGCGAGACGTGCATCTGGGAGACGCCGATGCGATCGGCGATCTCCGACTGCGTGAGGTCCTCGACGAAGCGCAGATGCAAGATCAGCCGCTCGCGTTCGCTGAGCGCCTTCATTGTGGGGGCGATCGTCGCGCCGTACTCGACCAGCTCGTAGCGCTCTTCCTCCGCCCCCAGCGAGTCGGCGTACGTCGGCTCCTGCGAGTCGGAGGACTCGCTGCGCTGCTCGTCGAGCGAGATCGAGTCATAGGCGGAGGCGGCCTCCATCGCCTCCAGTATCTCCTCCGAGCCGAGGCCGAGCTCCTGTGCCATTTCGGTCGCCGACGGCGAGCGCCCCAGCCGGCGGTGCAGCTCCTGTGAAGCCTGGTCGAGCTTCATCACCCGTTCCTGCATGCCGCGCGGCACGTGCACGGCCCAGCCGGAGTCGCGGAAGTACCGCTTCAGCTCACCGAGGATCGTCGGCACGGCGTAGGTCGAGAAGGCGGTGCCCCGCTCGGGGTCGAAACGGTCGATGGCCTTGACGAGCCCCATGCTCGCGACCTGCATGAGGTCGTCGAGCGGCTCGTTCTGCCGCTGGTAGCGCCGCGCCAGCTGGCGGGCGAGGGGCAGAAAGCGCTCGACCAGCTCCTCTCTTGCCAGCATGTCGCCCTCGTCGTGATAGCGAATCAGCAGGCGCCGGTCCTCGCGGGTATTGGCGCTGTGGGGGCGCTTCTCGCCGGTGTCGTTGCCGCGCTTGGGATCGGGCTCGGCAGCGCTCCCGTTGGTGGGAGGCTCGTTCACGATCCGTGCGGCGCAGGCGGACGCACTACTCGGCGACCGAGTCAGAGGTGCCCATCGCGCCCATCATAGGCGCACCTGGCAACGGCAGCCGGGCGTGGTCCGTCCACGGACACCGTCCGGGGGAGGCGCCGGCGGCTCAGTGCGCCGGGTGGCGCGCCCGCGCGACCGCCCGTAGCCGGCCGAGCGCCTGCCGCAGCATGCGTGACACGTGCATCTGGGAGATCCCCAGCACCTGGGCGACCTCGGACTGGGTCATGTCCTCCTCGAAGCGCAGGCGCAGGATGATCCTCTGGCGCGCGGGCAGGGCCCGGATCGCGGGACCGAGCGTCACCCCGTATTCGACGAGGTCGTACCGCGCCTCCTCGACGCCGAGGCTCTCCGCCCGCGTCGCGCCGTCATCCTCGCCGTGAGCCGGGGCATCGAGCGACACGGCGCCGTAGGCGGTGGCCGCCTCTGCGGCCTCGAGGACATCGGTGACCTCGAGCCCCATGTGCTCGGCCACCTCGGCGGAGGTCGGTGAGCGGCTCAGCGAGCGTCGCACGCGCTCGGTCGCCCGTTCGACCTCGAAGACTCGCTCTCTCATGCGCTGGGGCACGTGCGCGGCCCAGCTCGTGTCGCGCAGATACCGCTTCAGCTCTCCGTCGATCGTCGGCACGGCGTAGCTCGGAAACGCGGCTCCGCGGCGGTGATCGAAACGCTCGACGGCCTTCACGAGGCCCATGCTCGCGACCTGCACCAGGTCGTCGGCAGGCTCTCCGCGCCGGCGGTAGCGCATCGCGAGCCGGCGGGCCATCGGCAGAAAACGCGAAACGAGCTCCTCGCGCGCGCCCGCGTCGCCGCCGGCACTGCGCTCGAACAGCTGCGAATCGGCGCTCCGGTTGCGCGCCATTGCGCTCATCGGGCGCGACGCGACCGCGGTCGCGCTCACCTGGCGCTCCAGATCGTCCTCGTGTGTCCCATCAACCCTCCTGTTGCTGCGAAAGCACGGGCTCCGCTCGGGCCCGTCTCCCCCCTAACGAAGCCCATCGCCAGAACTTGCGATTTTGCCACTCTGGCGGGGAATTCCGTGGTACGGTCCCCCCCGCAAGGCACCCAAGGGGAGAGGGAGAGCCACGGCCCGAAAGAGGAGGGGGAGAAGGACGCCGCCGCATACCCTGCGGCGCACCGCGCTTGCCGCGTTCGTACTCCTGCTGCTCGCGGCGGCACCGGCCCTCGGCGCTTTCCCCGGCACCAACCCCGCCGAGAGTGTGCGCCTCAACACGCCCAACGACCCCGACTTCGACCACTGCGAGCCCGACGACCCGCAGATCCCGTCCTGCACCAACGTCTTCGACCAGCAGATCGAGCGCTTCGGGTTCGCGCCGAACGGGTCGCAGCTGACCGCGCTCTACGGCAACCCGACCGACCCTCATACGCAGCGCCTGTCGGCCCAGAACACGGCGGCCGGCCGCAATCCGCTGGGTCAGCTCTCGGGCGTGTCGGCGGACCGGGCCTGGAAGTACTCGATCGGCTCCCCGAGCGTGCAGGTCGCGATCCTCGACACCGGCATCCGCTGGGACAAGGGCTCGCTGCGCAAGAAGGTCGCCCTCAATCGCGGCGAGCTGCCGCTGCCCCGAATCGGGGCGAGCACGTGCGCCCAGTACGACTGCAACTCGGACGGGGCGTTCAACGTCGACGACTACGCGAGCGACCCACGCGTCGCGGCCACGACCGGCCACGATGACGAGCCGGGCGCCGACTCGTTCCTCGACGGCAGCGACCTGCTCGTCGCGTTCAGCGACTCGGGGGACGACGACGCCAACGGCTTCGTGGACGACATCGCGGGCTGGGACTTCTTCGACAACGACAACGACCCCTACGACGCGTCCAGCTACTCGAGCGCCAGCAACCACGGCTCCGGGCGCGCGGAGGAGGCGGCGCAGCAGACCAACGAGGCTGCGGGCGGCACCGGAGTGTGCCCCGAGTGCCAGGTGGTCCCGATGCGCGTGTGGGACACGTTCGTGGTCGACACCAACAACTTCGGGCAGGCTGTCCTGTACGCGGCCGACAACGACATTGAGGTCATCGAGGGGGCGTCCGGCGCCCTGTTCAACTCGCGCTTCGCGCGCAAGGCGTTCGAGCACGCCTACCGCAAGGGCGTGTTCTTCACGATCGTCTCGTCGGACCTGAACACGGCCGACCACAACATCCCGACGCTCTACAACGAGGCGATGCAGGTGCAGGGCACCGTCGCCGACGTCCACGGGCTGGGAATGAACCCGCCGCAGCAGTTCATCGACTTCTTCAACGACAACGGCGTGCCGCTCGGCACGAACGCCCCGATCGGGACGTGGTTCCGCAACTCGGGCACGACGCAGTACGGCGGTCACGCCCACATCACCATGCCGGCCGTGACGGGATCGGCCGCCACCGGGCAGGCCTCCGGGGCCGTCGGCTTGATCAAGTCCTTCGGGCGCCAGGAGGGCCTCGAGCTCGAGCCGAACGAGATCAAGCAGCTGATCACCGGCACCGCCGAGGATGTCGTCGCGGCCAACACCGCGGGGCTGGGCGTGCCCGACCCGGCGCAGGCGGGTTGGGATCAGCACTTCGGTTACGGGCGGCCCGACCTCGGCCTCGCGCTGGAGCGCATCGACCAGGGCAAGATCCCGCCACAGTCGCTGATCACCGCGCCGCAGTGGTTCGCGCCTCTGAACGTGAACCAGCAGGAGATCGTGGAGATCGATGCGCGCGTTTCGGCGAAGCGCGCGGCCGGCTACACCTACAGGCTCCAGTGGGCGCCGGGCATCGAGCCCCAGGAGGCGGACTTCACGGACGTGAACGTGCAGACCCGCACGTCACCGTACGAGGGATCGGTCGGCGCGATCGATCTCGTCGTCGTGCGCACCGCGCTCGACTCGCGCGTGGGCGGAGGTTCGACGACGGACCCGACCGCACCCTCCAAGGGCGCGGGGGACAAGGACCCGAACGAGCCCGCCTTCACTGTGCGCGTGGTGGTCACCGACACCGCGGGCAACCGGGCCGAGGACCGCAAGATGCTGTTCGCATACCGCGACGCGACGCTGCACCCCGGCTACGCCAAGGACATGGGCACGGGCGGCGAGGCGTCACCGCGGCTGTTCGACGTCAACGGCGACAACGCGCTCGACACTGTCCTTGCGGACTCGAGTGGCGAACTGCGCGTCCTGAACCACGACGGCCAGCCGCTCCCGACCTTCAACAACGGACAGCCGGTGCGCACGGGTCTTTACCCGAACGTGCACCTCGGAGCAGACTCCTTCAACACGGTGGACCCACCGCGCGAGGTGCTCCGTACGCCCGCGATCGGTGACGTCGACGGCGACCTGGAGCCCGAGATCGTCGACTCGGCCGGCGAGCACGTGTACGCCTGGGAGGCCGACGGCTCGGTCGTGGCCGGATTCCCGGTACGCATCGACCCGGCCCTGTCGCGACCGCAGGACCGAACGCGCAACAACCACATCAAGCGTGGCTTCACCGCGTCGCCCGCGCTGGGCGACCTGGACGACGACGGCCGTCTCGACATCGTGGTGCCCTCCCTCGACCAGCACGTGTACGCGTGGGACGGCGACGGCAACGCGCTGCCGGGGTTCCCGAAGAAGCTGCAGAGCTCAGGCATCCCGGGGGCGGAGATCATCACGACCGCTGCGCTCGGCGACATCACCGGCGACGGGGAGATCGACATCGTGACCCCCACACAGGAGTTCGACGACAACCCCTCCGCGCCGGCGACTCCCGGTGGCGGCGCCGCGGGCGGCTTCTCCAACATCCTCACGAACTTCCTGGCGAACGTGCTGGGCGGCAGCGGGCGCGTATATGCGCTCGACCGCAACGGCAACGCGATACCGGGGTGGCCGACCGCGCCCAACGGCATCGTGCCGGACGCGCTGCCGTTCGTCGGGCCGGGCGTCGACCACATCCTCGCCAACGTCGACGGCGACCCCGAGCTCGAGGCGATCGGCAATGTCGCGAGCGGGGACGTAACCGCCACCAACGGCGACGGCTCGAACGCGGCCGACTACGACTCCGAGCCGGGGGGCGGCGAGCACGTGGACAAGTCGAAGGTGATCAACCTGTTCGAGAACCCGATCGCCGCCAACATCGACGGCGTCGCGGGCCCGGAGATCATCAAGGGCGGCGTGACCCTGAACCAGGTGGTGAACCTCGGCGTCGCGGTGGGGCAGAACCTCCCCTACAACCACGTCGTCCAAGCCTGGAACGCGCAGACCGGCGCGTCGCTGCCGTCTTTCCCCCAGGCGGTCGAGGATTACCAGCTTCTGTCTAGCCCCGCGGTCGCCGACGTGTCCGACGCGCCCGGCAACGAGGTCATCGTCGGCACGGGCCTGTACTACCTGCGCAACTTCAACGTGGCGGGTATCGAGGGCGCGGGCTGGCCGAAGTTCACGGGCGGCTGGATCTTCGCGACTCCGTCGGTGGGCGACGCGGACGGCGACGGCGACCTCGAGGTGACGACGCTCACGCGCGAGGGATACAGCTTCATGTGGAACACCGACCGGCCGGCCTGCGAAACCAACGACGAGTGGTGGACCTCGCGTCACGATGAGTGGAACACGGGCGCCTACGGGACCGACACGCGCCCGCCCGGCACCCCCAAGACCCTGCACTTCAACCTGATCGGCGAGCATGTCGTGACGCTCGCGTGGACGGCCCCCGGCGACGACTGGCTGTGCGGCCAGGGCGCCAGCTACCGGATCATCGGCTCCAACCAGCCCATCGAGCACCCGAGCGACGGGACGGTCATCGGCGACTTCGCCGCGACGGCGTCCACAGGCCAAACCCAGAGCAAGCTGGTCACCAATACCAACAGCCAGTACCGCTACTTCGCGGTGATGTACAAGGACAACGCGGGCAACTGGGGCCATCTTGCGAGCGCGTCGCTGTCATATCCGCGGCCGAAGAGCGCGAGCAAGAACAACACCCCGCTGGTGCCGGCCTACCAGGCGTGCACGGCGGCGAACCGGACGCACGGGCCGCCGCTCGACGACCCAAGCTGCGCCCCGCCGGTGCGGCAGTCCAGCTCGCTGACGGTGGGTTCCCCCGACGCCAACGGGTCGGTTGCCAACGCGGTCGGGTCCGTGCGCCTCGCCACGATGGCCGGCAATCCGGGCACCCCCGAGATCGACGAGGCGGACGTCGGCATCTCGATCGACATGACCGACGTGCGCTGCGCCCAGACGAGCGCCGCCTGCCCCTCCGGCGCCGGGTCCGACTACACCGGAAAGCTGCTCGCGAGCTCGGTCCTGCGGATCACGGACAAGTTCAACGGCGGCTCGCAGAGGGAGGACGGCACCATGACCGACACTAAGCTCGAGATTCCCTTCATGTGCGCGGCCACTGCCGGCGTGGGCATCGGCGCACACTGCGCGATCAACACCACCATGGACTCGTTGTTGCCGGGGGTGGTGCTCGAAGGAAAGCGCTCGGTCTGGCAAACGGGCCCGGTCGCGGTCGAGGACTCCGGCCCGAACGGGACCGGCTACGGCGCCGGCTGCCCGTCGGCCTGCGGCGACGGCGACGAAACGGTATTCATGCGCCAGGGGGTGTTCGTCCCGTAAGGGAACGCACGACGCACGCAGCCACTTGACGAGGAAGGGCGGCCGAGAGGCCGCCCTTCCTCGTTCGGTCACGGAACGGAGGCTCTCAGCCCTTCCCCTTCAAGCCCGCGAGGCAGCCGTCATGGGCGCGCTTGCGCTCCTCGGCCGGATATCCCTTCGAGTAGTCCTTGGCGATGTCCTCCGCGGACTTGTCGCCGCTCTTGAGATCCTGCTCGAGCGCGGTCGGCAGGAAGCTGTTGCACACCGTCTTCGAGGTGCTGTACACGTTCTTTCCCGACAGCTCTTTCTCGGGCGAGGAGCCAGAGCCGGACTTGCCCCCGCTTCCCGAGCCGCTGGAGTCGTCCGACCCGCCTCCGCTGCCACCCTTGTCGTCCCGCTTGCGCTTCCCGGTCTCGGTCTTGCCTGTTCCCGTCCGCTTCTTCGTCGTGCCCGTCTCCGTCGTGCCGGCCGCGGTCGTGTCCGCCCCGGTGGTCGCGGACTCATTGCTCCCCTTGTCATCGCCGCACGCGCCGAGCGCGAACGTCGCGACCGCGAGGAAGAGGGCAATCGATGTGGATCTGAGTTTGGTCATGGCCGGCGAGGATAGTGAACCGACAGTTCCAGGTGGCGGGTTCCCACTAGATGGTTGATTCCAAACTCCCCGCACCCACGGATGACGCTGCGAACCTTCGCTGGATCTGCGTCCTCGGGCTCGCCCATGCAACCAGCATGGGCTTCACCCTGCGTCCTTGTCCAGCTCGGTTCTCGCGCCCCCGT
>JBBRDT010000061.1:0-20844 GCA_038203635.1 Solirubrobacterales bacterium
ACGGATGACGCTGCGAACCTTCGCTGGATCTGCGTCCTCGGGCTCGCCCATGCAACCAGCATGGGCTTCACCCTGCGTCCTTGTCCAGCTCGGTTCTCGCGCCCCCGTGGGCACGCGGATTCGGAATCAACCATCTAGCGGGGAAGGCTGGGCGCCACTATGCGATACGCCTTCAAACCGAGGCTGAGACGCTCCCGGTCCTCGCTCGCGGTCGGGTCGAGCCCGGTGAGCTGCTGGATTCGCTCCAGCCGGTAAGCGACCGTGTGGCGATGCGCGTAGATCGCGCGGGCGGTCGCGTTCATGTTGCACTCCTGCGCCAGGTAGGCCTCGAGCGTCGCGAGCAGGTCCGTGTGGTAGCGGTCGTCGTAGCGGACCACGGGCCCGACGGTGTCCTCGAAGAAGCTGCGCATCTCGTCCGGGTGCGAGGCCAGCACGCGGAAGAGCAGCCGGTAGACGCCGGAGCCCGCCTCCGACATCGTCTCGGCCATGCGCTCGTCACGTGAGACCACCTCGAGGACCAGCTCTGCCTCCTGCACCGCGCGGTGCAGCTCGCCCGGGTCGGCATACAGAGACGAGATCGCGGTCGGGCCGTGCTTGCGCAGGCGCTCTGCCAGCGCGCGGGCCGCGCTCTCGGGGTGGGCGTCGCGCGAGTCCGCGGGAAGCAGCGCGTAGAGGCGGTCGTCGAGCAGTTGCGCGACCGCCCCGGGACAGTCGTCGGCGACCAGCGCCGTCAGCTGCCGTGGACGGGTCGAGCGCACCTCCGTGACGACCACGATCGCACCGCCCGACAGGTCGCCGCCGAGCCGCGCGGCGCGGCGCAGCACGTCCTCGGCCGGCATCGGGGCCTCACGAAGCTCCTCGAGCAGGCCGCCGCGCACCTGCGCCGCCGCCTGCTCGCGCGCCTCGTCCAGGGCCACGCCCGTCATCACGGCGAGCGCGGCCAGCTGGAGCACCTCGCCCGACTCCGGCGGGACAGGGGTGTCGCCCTCCAGCATCGCCACGACCCCGACCGGCTCGCCGCCCGAGTTGACCGGTACCGCGAGCGCAACGCCCGCCGGCAGCGACGCCGCTTCCCGGCCCCGCATGGCCGCGTAGCGCCGCACGGCGGCGAGCCCCGGCGCGTCGGCGTGTGGGACGACGGTCGCGACCCCCGCGGAGGGCACGACGATCGCGACCGGACGCCCCACGCGTTCCGACGCCAGCACGGCGACGCGTTCCATACCCTCGCCGTGCAGCACGGCCTCGACCATCTCCTGGTGCACGGCGCGCAGCTGCTCGAGTCCCTCCGTCGGAGGCATTGAGCGCTCGTGTGCAGGTTCAGAAGGCATGGCGGTCGGCGCCAGCGGCGCGAACTTCAAGGTAAGGCCGGCCCGCTGTGCTGACTTTGGCCAGTGGGCCGAAATCGCGCGCGCGGCGTTCTCCCCGTGGTCGAGACCAAGAGACATCCGGCGATTGGGGGATGCTTCGTCGGGTGAAGCGACTGACCCCTCTGGATGGTTCGTTTCTGAGGGTGGAGACCTCCAACGCGCACATGCATGTGGCGTGGTGTGGTTTGTTCGCTCTCGAGGGCGACCGACCCCGCCCCACGCTCGAGCAGGTCGCCGATGGC
Source organism: Solirubrobacterales bacterium (assembly GCA_038203635.1). Classification (GTDB taxonomy): domain Bacteria; phylum Actinomycetota; class Thermoleophilia; order Solirubrobacterales; family JBBDJG01; genus DASRIA01. Next base: position 1,610 of record JBBRDT010000061.1, read on the forward strand.
ATCGACGCGCGCCTCGCGTTTGCCCCGCGGTTCAGGCAACGGCTGGCGTTCCCGCTCCCCGGGATGGGTGAGCCCTACTGGGTGGACGACCCGCGCTTTCACGTGCGGGCGCACGTCACCCGGCTCGCCCCCGAGAGCCAGCCCGTCTCGCACGACCGCTTCATGACGATGGCGGGCGATGCGCTCTCGCAGCCGCTGCTGCGCGACCGCCCTCTCTGGCACCTCTACTTCCTGCCGCGGCTCGAGGACGGCAAGCTCGGCATCGTCTTCAAGATGCACCACGCGCTCGTGGACGGGAAGTCGGCCGTCGAGCTGGGCCTGCTGCTGTTCGACGCCGATCCCGACGCGCGGCCGATGCACCCGGAGGAGTGGAAGCCCGCCGGCCCGCCCGGCACGCTCGGGTTGGCGCTCGCCTCGCTGCGCGGCGGCGCCGAGGGGACGGTGTCCGCCGCCCTGCGGATGACGCGGCTCGCGCGGCCGGGACACGACAGCGTCACGGGCACCGTGCGGCGTGCCGCGCACTCAGTCGACCGAGACCTGCTGCGGCTGGCGCCCGCGTCGTTCCTCAATGCGCCGCTCGGGCCGCGGCGCATCCTGGTCTGCCACCGCGCCCGGATCGAGGAGCTGATCCGCATCAAGCGGATGCACGACGTGACGGTCAACGACGTTTGCCTCGCAGCGGTGACCGGTGCGTTGAGAGCGCTTGCCCTGAGCTGCGGTGAACCCGTCCGCCCGCTGAAGGCCATGGTGCCCGTCAGCGTACGCACCGACGAGGAGCGCACCGCGCTCGGTAACCGCATCTCGTTCGCGTTCGTGGAGCTGCCGCTCGAACTGGGGCGCGCGGAGGCACGCCTGCTGCGGGTGCACGAGCAGACGGCCGCCTTCAAGTCGTCGAATCGCCCGGCGGGCTTCGAGTCGCTGATGGGTGCGCTCGGCTACCTCCCCAACGCGCTGAAGACGCCCGCCGCGAAGCTCGTCGGCGGCAAGCGCGTCTACAACCTGACCGTGTCCAACATCCCGGGCCCCCGGTTCCCCGTGTACATGGCGGGAGCGGCGTTGCGCGAGGCCTATCCGGTCGTGCCGATCGCCGAGGGACACACGCTCTCGATCGGGATGTTCAGCTATCGCGACTGGATGTTCTTCGGGCTGTACGCAGACCCCGAGGCGCTGCCCGAGGTGCGCAAGCTGCCCGGCGCGCTGGAGCGCGCGCTATGGGAGCTGCGCGGCCACCGCCCCCACGGCATCCGCCGCCGCCGCTTCACCCCCAAGCGCGGGCGCGTGCGGCATCTGGCCGCCGTAGGCTGAGCACGACGTAACGGCGCACGGCGAACGGCGAACTAAATTTCCAACCGCGTGTCTTCCAGATCGAGGTCGCGCTGCACTCTGCGCATCACCTCGTCGTCGATCTTCCCCGCCCGGCGTAGCTCCGCGAGCGCCTCGCGCTGCGCCTCGAGGATCTCCCGCTGCAGGTGCTGGTAGTTGAGCGAGCGTTTCTCGAAGTGGCCCTCGTCGTCCCCGTCGAAGCGCGCGGCGAACCTCCGCTTGCGGTAACCGAGCAGGGCACGCATCCGTTCGGCGGTGTCGTCTCGCACCCAGTCCTCGTTCTCGAGCTCGTCGAGGCGCGCGAGCGCAACCCTCGTGGCCTGGAGCCGTGCCTTGCTCTCCTCCGTCTCGCGCTCGTGCTCGTCGCCGACGTCCAGATGACGGATCAACCAGGGCAGCGTCAGTCCTTGCAGCACGAGGGTCGCGAGGATCACGCAGAAGGTGATGAAGATGATCAGGTCGCGTTCCGGAAATGGAGTGCCCGCGTCCGTGTGGAGAGGGATCGCGAGCGCGGCCGCCAGCGACACGGCGCCGCGCATGCCGCTCCACGCCACCATCAACGGATGCTGCCAGGGCGGATGGTCGTGCATTCCGCGCGCGTGCTGAAACAGCCACCGCGGCAGGTAGGTGAGCGGGAACACCCACACGATGCGGATCGCGATCACCGCCACGCTGACGATCACGCCGTACGAGATCAACTCCGCCGGGGAGAAGCCTTCGAGCGCATCGAGGATGCTCTCGAACTGTAACCCGAGCAAGGTGAACAGGAGCGCGTTCAGCACGAACACGAGGACCTCCCATACGGCAAAGCTCTGCATGCGGGTCGCCGGCGAGACCAGCTCGGGCGCATGCCATCCCAGATAGATGCCGACGGTCACGGCCGCCACGACCCCCGACACGTCCAGCGCGATCGCCGGCAGGTAAGCGAAGTAGGCGGTCATCAACGAGACAGCGATCTCCGTGGTCGGGTCGTCGAGGCGCCGGCGCACCCACGTCACGATCCACCCGATCACGAGCCCCACGCCGAGACCGCCGAGGACGTTTACGACGAAGTCGAAGCTCGCATCCATCAGCGAGAAGCTGCCGGTCACCGCAGCCGCGACGGCGAACTTGTAGATGACGAGCGCGGTCGCGTCGTTGACCAGGCTCTCTCCCTCGACGATGGTCACGACCCGTCGCGGCGCGCCCATCCGGCCGGCGATCGATGTGGCCGCCACGGGATCGGTGGGAGACACGACCGCGCCGAGCACGAAGGACGCCTCCCACGACAGATCATCGACGAACGCGTGCGCGACCACGGCGACTCCCGCCGTCGTCGCGATCACGAGCCCGATCGACAGCAGGCCGATCGGCTGGACGTTGTCGCGCAGGTCGCGCAGGGAGGAGAAGAACGCCGCCGCGTACAGCAGCGGGGGCAGGACGATCAACAGCACCAGGTCGGGATCGAGCGACACCGTCGGCACCCCTGGCGCAAACCCCAGCGCCAGCCCCCCGAGCACCAGCACCACCGGGTAGGGAATGCGCGCCGCCTGCCCCACGATCACCAGCGCGGCGGACGCGACCAGGATGCCGAGCACGACGAGCTCGGTGGTGCCAGCCTCGACGGCGGCGATCAGGAGGAGCGCATCCATCGGCAGAAGTTTGGCCTATAAGGTGACCCGGCCCGGACCAGGGGCGAACGTACGAGAGGAGGCGGAGGTGGAAGAAAGCTGGTTCTCCCAGCACGAGCTGGACGAGATGTCACGCCCGACGATGGACCGGGCGATCGAGGCGATCGAACGCGGCGACCTGGACGCTGCGAAGACCCTTTGCGAGGAGATGAAGCACGAATGGCGCCTGCTGCACGACCTGATGGCGGGCGGCATGGCGGGTCTCGTCAGCTTCGTGCAGGAGCGACTCGGCGACGACGGCGTCGAACAGGCATGGGAGTTCAGCCTCGAGCGTGGCTGGCGCTCACATGCGGAGGCCATCGTGCAGCAGGACCGCCGCTGGATGGTCCACGCGCTTGCGGCCAACTGGCGCGCCCACTCCTGCAGCGGCACCGGTCCGCATCCTGGCGCATTCACGATCACCGAGGACGACGAGAAGTTCACGTTCGCGATGAACCCCTGCGGGTCGGGACAGCGGCTGTGGCGCACGGGCGCCTACGAGGGGCCGAACGGATTCGGCGTCACGAAGGAAGCGCACGACTGGAGTTATGGACGGGCCGGCTTCCCCCTCTACTGCACGCACTGCTCGTTCATGAACGAGATCCTGCCCATGCGCTGGACCGGCATTCCCGTCTATCCCAGCGACCCTCCGGACGACTTCGACCACGATCCGTGTGTCTGGTACTGGTACAAAAATCCCGCTGATATTCCGGAGCGGCATTGGAAGAGATACGGGTTGCGCCGGTCGCCGTAGCGCCGGTCGCCGAAAACCGGCCCACGGCGAACGGCGTAACGGCGCTACGTAATAGAGCGCGTATTCAGCCTTAGCCCGCCGTCGATGCCGATCGTTTGGCCGGTGACGTAACCGGCGCGCTCGGATGCGAGATACGCAACGAGTGCGGCTACCTCCGCAGGATCCGCCATGCGACCGGCCGGCAGGGCCTGCGTCACGCGTTCGAGCACGTCCGGCGGCATTGCGCGTACCTGCTCCGTCTCCACGAACCCGGGCAGCACGGCGTTCGCGGTGATGCCGCGGGCAACGTTCTCTGCAGCGATCGTCCTCACCATCCCGATCAGGCCCGCCTTCGAGGCGCTGTAGGCGACCTGGCCTGGAAGCCCGCTCTCGGCCGCGCCGCTGGAGATCGCCACGATGCGCCCGTAGCCGCGGTCCCGCATCCCACCGAGGCAGGCCTGCACGGTGCGGAAGGCGCCGGTCAGGTTCACGTCGAGGTCGCGCTGCCATTGCTCGGGCGTCATGCGGTGGGCGGGCGCGATCGTGGTCGTGATCGCGGCGTTCGGGACGCACACGTCGACGTCTGCGAGATCGGGGAAGGCATCGCGCGCGACGTCGAGACGGATGTCGCAACCCTCGGCGACATCGATCGTCACGACCTCCATGCCGTCCGCGCGCAGCGCCTCGGCGATGGCGGCGCCGATGCCGCGCGCCGCGCCGGTCACCACCGCCTTCACGGGCGCAGGGGCGTGTGGTGCTCTCCCGCGCGGCCCGCGTCGGTCTTGTCGTAGAAGCGGCCGAGCAGCGCCTTCGTCTCCTCCGGGTCGGGGGACGACCATCCGTTCAGCGCGTCGATCCGCAGCTGATCGTCGAGCTGGCGGCCGATCACGTCGAGGATCGTCTCCTTTGCCGAGCGCACGGCGGTCTGGCTGTTGCGCAGGATCTGCTGTGCGACCAGCTCCGCCTCCTCCATCAGGCGCTCGTGCGGCACGACCTTGGAGACGAGGTTGCATTGCAGCGCGCGCTGCGCATCGATCGCCTCTCCGGTGAGGAGCAGCTCCAAAGCGATACCCGAGCCACACGTGTTGACCAGCCGCGCGATGCCGCCGTCACCGTGATGAAAGCCGCGCCGCACTTCGAAGGAGCCGAACATCGCGCGTTCCGAGGCGATCCTGATATCGCACGCGAGCGCGGTCTCGAAGCCGCCGGCGAGCGCCCAGCCGTTCACTGCGGCGATCACCGGCTTGTAGATGCGGTGGAGCCCGCGGGTGAGCCCGCCGAGGCCCGTCGCGACGTTGTCGCGCACGCTGCGCGCCGTCAGCGCGGCAATGCGCGGCGGGATGAACGTCTTGAGGTCGGCCCCCGCACAGAACGCGTCACCGGCGCCGGTGACGATCGCCACGTCGAGCGCGTCGTCGTCGCGGAAGTCCTCCCACGTTCGCCACAGCAGCTCGTCGGTCTCCGGGTCGATCGCGTTGCGTGCCTCGGGCCGGTTCAGCGTGACGTAGGCGATCCGGCCGCGCTTCTCGTACAGGACTTTCGACACGAGACAGGCGCTGGACTAGGAGGCGACTGGCTCGGGCTGCGGCTCGTAGCGGCGCAGCTCCCTACGTGCGATCGAGAGCTTGTGCACCTCGTCGGGCCCATCCGCGATCCGCAGCGTGCGCGCGGCTGCGTACATCGCCGCCAGCGGGAAGTCGTTGCTGACCCCGCCGCCGCCGTGCACCTGGATCGCACGGTCGATCACCCGCACGGCGACCTCCGGAGCCGCCACCTTGATCGCCGAGATCTCGATGCGCGCGCCCTTGCTGCCCGCCTTGTCCATCAGCCAGGCCGTCTTCAGCACGAGCAGCCGCGCCTGCTCGATCTCGATGCGCGACTCCGCGATCCACTCGCGGATCACTCCCTGGCGTGCGAGCGGGCGCCCGAACGTCACGCGGCTGTGGGCGCGTTCGCACATCAGGTCGAACGCCCTCTCGGCCATGCCGATCGCCCGCATGCAGTGATGGATGCGGCCCGGCCCGAGCCGTGCCTGCGCGATGCCGAAGCCGGAGCCCTCCTCACCGAGCATGTTGGAGGCGGGCACGCGCACGTCTTCGAACAGCACCTCGCAGTGGCCGCCGTGCCCCTGGTCGTACCCGAACACCGGAAGCGTGCGCACGATCTCGACGCCAGGGGTGTCGAGCGGAATCAGGATCATGCTGTGGCGCCGGTGGGGATCCGCCTCGGGGTCGCTGACACCCATCAGGATCGAGATCTTGCAGCGCTCGCTGGCCGCCCCGCTGGTCCACCACTTGTGGCCGTTGATGACGTATTCGTCACCGTCGCGCTCGATGCGGCTCTGAATGTTGGTCGCATCGGAGCTGGCGACCTGCGGCTCGGTCATCGCGAAGCACGACCGGATCTCGCCTTCGAGCAGGGGCTCGAGCCAATCCCGCTGCTGTTCAGGAGTCCCGAACTCGGTCAGGATCTCCATGTTCCCGGTGTCGGGCGCCGCGCAGTTGAGGACCTCCGGGGCGATGTGGCTGCGGCCCGTGATCTCGGCCAGGGGCGCGTACTCCATGTTCGTCAGCCCGGCTCCAAACCGCTCGTCCGGGAGGAACAGGTTCCACAGCCCGCGGGACCGGGCCTCCTGCTTCAGCTCCTCCATCACGGGAGGATGGAAATAGGGGTCCCCCGATTCCTCCACCTGTTCGACCCACACCGGCTCGGCCGGATAGATGTGGCTGTCCATGAACTCGAGCAGGCTCTCCCTGAGCTCCTGAGTCCTGGGGCTGTAATCGAAGTCCATGAAATCTCCTCCGGAAAATTGGCTCGGAGGAGCAGCTTATCTACGATCAGGGGCATGGCCAACGGCGATCTCCGCCGGCTGCGTCGCCACCAGGGCTACCCGCTCTTCTACGCAACCGCCACGATCACGCGCTTTGCCGACGAGATGTTCTCGGTCGGTGTCGTGCTGCTCGTGCTCGAGCGCACCGGGAGTGCCGCGCTCGCCGGGGCAACGGTCGCCGCCGTCACCTTGCCGAGTCTGGTCACCGGCCCCGTGCTGGGAGCGTGGCTCGACCGCAGCGGGCGCCGCCGCCAGACGATGGTGCTGGACCAGCTGCTGGCCGCATCCAGCGTGGTCGGCATCGTCGTGCTGGCCGGAAACGCGCCCGACTACACCGTGCCGCTGGTAGCGCTCGTCGCCGGCATCACATGGCCGCTGTCATTCGGCGGCTTCACCAGCCTGATCCCCGTGATCGTCCCGGACGAGCTGCTGGCCCAGGCCAACGCTCTCGAGGCGACGAGCTTCAACATGGCGGTCATTACCGGCCCGGCGCTCGCCGGCACGATCTCGGCCATCGCCGGACCCGACGTATCGCTGATCGTGGAGGCGGTCCTGACCGTTGCAGCGATCGGGCTCATCGCCCGGATCCCGCAGATGGATGCCCGCTCCCCCGGCGCGGATCCGACGCGGCCGCTGCGCACGATCGTGCGCGACGGCCTGCGCCTGCTGGCGGCCACGCCCGCGCTGCGCTCGGTGACCGCCGCGGGGGCGCTCAACCTCGGTGGGCTCGGCCTCCTGACTGTCGCGTTCCCGTTCTTCGCGCTCGACGAGCTGGGCGCCGATCGCAGCGTCGCGGGATACATGTGGGCCGCGTTCGCGTGCGGTTCTGCCACCGGCGCCCTGACGCTGGTCCGGCTGCAGACACGATGGGCGCCCGAGCGCGTCGTGCTCGGCGCGATCTTGGTGCTCGGGTGCATCATGCTGCTGTGGCCCCTCGCGGGCTCGCTGCCGGTCGCGCTCGGGCTGATCGCGCTGGGCGGCCTTGCCGACGGTCCCGGTCTGGCCGCCACGTTCGGGGCGCGTCAGCGCTGGACGCCACCGCAGCTGCTGGGCCAGATCTTCACGACGGCCGCATCGCTGAAAGTAGGTGCGTTCGCGATCGGGGCCGCGTTCGCCGGCCCCGCCGTCACCACCGTGGGCGCCAGGGGCACGCTGATGATCGCCGCGGGCATGCAGTTCGCGGCGGTTGCCGCCGGGCTGCTGCTCTCGCGAGGCGCCGCAGCCATGATGGCCGCGGAGGGCCTGTCAGATCTTCAGCAGGACGATCGTGTTCACCGCGAGGGCGATCGAGAACGCGACCGTCCAGCGGTTGAGGTTGCGCTCGACCAGCGAGCCGCCGCCAAACGGGCCCGCGCCCGCGCCGCCGATCCCGAACGCGCCCGACAGCCCGCTGTCCTTGCCCGAGTGCAGGAGCACCAGGAAGATCAGGACGAAGGAGATGAAGACCTGCGCTACGGAGAGGACGGTGTACACGGCCGCGAATTGTAGCCATGGCTTCCGTTGCCCCCGGCCACTGGCCGGCCGAAGGCCTCCTCGGAGACCCTAAAACCGTTTTTAGTCTCCGATGAGGCCTTCGCCCGGCCAGTGGCGCGCCCGTTTTACTGGCGTGCGCCCGGAACGCCGTTGCGGCTTGGGGAGATGTCCGGGCCCGGTCCCTGGATCAGCAGGAACCAGATGAAGAAGGCGGTGGCCGCGATAACCATGCTGGTCACGAAGATCCGTTCGAGCGCCCCTTTCTCCTGCTCGTGGCCGCTCGAGCGCCGCACCAGCTTCCATGCGCGGTCGAGTCGCATCGCGAGCCCGATCGTCCCCAGGATCGTGACCAGCATGCCGACGAACGCGACCAGGATGCCGAGGCCCACCGAGCCCGTGTTGTAGAAGACCTGCGAGCCGACCCAGAGCCACCCCGCGGGCTGCGGGCCCCAGAGCGTCGCGAGCAGCAGCGCTTCGACGGCGAGCAAGGCGGCCGCGAGCAACCCGTCCATGCGCCGGCGGGCGTGGCCGGCGGGCGTGGGCACCTCGCGATAACGAAGCGGCGCCGTGCCGGGCCGGCGACCGATGAAGAGGCCGCCCGTCTCAGTGGGGTCGTTGCGCGCCATCCCGGGCGCCGACCATAGCGACTGGTGAAGTTAGCTCTGTTCCTTCTTGGAGAACTTGGAGGGGCACTTCGTGATCAGGCTGTCCCGCTCCCCCACGAACTGGCCGTTGTCCATCCTGCCCTTGAGGATCACCTCGCGGCCCTCGCGGAAGGGGTCCGGGACAGCTCCCGAGTAGCGGACCGGCACCGAGGCCGTCCCGGTCCGGTCGCGCACCCTGAAGAGCAGCCGGTCGTCCGTGCGGCGGACCGACCCGTCGGCGACTTTGCCGGTCAGCTCGTAGGACTTGCCCGGCGTGGCGCTCGCCAGCAGCTCGGAGGGCTGCCGTGTCTCCGTGGCACCGCTGAACGACGTGTAGATCAGCGCTCCCCCGAGCACCACGGCCACGCTCAGGGCGATGACCAGGCGGACGGTGCGCTTGCGGCGGGGATCCATGAGGCTGGATTATTCCAGGGGCTCGGCCCTGGTTCTACGGTTGTTCGATCCGGCGGCTACTCGGCCGGCGCCGGTGCGGGCTGCCTGGCCGGCTGGCGCCGGCTCCGCCTGGGCGGGCGGCGCGCCTCGGCCGCGGCCACGAGCTCCCGCAGCGACTCCTCGAGCCCCTGCTGGACGACGTCGATGTCGTCCATCGCGTCGAGGTCCCCCAGGAGCCCAAAGCTGACCTTGCCGTTGTACGAGAAGATCGCGATCGCGAGCGCGTGCTTCTCCGGCAGGAAGGCGACGGGAACGACCGTCTCCAGCTCGCGGCCCAGCACGTACAGCGGGAACTGCGGCCCGGGGACGTTGGTCACGATCAGGTTGAACAGCCGCGTCGAGAAGTTGATCCGCGAGGCCTGAGCCAGCACCGTGGGCGGCGCGAAGTCGTTCAGCGCCACGAGCGCCTCGGCGCCCATCACCTGCTTCGACTGCTTGATCTTGCCCATCTCCTCACGCACGATGCGCAAGCGCTCGATCGGATCCTCGGCGTAGACCGGCAACGGCGCCCGGAACACCGCGAGGCGGTTGCCGAGCATGCCGCTGTCCTCCTCGGTGCGCAGGCTGACCGGCACGAGGGCGCGCAGCTCCATGCCGCCGGTCTTGACCCCGCGGGTCGTCAGCCACCTGCGCAGCGCACCCGCGACGACCGCGAGCACGACGTCGTTGACCGTGCCGCCGAAGGTGTCTTTGACCTTCCGGAAGTCGTCGAGGTGCGAATGCACCCAGCGGTACCTGCGGTGCGGCCCGATGTCCTTGTTGAGGGGGACGTCCGGCGCCGGGTTCATCAGCTCCCACGCGACCTCGCCCAGCCCCTCGGCCACCTCGAACGCGTGGGCCGCGGTCTCGCGCGGGCGCTGCGCCGTCTTCAGCACGCGCCGGCCCAGCCGCAGCGGCACCTTGGCAACGTTCTCGACGCCCTTCGCGAGCAGACGTGCGTCGCTGGGCTCGGGCTGGGCTTCCCACGGCCGGATCGGGGGCGTCAGCCCACCGGGGACCGGATTGGCGTCGAACAGCACGGTCGCGAGGTCGATGCCGGCGACACCGTCCACGAGTGCGTGATGCGTCTTGGTGACGATCGCGAAGCGGTTGTCCTCGAGGCCCTGCACGAGCCACATCTCCCACAGCGGCTTGGAGCGGTCCAGCTGCTGGGAGAACACCCGTCCCGTGAGCTGCCGCAGCTGGCGGTCGTCTCCCGGCGCGGGCAGCGACGAGTGGCGCACGTGGTATTCGAGGTTGAGTCGCGGATCGTCGACCCACACCGGACGCCCGGACTGCAGCGGAGGAAAGGCCAGCTTCTGCCGGAAGCGCGGCACGAGGTGCAGGCGCGCCTCGACATGCTCGACGAACTCGGCGTAGCTGGGCGGGGGTCCTTCAAAGACGAGCACCGCGCCAATGTGCATGTGGGCGCGGTCGCTCTCCTGGTTCAGAAAGCTGGCGTCGGTCGAACTCAGCCGGTCCAGGTGCGAGACAGCCATGGTGACGGGTCCTCCCTCCGAAGGTCGAAAGCGACGCCCAGCTTAGCGAGTCGCCACCGGCGCGGAGACTAATTTCTCGTTAACGCAAAGCGGCGGTGAAAGTCTTGGCCCGGGCGGGCGGTCGGAGGGCCTCCTCGGAGACCCGAAAACCGCTTTTAGTCTCCGATGAGGCCCTCCGTCCGACCGCCCCTCGCGGTTGACGAAACTCTTTCTTTCCAGCCGCGCTCGTCCCCGTATGGGGTGTTGGAGAGTTGGACTTCGAGGCGGTCGCCGGCGCGGCTCAGGCTCGATCGATCAGCGACTCGACGCGGGCGAGCGAGCTTTCCACCCTGCTTACCATCGAGTCGAGCGTTTCGCGAGCCGAGTCGACGCTCTTGCTGGCTCCGGTGAGAGAACTGCGGATGCGCTGGGCGTCCTTCAGCGCCGAGAGCGCCTCCTCGGCCGCGTCCCGCACGCCGACGGCGTCGAGGGCGAGGTCGCGCTCGGCCGACATCAGGCAGCGGCAGCGCGCGTAGCGGTATGCGAGCTCGAGGGCACGACCGTCGAGCGTCTCCTTGTCGAGGGTCACGATCATCTTGTTGCCCTCGTACTCGTGCAGCTGCTGGCGACCGGCGGGCACCTTCTCGTCTGAGGCGACGAGCAGGATCGCAAAGCTGGCGTCGCGCTCGCCGAGCGCCGCGTTGAGCGTCTCCCAGGCGCGGTTCTTGGACAGGCGCTCGTCCTTCGCGTCGATCGCGATGCGGCCGCGGGCGGAGCCCGAGCCGGCGTCGATCTCGATCACTATGTCGCCCTTCTTACCGCCGCTCTCGGAGCGCGCGTCCCCGACGTGGTGCGCGATGTCCCCGCGCGCCGCCGCCATGTCCTCGAGGAGCTCGAATGCGTGCTGCTCGAAGGTGCGGCCCTTGCCGGTGCCCTTGTCCCGCTCGGCGGCGAGCTCGGCCTCGGCCTCTTCGGCATCGCGAAGCCGCCTCACCTCGGTCTCGAGCTGGGCGATCTTCTCAACCAGTTTGGTCTGGGAGTCGCCCGAGCGGTTGACCGCGCGCACCACCTCGGCCTTGAAATCCGCCAGCGGGTTGTGGCCGTCCTCGGCGGAGAACTGCCGCAGCAGGTCCTGGCGCGAGTCGCTCAAGGACTTCGCCACGATGTCCTTGACCTGGTGCTGGACGGCGGTGTTGCGGTCGCCACCGAAGTGGCGGGCGATCAGCTCCGCGAGCACGTCCCCATGCGCGTCCAGGACCTTGGACATCGCGCCCCCGTCCTCGCCGACGAAGCGCTCGAACTGCTTCTCGAGGTCGTCCCCGATCCTGCGCGCCCGCTCCGCGAAGGAGTGCTCCGCCTCGGCGGACGCACGCTCGAGCTCGCGCCGGATCGCGTCGACCTCGGCGCCGGTGGCCTCGCGATCCAGCACGCGCGCACCGATCCCGAGGGCATTGACCACGGTCTCGGCGCCCGCGATGTCCCGCCCCTCGCGGTGCTCGATCAACTCGACCAGGGTGCGATCCTCGACCGCAAGCCTCTCTATAAGGACCTCGTCGCCGTGGACGCTGACCCGGGCGTCGGCGGGCGCATCGCCGTCGTCGGGCACGGGCTGGAGGGATGTCTGAAGGGTTCTCACTGCTTCCATGTCGAACTCAGGAAGGTATCTCTGACACCCGACGGAACGTTGAAGATGCCCTGATGCCCGCCGCGCGCGCCGCAGTCACCGCTTTTCTGCTGATCGTTGCCTTCACCGGTTGTGGCGACGAGTCCGGCGACGAGTCCGCCCCCGCTCGCCCCGCCGGCGTGCAGGCGACCGGCGTGTACGAGTACCTGACCGGCGGCTTCGAGCGGATTGGGGGGCCGCTGCCGGGCCGCCACCGGTACCGGGCGACGAGCACGGTCAGGGTGGACCTCTCCGATTGCGACCTGACCGAGCGCTGGGATGCACGCCCCGAGCGCTGGGCGGAGTGGCGCTACTGCATCACCGGCGATACCTGGCGGCTGGAATCGGTCACCGACCATCACGAGTTCTTCGGCCAGGTCGAGGAGAACGCCTACCGCTGCTCCGGGCGGCGCGTGCCCAGGCCGGCGGAGATAGAGCAGGGCTTCCGGTGGACCGATCGCTGCCGCGCCTCCCGCATCGCCGCGGTCGCGCGGGGCGAGGTCGTCTCGATCGGGCCGCTTTCGGCCGCGGGAACGCGGGTCGAAGCCGTACGCCTGCGCATTCGCACGACCTTCACCGGGCGGGTGACGGGTGCCTACGTGATGGACTCGTGGCTGCGCCGCTCGGACGGCCTGCTGCTGCGACGCACGTTCGAGAGCGAGACGCGAGTGCGCTCGGCGGTGGGGAGCGTCCCGGTCCGCGAGCTCTACAGCCTGCGGATCCGCTCCCTACAGCCGCGCTGACCGGCGACGACTGCGGCCGGCGAATCCGGGTGCTCGACTAGCGCCGGAAGACCAGCTTCGTCCAGTCGCGCTCGGCCAGCGCGGCGCCGGCGTCGTCCCAGTCGACCACGCGAGTCGTGACCTGCCCGGGGTGCAGCTTGCCGCCGGCGGCAAGCTGCAGCACGTGCGGGATTGTCGGACGGGCGTGCACCCTCCCGGTCACGAAGGTGGTGCCCTTCATGTACATCTCCAGCAGAGGCACCGGCGGCGGGTCGCCGAAGTAGATCGCCGTGCTCGTGCAGATGCCGTCCGGCTCGGTCGAGCGCAGGCAGATCATCAGCTGCTCGGCGTCGCCGCTCGAATCGACAGTGACCGGGAACCGTCCCGGCCGCTTGCCGGTGCGGTCCTCGGCTTCGGCGCCGAAGCCCGCGGCGATCGCGCGGCGGCCCTCGTGCGCGTCCACGTAGACCACACGCTCCGACCCCAGGGCGACGGCGATCGCGGCGGCATATAGGCCGATCGAGCCTGCCGCGGCGCCGCCCATGACGAGCACGGCGGCGCCCGGCTCGCGCTCGAGCGGTGGACCGACAGCCCGCCATGCGTCCGCGATGTTGTCCGAGGCGCTCGCCAGCGCGACGGGATCCAGCCCCTCGGGCAACGGAACGAGCATGTGCTCCGCGTAGGGCACCCGGACGGCGTCCGAGAGAAAGCCACCCCAGTTGGACCCGGCCTCACCGAAGCCGTACATGGAGAATGGCGGCACGGTACGGCAGTTCGCAGTCCGATCCCGGCGGCACGCCTCGCATTCGCCGCAGGAGATCTGGAAGGGCACGCTCACGAGCGCGCCGGCCTGTAGGCCGCGGACGGCATCCCCGGTCTCCAACACCTCCGCCACGCACTCGTGACCGAGGGCGATCGGCGCTGGAAACGGCGTGGCGCCCACCACCATGGCGAAATCCAGGTCACAGGTCGCGGCGGCGACCGGGCGGACGAGCGCCTCGCCGTCGCCCTGGAGGGCGGGCGCCGCGGCGTCGCGGACCTCGATGCCGTCGCCGGTCCAGGTGAGCGCCTCCATGACGGCCGATCCTAGAGCGCGCAGCCCGGACCCTGTGTGACCGTCGTTACTCCGGCGCGTGCTCGCCGACCGAGAACCAGTAGGCAATCGCCTCCGGATTGACGAAGACCGGTGCGCTGTTCGCCTCGAAGGTGAGCTGGAACGGTGCGGTCCCGCCTGCAGCCGCATGCGCGTCGCGCACGGCCCCGACGTCCTCCTGCACCCGCAGCATCAGCTCGCTGTCGCCGAGAAACTTGATCACGCTGGCCATCTGTGACTCCTCTTGTTGGTTGGTAGCCGATGCTATTGACACGCCGGGTTCCCGCCCGGAGGTCAAGTGTCGCCGCTGCAAAGCCGAATTCAGCCAGCAGCGATGTCGATAGGACGCACAGCCAGCGGCGGGCCACCGCCGGCGGATGCGCCCATCGAGCCCCACGACGCAGGCGACGACGGGTCCCACGGGGGCCTTGTCGGCCGAATCGCGCGTGTGAGCCCGGTGTGGTGGCTGAATTCGGCGATCGCCGGGGCGGCGATCGCTCTCTATCTATTGGTCGTCCAGGACCTGCCGGCGCTGGTCGATCCCCACCTGCCGTGGTGGGGCCTGGCGGTCGGATTCCTCGTGGCCGAGAGCTGCGTGGTCCATCTCCAGTTTCGGCGCAGCGCCCACTCATTCTCGCTCGGGGACCTTCCGCTCGTGTTCGGACTGCTGTTCGCGACAGGGGGGGACCTCGTCCTCGGAGCGCTGCTCGGATCCGCAGCCACGCTGGCGATCGAGCGCCGACTGGCGCCCGTCAAGCTGATCTTCAACCTCTCGCAGTTCGCGCTCGCGGCATCGCTCGCCACGATGGTCGTGCACGTGGTGACGCCCGACGGCGCTGCGCTCGACCCCAACACCTGGGTCGCCGTGCTGCTCGGGACCCAGGCGAGCGCGGTGATCACCGTGATGCTGATCGGGCTCGCGATCTCACTCTCGGAAGGTGTCCTGCGCCTCAACACGGTCGGTCAGATGCTCGCCATGGACTTCGTGGTGACCGCGACCAACACGTCGCTCGGCCTCGCCGGTGCGATCGTCGTGTCGACGGATGCCCGTGCGATACCGCTGCTTGCGGTGCCGGCGCTGGTCGTCTACCTCGCCTACCGCGCCTATCTGACGGAGCGCCAGCGCCACGATCGGCTCGAGTTCCTGTACGAGGCGACCCGCACCCTGTCGCGCTCGCCCGAGATGGTGCTGGCCCTCGAAGGCCTGCTGGAGCGGTCCCTGGAGTCGTTCCGGGCCGAGATGGCCGAGATCGTGCTCTTCGGCTCCGAAGGCAACCCGCCGCTGCGCACCACGCTCGGGCCGGGGAACTACAAGGAGGTGATGGAGCCGATGGACCCGGTCGTGGCCGGCGAGCTACGGGCCCTGGTGGACGCAGACCGGCCCGCGCTCCACATCGCGCGGCCGTTCAGCTCCGAGCAGCTGCGGCGCTACCTCGACGGCCGCATGGTCACCGATGCGATGGTCGCCGTCCTGCCGGGCGAGGACCGCGTGATCGGGACCATCATGCTGGCCAACCGGTATGGGGTGATCCGGTCGTTCACCGACGAGGACCTCAAGCTCTTCGAGACGCTCGCCAACAATGCCAGCGTCGCGCTCCAATACGACCGCCTGGAGCAGGCCGTCCATCAGCTGCGCGCGCTGCAGGAGCAGCTGCACCACCAGGCGTTCCACGACCCCCTCACAGACCTCGCGAACCGCAGCCTGTTCGCGAACCAGGTGAAGGCAGCGCTCGACGCGGACGCCGGCGAGGTGGCCGTGCTGTTCATCGACCTGGACGACTTCAAGACGTTCAACGACTCGTTCGGCCACGGTCCCGGGGACGAGCTGCTGGTCGCCGTCGCGCGCCGCCTGCGCGAATCGGTGCGCCCGGACGACGCGATCGCGCGGCTCGGAGGCGACGAGTTCGCCGTGATGGTGAGCGACGAGCGCTCCGTCAACGAGAGCGCCACGATGGTCGCCGAGCGCATCATGAAGGCGTTCGAGCATCCGGTCAGCGCGGCCGGGGAGATCATCTTCGTCCACCTGTCGATCGGGATCGCCACGACACACGACAGCCATGACGCGGACGAGCTGATCCGCAATGCCGACCTCGCGATGTACCGCGCAAAGGAGTCGGGCAAGGGCCGCCACGCGATGTTCGACCCGGGCATGCGCGACGCAGTGCTGAAGCGCCACGGCCTCAAGGAAGAGCTGCAGCGGGCGGTAGAGCGGGGGCAGCTGATCGTCGAGTACCAGCCGATCGTCTCGCTCGAGACGGGCGAGGTGAGCGCCGCCGAGGCGCTCGTGCGATGGAACCATCCCGGCCGCGGCCGTCTCCTGCCGTCTGAGTTCGTGCCGCTGGCGGAGGAGACCGGCATGATCATCGCCCTCGGCCAGTTCGTGCTGGAGGAGGCCTGCTGCAGCGCGCGGGCCTGGCAGGACACCGCGCGCGGCAAGTCTGGGATCGGCGTGCACGTGAACCTGTCCGCCGTCGAGCTGCGGGACCCCAACCTCCCCGCGACGGTCGTGGCCGCGCTGGAGTACTCCGGCCTCGATCCCAACCTGCTCGTCCTCGAGATCACGGAAAGCCTGCTGCAGGACGCCGAGTCGAGCCAGACCGCGCTGCGCACGCTGCGGGGCCTGGGCGTGCGGCTGGCGCTCGACGACTTCGGCACCGGCTACTCGTCGCTCAGCTATCTGCGTGAGCTGCCGCTCGACATCCTGAAGATCGCCAAGCCGTTCGTGGAGGGCATGGCCCGCGGCAGCCAGGAGTCCTCTTTCGCACGCATGATCATCGACCTCGCAAGCGCCCTCGACCTGCACGTGGTCGCGGAGGGCATCGAGTCCGCCGAGGAGCTGGATGCCCTCAGGGACCTGAACTGCGAGCTCGGCCAGGGCTTCTTCCTGGCAATGCCGCTGGGCCGCGACGAGGCGCCCAAGGCTCGCAGCCTGTTCGACCTCGCGGGCACCTAGCCTCGACGGCGGTCGATTTGACCGCTCCTGGGTCGCGAACGAAACCCGGTGGGTAGGGAAGGCTTGCGGTTCCTCCCGGGCCAGTTCGTGGCCTTTCGCCGCCACCGTGCTGGATTGACTACCGCATGGGTGGTCAATCCAGCACGGTGCGGGCGTCCCGGCGCGCGATGCTGCCCGATCACCCCCGTACCTACCTGTTTGGGGCCCCGGAAGCGCCGCGATTTGCCCGCTTCAAGCCGCTTCTAAACGCGGAAACGGGCCTATTGGGGCCTTCACCCTAGAACAAAGGTCCAAAAGCCCCACAAAGAGTTGCCGGGGTCCTCTGCGTCCCCGAAGGTGGAGTTCGGCCCCCCCGCCGAAGATGCAGCAAGAGTTCGCTGCGAGGCCAGGACGGGGTCGCTGGATGCCCCCCCTTCCCCCGAGATCGACACGGAGGTTGATCCGCTCGTGACCTACTCTGCCCCCCCGCTGCGTATTCGCTGGGGCTTCTGCGCGACAAGCGCCGTTGCTCTCCTGATCGCGGCAGTCTCCCTTTCCATCGCCCTCGCCGCTGCAGGCGCACCCGCGCCCACCAGCGACTTCCCCGCCTCAGCCACGCTGGACGGCGGCGCAAGCCCCGCTCTCGTGAAGCTGGCCGGCACGAAGCCCGCCAAGCAGGTCGAGGCGATCGTGCAGTTCAACACCGGTGTCGAGCTGGGCGAGGCCCGTCAGCTCGTTCGCGCTGCCGGCGGCCGCGTGACCGGCGACCTGCACGTGATCAACGGCCTTGCCGCTCGCATGAGCGCCAGTGAGGCGAACCGCCTCGCGTCCCGCGAGGGCGTGCGCGCGGTCTCGCTGAACGCCTCGACCCGGAAGACCGGACTCGTCGAGGAGCTCAAGAACGGCCTCGTCGACAAGCTCAGCACGTCCTACAACCAGTCGATCGACTCGGACCAGGTCTGGGAAGACGCGACCGGCAAGGGCGTCGGCGTAGCCGTCATCGACACCGGCGTCGCCGGTGACCTGCGGGACTTCGACGTCTCTCAGAGCGACGGCAAGTCGCGCGTGATCGGCGCGGCGGTGACCAACCCGTACGCCAAGACCGCGACCGACAAGTACGGCCACGGCACGCACGTCGCCGGCATCATCGCGGGCAACGGCACGAACCGGGCCAGCTCCGACAAGCTGCGCAACAAGTACGTCGGCGTGGCCCCTGACGCCAACCTGGTGTCGGTCAAGGTGTCCGACGACGTGGGCAACGCGAGCGTCCTGGACGTGATCTACGGCCTGCAGTTCATCGTCGATCACAAGGACACCTACAACATCCGCGTCGCCAACCTGTCGCTCGAGTCGACGGTCTCGGAGTCATACAAGACCGACCCGCTCGACGCGGCTGTCGAGTCGGCCTGGTTCAAGGGCATCGTCGTGGTCGCCGCAGCCGGCAACCGGGGCGGCGACTCCGACGCGGTCAAGTACGCGCCGGCAAACGACCCCTACGTGCTCACGGTCGGCGGAGTCGACGACATGGGCACGGACAACCAGTACGACGACAAGCTCGCGGACTGGTCGAGCCGCGGCCGGACGCAGGACGGGTTCGACAAGCCCGAGGTCGTCGCACCTGGCGCCCACATCACGTCGCTGCTGGCTCCGAACAGCGAGTTCAAGAAGCTGTGCCCGAGCTGCGTCGTGTCGAACGAGTACATGACGATCGGCGGCACGTCGATGGCGGCTCCGATGGTGGCGGGCGCAGCGGCCCTGATGCTCGAGGAGAACCCCGGGCTCACGCCCGACCAGGTCAAGGGCCTGATCATGTCGACGACGCGGAACATCCGCGCCGCCGGCGACGAGATCGAGATCGACGACGCGTTCGCGGCCAAGAGCAAGACGAAGAACGTCGCGAACCGCGGGCTGACGCCGAACAAGATCGTCAACCCGACCACCGGTGACATCGACTACTCGAAGTCGCGCTGGAGCAAGTCGCGCTGGAGCGAGGCTTCCGCCGGCAAGCTCGGCGCGGAGTGGGCGAAGTCGCGCTGGAGCTGCGATTGCTACGGCTCCACCAGTGGCAGCGTCGAGGAGACGAAGTCGCGCTGGAGCAAGTCGCGCTGGTCCTGGAACCCCGCCCTGTAGCACCGAGCACCACCTCCACCACACCCTCGGCCCGGATGGCCGGGCCGAGGGCCCAAGCTTCCCCCCAAAGACGAAGGACACATAGAAGTATCTCCCCCTTAGCAGCACTACCTCCCCCACCCACGGGCGCCCC